>CAZXLJ010000044.1:0-24993 GCA_964641175.1 uncultured Cellvibrionaceae bacterium
ACCCTTCCGGGGTTCGTGGGCCCCGCGTGCGCGAGGGCGACGAGCCGTTGAGACAGGTTCCCTGGGTCAAGGCGTACCTTGCTGAACGCGTACGTATTTCAGACATCAAACGATTCCAGAATCGGGCAAGGGCCTCGACTGCCTCCGGCGCATTCTTTTGCAAGCGTCGCCAGAGCCTCGCGTGCCAGTTGTAGCTCCAGAATCCTGGCGTCGAGTACTTCGATGCGGGCTCTGGCGAGATCACGCGCTCGGTGACGATCCTCGCTCGAATCCAGCTCGATCAACTCCTTGATCTCTGAGAGAGTGAATCCCGCCGCTTTTGCCTTGCGAATAAAGCGTAGTCGGCGTAAGTCTTCATTCCCGTATCGGCGTATTCCTCCCTCACGCATTGGCGTTTCGAGCAGCCCGCTCCGCTGATAATAGCGGACCGTTTCGACCCCAACACCGGCAGCAGCCGCGAATTTTCCGATTGCAAACATATGGCCTTGACTCCGTACCATGGTACAGGGTCTAGGATAAACCTGACCCAATCCAGAAAACCAGGAGACTGCCTTGACAACCTCACCCAAGACACCAGGAACCTCCAGGAAAGCCACCCTCTATCGCATGGTTATGGATACGCACGTTTGTCCTTACGGCTTAAAAGCGAAGCATCTCTTGCGTCGACAGGGTTATGAAGTGGATGACCGTTGGTTGACCTCGCGCGCGCAAACCGATGCATTCAAGGCAGAATATGGGGTGACGACGACGCCGCAGGTGTTTATCGGCGATCACAGGGTTGGAGGGTACGACGACCTGCGCCGTCACTTTGGCAAACGTGTCGTGGATCCTAAAGCAACAAGTTACAGGCCGGTAATTGCGCTCTTTGCTATCACGTTCCTGATGGCCCTCGCGACAAGCGCCGCTGCTTACGGCACCCCGTTTACTGCGCGGGCTGTGGAGTGGTTCATCGGCTTTAGTATGGCGATTCTGGCGCTTCTGAAACTTCAGAATGTCGAGAGTTTTGCCACCATGTTCTTGAACTACGACATGCTTGCGAAGCGATGGGTGCCGTATTCCTACATCTATCCCTTTGCGGAAGGTTTAGCGGGCATCTTGATGATCGGTGGCCTTCTGCCCTGGCTGTCGGTGCCCGTCGCACTGTTTATCGGCTCTGTCGGCGCAGTTTCGGTGTTTAAGGCCGTGTATGTTGACCGGCGCGAGCTGAAGTGCGCCTGTGTCGGCGGGTCGAGCAATGTGCCGCTCGGTTTTGTGTCACTGACAGAGAATCTGTTAATGATCGCCATGGCAATCTGGATGGCCTGTCGTCATCTGGTTTAGGGAACCTCTGGTCAAGTCCGGACAGACGCTATTCGGACTTGATCAGAGGTTCCTTAATCAATCACGTCTAAATCAGGAACTGCCCAGAATTCGTTCGCTGCGATAGAAGGCACTCGCCAGGGCAAGCAGCAAAAAGGCGCTGACAATGATTGCGAGGATCGAAACTGCAACCTGCGCGAAGTGAATGGTTTCACCCAGAAACACCGCTTCAATCAATTGATGTTGTGCGAGGAAAGGTATGCACAACGTCCAGTATTCCAATGGCACATTGGTGATCTGGGAAATGCCGAAAGGCGCCATGGGCAACAGGAACAGAATTCCCAGAAAAGTCTGGGCTTCCTTGACGCTTTTGGTAAACGCCGCCGCGGTCACCAGCACGGCAGCACTGAACAGCGCGCTGGGCAGAATGATGGCATACCCGTAAAACAGATTGGAACTGGTCATGCCTGCGAACAACGGCAGTTTGTCCAGCGGCAGAAGCTCCAGCATCAGAAATACCGTGACGAAGGTCGCAAGGCTCGACAGAGCCACAAAGGTGAGGATAGCGAGATATTTTCCGAAGACGAAGGCCTCGCGCCGGGCCGGGAGACTCAGGAGGGTTTCCAGACTGTTGCGCTCGCGCTCTCCGGCGGTACTGTCGACAGCAAGATAGAAGCCGCCCATCACCATGTTGAAGACCAGCAGAAAATACAGCATGCCGCTGAAGAATTTGTCGCCGAATTTTTCGCTGGAAATATCCTGCTCGATGATGCTCAGGGCATTGGCCAGATCCGGTTCCTGGCCGCGCGCGCTCAGGCGCAGGTGCCCGAGGTAATTGCTGTAACCGTAGAGCGCGGAACGCGTCTGCTGCAGGGTATTTTTAGACTGACTGCTCAGCGCATTGAAATACAGCGTCAGCGGGGCGCGACGCCCTTCACGCAGGCGCTCGTCATAGTTGCCTGGAATCTCCAGCACCATGTCGATCGTCTCTTCCTGCAGGGCCTTCCTGAAGTCCGGCGGAGCCGGTTCGGCATCCAGATTGTTTTCGCGCAGTCGCTGGATCAGGTTGGGCGCGTATTCCGCGCCCGCGACATGGATGGTTTTCTCCACTTCGTAATCGACGAAGTTGGACTTGGCTGCCACAAAGGCAGGCCCAAGCATCAGGGCGGGCATCAAAAGCGGCCCGTAAATAAAGGCGAAAAAAAGTGCGCGCTTATCCCGCAGGTTCTCGCGGATCTCCTTGATGGCGACGATGCTCACAATGGAAAAAAAGCGGTTCATGCGTCCTCCTCCAGAGACTCGCCAATCGCAATCACAAAGGCATCCTCAAGATCCTGTTGACCTGTTTTTGCCTGGATTCCGGCGAGGGTATCCGTCAGCACGATGGCACCGTCCGAGATGATCGCAATGCGGTCGCACAGGGCGCCTACCTCCTGCATGATGTGACTGGAAAAAACAATGCAGTGACCCTGCTCGCGCAACCGGCGGATGATCTTGCGCAGATTGCGGGTTGCCATAACGTCCAGACCGTTGGTGGGCTCGTCCAGCAGGAGGGTTTTAGGTTTGTGAACCATCGCTCGGGCCAGCGCCACTTTCGTTCTCTGCCCCTGGGAAAAGCCGTCGGCGCGCCGCTCGATAAATTCCCCCATATCCAGCATTTCTATCAGTTCATCGATCCAGCGCCGCACATCCGGCCCGTTGACGCCGCACAGCCGGGCGAAATATTCGATGTTCTCCCGGGCGGTAAGCTTCGGGTAGATGCCGGCATTGTGGGGCAGATAACCCATTTGTTGACGGATCTCCAGCGCGTGAGTGCGGATATCCAGGCCATCGTAGGTGGCGTAACCCTGATCGGGTTTCAGCAGCGTTGCAAGGATGCGCAGGGTGGTGGATTTACCGGCGCCATTGGGGCCGAGCAACCCGGTGATCTGTGCATCTTCCGCGCAGAAGGAGACATCGGTGATGGCCCTGATTTTTTCGGTCCGCCGGGAACCTTTTTTGGTAAAAGACTTGCTCAGGCTATGTGCAACTATCATCGGAACCGGGCTTCCTCAGGGTGATGGGCCGTTGAAATCGATGAAGAAGGGGTCGGGTTTGAGTTTGTTCAGGCAATCCGGAGCCAATGGCAAGTCTTCGGGTTTTTCCAGAAACCGGCCGATCAGGGTCGGCATGCAGCCGGCCGTGGCCACCCCGTGACCGAAATCCTTAACGACGATATGCTGGTGTTTTTCCAGGTGCGCCGCGACCTTGTCCGCGTAGGCCGGTGGGGTAATCGGGTCGCTGGAGCCGGAAAGCAACAGGGTGGGGATGCTGCTGCGCAGCGGCTGCTTGATGTCTTCATCGCGCACACCGGCGGGCCAGCTCAGGCAGAGCTTGCGCAGCGTCTCGAAAAACTCTTTCCCCATATAAGAACGTTCCAGCGCGGCGAAGTCGATATCCTCGGTTTTGGTAAACGCGACATCTTCGGTGCACACCACGCTGGCATGCATGCCGGCGCTGATCGCCTCGGCCGCCCGTTCCATCTGGATAGCGCGCCGCACCAAAGGGGCAAAGTTGGCGTTGGCGTAGGCCTCGTGCAGGACCAGTGGCAGGATGGTGGCACTGACGGGAGAGTACAGGGAAAGCCTGATCAGGCCCACCAGCTGCTGTCGGGTCAGCTTGAAGGTTTCTTCTCGACCGGTGGCGAAATTTTCCACTGTCTTGGTGATCCCTGGTTTCAGGCTCGCGAGCAGTGTTTGAATGCCCTGTTCCAGATCCGGATAAGCCTTCACGCAATCTTCGCTGTCGCGACAGCGGGTCAACATTTGCTGTAACGCGCGTTCGCTTTCCAGCGCGACGTCGATGCCCAGGTTCAGCTCAGGGTGGATAACTCCGTCCAGGACCATGGTGCGCACCGCCTCCGGGAAGCGCCGGGCATAATGCAGGGCGACACGGCTGCCATAGGAAATGCCATAGAGATCCCACTGTCCCAGGCCCAGCGCCTGTCGCACGCGATCATAATCGCGCACGGCGACGCTGGTGGTATACAACCGCGGGTCGCTGGTAAAACTTTGAAGGCATGCCTCTGCGATGGCGGTAATCGCCTCCGGATCGCTGCGGTCCATATTGTCGGGCAGCTCGGGGCAGCGCAGGGCGTTGGATTTGCCGGTGCCGCGCTGATCAACCAGGAAAATATCCCGTTGCCGGCGGACCTTTTCGAGAAATTTGTTCGAGCCGAAAAGCAGGGTATCGCTGGCGGCAGAACCCGGTCCGCCGTCAAACGCGAGCAATGGCGTCAGCGCCGGTTTTTTCGCAGAAGACTTCAGCCGCAGGACAAACAGCTCGATGGCTTTGCCCTCCGGCGCATCATAATTTTCCGGAACCTTCACGAAACCACATTCGGCGTGCAGATAATTGATCTGCTGCCGGTCGCTCACGCGGCAACGTGTAAAAGCGACTTCGCCGATTTTTTCGATGTCTGCAGGGTTGAGATAAGCGGTCAGCTCAGTCTCGGGGAACAGCGTGGCGTCATCGCTATTGCCAGCGGCCGGATGTTGCTCCGCGGAGGCCACGCCTGTCACGGCGAGATATAACAAAAGAGCACGCCCGGTGAGCGCAATGAAGGTCAGCGAATGCCGAATCATGACGGTTCCATGTGCCTGGTTATTAGTGCGCTCAGATTAACGGCGTGGTCAAAAACAACTGCGCGCGAAACCGCGCGTGCCGGTCTGCGGCAGATTGGGACGCGGAAGTATGCAGGAGGCTTGACGGGAGGTCAAACCGGTTCAGGATTGCGTCGAGGAATCAGGGTTTCTCCAGCTCGTAGTACTCGGCCATGCCACTAATAATGGTGTGCCAGAGCTCGAGGTGCTCCCGTATCATGTCGCCTGCATCGATTTCCCGCCCACTGATCACGCCCTGGTGTCGGCGACCATTCTGTTCAGCAGGAAAACTGTACATGTGCATGGCTGAGCGGTTCAGCAGCAGGGCGGAAAATTCCGCATCGACGCGGTCGATATCGCTGTATTCGCCGAGCAGAGGCTCACGGTTGCGGTGGCAGTAGCCGCAGCGTCGCAGCAGGTCGAGGGAAGCCTCGAACAGATGCTTGCGATAGGGTTTGCTGACATCATCCATCTCTTCAATGGTCACCTGCGTCTCGGATTCGGAGTAAACTTCGCCGTCAAATGCCCGCAGGGTAATGTCGTACTCTCCAACATCCGTGAACGAGTGAACTATATTGTCTCCGGCATAGGTCGTACCGTCGCTCAGTGACCATTGATAAGTGAGCGTGTCGCCATCGGCGTCCTTGCTGTTGGCACCGAGCAGGCGCAGGTAATTGCGATACACAAGAGTGTCGATGATGGCTTCAGGCGTCGAATTGTCGGCGCCGGTCACGTCCAGGTTCCGGCTCTCCGGGGTGCTGGCTTCACCAAAGCTGTCGACGACGGTCAGGGAAATTTCGAGGATGCCCGGCTCATCCAGTGTCAGGGTGACTTCGGGGCCGTCGTGCTCCAGTCCGTTTATGCCCGGCCCGTTTATGTGCCATTCATACTTGTCGATGTTGTTATCCACATCGGAGCTTGGATCGGCCTGCAGCAAAACCTGCAAGCCTTCGGTTCGTACAGACATTTTTGCGACCGGCGCGGTGTTGCGAACATGAACAGACGTGCTGACAGAGTCAGTTTCACCCAGCTGGTTGCTGAGCGTCAGCGTGACTTCAAATTCCCCGGTGGCCGAATAGCTGTGGCGGATTTCAGGGCCTGCGAGCATCTCGCCGTCCCCCATGTCCCAGTGGAAACTGACCGAGGGCGCCTGATTGACCGCCACAAATTCGAAAGTCGCGTGCCCCAGACGCTTCAGCGCGATCGACGCCGCTGGCAAAGCATTGTCATCCGGGTCAGGGACTGTCCGCCCGCCGCAGGCGATGAGAAGGCAGCAAACCAGAAATGTGACTGAGCGTAATAACATGTTGTCTACCTGGATTTGGTTCCACCGCAGTTGCCCGTCCATTGACCCCGGAACGGACCCGTCGTCGCGTCAGACCTTTGATTATTATGGTTGCCAGTTCCTTGCATACCAGACGGGTAAATCAGCAAGGCAATGGAAGGCTAATTCAAGAAAATTATAATGACTGTGACAGAGTTTCCAGATTCCGCTTTCTTTATAACGCGATGTCGCGATAATCAGAACACCGTCCGTTTCACAAGAGTGGCGACATGACCGACGATTCACAGATCGACCAGCAGGGCGCGTCCGGCAATCCGGGCAGACCCGAAGAACTGTGGGGGCATCCGAAAGGGTTGTATGTCTGCTTTGCCACGGAGATGTGGGAACGCTTTTCCTTTTACGGCATGAAGTATCTGTTGTTGCTGTATCTCACAAAATACCATCTGTTCAACGATAGCGCCGGGCTCGACGTGCTAGGTTCGTACGCCGGGCTTGTCTATGCGCTGCCGGTGATCGGCGGGCTGCTGGCGGATCGCTATCTCGGGACTCGCAAGGCGGTCGTGATCGGGGCAATCCTGTTAACGATCGGGCATCTGTTGATGGCCTTTGAAGGTGAGCAGGCGAGGTTCTACAGTGTCGGCACCATTCTGGTTGACGATCTGGCCTTGCAGGATGGCCGGGTAATCGCGGCCGGAACGGCGCTTACCGAGGCGATCACTCACCGGGATACAGCTGCGCTGAATATATTTTTTCTGGCGCTCTCCTTTATTGTGGTGGGGGTGGGATTTCTGAAGCCCAACATCTCGGTCATTGTCGGAAAGCTCTATCCCGATAATGACCCCCGCCGTGATTCCGGCTTTACCATCTTTTATATGGGCATCAATGTAGGCTCGTTCATAGCGACGCTGGTATGCGGCTATCTGGGCGAGACCTATGGCTGGAAATACGGGTTTGGCCTGGCGGGAATCGGCATGATCGCCGGGTTGTTCACATTTCTGTGGGGGCAAAAATATCTGCAGGGTTATGCAGACCCGCCGCATCCTGTCCTGCTACGACAGCCTATGCTCGGGCTTTTAACGCGCGAATGGATTATCTATCTGGCGGTGCTGCCGGCGTTGGCGGTGACCTGGTTTCTTGTTCAGAGTGAACCCGTCGTTCACATCACTCAAAATATTTTTCTGGTGGCGGGCATCGTCGGCATTCTCGCGTTTGCCATGCTGCATCACCAGTCACCGGGCCGCCGTCCCGTCATCGGGTTTGCGCTGGCGACCATTGCCGTCGGCATCGCCAGTGTGTTTTTGCAGAATGACGTAATTCAGGCCTCGGAGGCCATCACCGAGGCGAGCATGTACCTGGCGCTGCTGGTGCTGCTGGGGTTTCTGGGATATGGCTATCGCTATCACTACTCGGTGGAATATTCACGGACTCTGGTGCTGATGACCCTGATCGTGTCGGCGATTGTGTTCTGGTCGCTCTTTGAGCAGTCAGCGGGTTCCATGACGCTGTTCGCGGATCGCGTTATTGACCGTGAAGTCGGCGGTTTTTCATTTGTGGCGAGTCAGTTCGCGGCCTTGAATGCCGGCTTTATCATGCTGCTGGCGATTCCATTTGCGTTATTGTGGCCCTGGCTGGAAAAGCGCAATCTGAATCCCTCGACTCCGGTGAAATTTGCCCTGGGTATCCTGCAGGCCGGTCTGGGGTTTGCGATGCTGGTGATCGGTGCGCAGTTTCCGGATGCCGACGGCAAGGTCGCCGCGACCTGGCTGGTACTTGCCTACCTGCTGCATAGCACCGGGGAATTGTTTCTATCGCCCATCGGGCTGTCAGCGGTAACCAAGCTTTCAATCGCCAGGGTGGTCAGTATCAGCATGGGTACCTGGTTTGTGGCGACGGCCCTGTCGGAAACCGTGGCGACGCGGCTGTCCAAACTCGCCGCCCTGGATACACCGGTGACGGATCGCTCGGCCCAGGAAGTGTTAAGTAATTACACCGCCCTGTTTGAACTGCTCATGTGGTCAGGTATCGGTTTCGGAGTGTTTATGCTGGTGGTGGCGCCGCTGCTGAAAAAAGGCATGGGAGGCGTGAAGTAGGTGAGCCGCTTTTTTTAAAGATTTCCGTTTTGAAGAAAATAACAAATTCGACCCAAAGGAAAATTCGTATGCCTTTATCGTTTCGGATCCGCAAATTACCGGCCGCACTTGTCGCCTGCACATCCGCAGTCCTGGTGCTCAGTGCCTGCCAGTCAACTCCGAGCGCGTCAACATCGCAGCAGTCGGTCGCGGAGTTTATCGACAGCGTCAACCGGCGCTACCTCGAAGCCATGCGCGAATACAGCGCCGCCAACTGGGTTTACATGACCTATATCAACGAGGATTCCGGACTGCTTGCAAGCAAGGCAAATGAACGGCTGATGGCGCTGGAAAAAGAAATGCTCGCAGAAGCGCGCCAATACAAAGATGTGGAAATGACGCCGCAGCAGCGCAAGGCGTACGACAATCTTACCCTCGGAAAAACGACCCTGCCTCCGGATTCTCCCAGGGACAGGGCCGAGCTGGCGAAATTGGGCACGGAAATGGAAGGTATCTACGGCTCGGGCAAATATTGCAAGCAGGTGGAAGGTAAGGAAGTCTGCCGGACACTGAACGAGTTATCCGATGTGCTGACCAACAGCCGCGATTACGCCGAGCAGCTCGACGCCTGGATCGGCTGGCGCAGTGTGTCGCCGAAATATCGGGACCGGTATCAACGCTTTGTGGAAATTGCCAATGCCGGCGCGCAGGCTTACGGACTGACCAGTCTGGCCGATGCCTGGAAGTCCGGCTACGACATGCCGGCACCGGAGTTTGAAGCGGAAGTCGAGCGCCTCTGGGGGCAGGTCAAGCCGCTGTACAACGCCCTGCACTGCCGGGTGCGGGCGGATCTGTCCGAACATTACGGCAAGGAGAGAGTGCCCCTGGATCAACCTATTCCGGCGCATCTGCTGGGCAACATGTGGAGTCAGCAGTGGGGCAAGATTTACGATCTGACCCAGCCTTACCCGGGCGTGGGCGATCTGGACATCACGGCGGCACTGGTCGCCCAGAAAAAGGATGCGGTCGCCATCACCCAAATCGGCGAGCAGTTTTTCGTATCCCTGGGCTTGCGGAAATTGCCGGACAGTTTTTGGGAAAAATCCATGCTCACAAAACCCAAAGACCGGGAAGTGGTCTGTCACGCGAGCGCCTGGTCGATGGATGGTGGCGAGGATGTACGCATCAAACAGTGCATTGAACCGACCGAAGAAGAATTTGAAACCATCCACCATGAGCTCGGGCATATTTACTACGATCTCGCCTACAATCATCAGCCGATGCTGTTTCAAAGCGGCGCGCATGACGGCTTTCATGAAGCCATTGGCGACACCATTTCGCTGTCGATCACCCCGGCTTATCTGAAAGAAATCGGCCTGATCGACACGGTGGTCACCAACGAGAAAGCAGTGATCAATCACCAGATGAAATCTGCGCTCGACAAGATCGCCTTCCTGCCATTCGGAAAGCTGATCGACCAGTGGCGCTGGCGGGTATTCTCCGGCGAAATCAAACCGGAGGACTACAACAAGTCCTGGTGGGCGCTGCGCACCGAATATCAAGGCATCCGCGCGCCTGTCGAGCGCACCGAGGCTGACTTTGACCCGGGTGCCAAGTACCACATCCCGGCCAATGTGCCGTATACCCGGTATTTCCTCGCCCACATCCTGCAATTCCAGTTTCACAAGGCATTGTGCGATGCGGCCGGGTTCGACGGGCCTTTGCATGAATGCTCTATCTACAACAGCAAGGCTGCCGGTGAAAAACTGCAGAAACTGCTGGCCGCCGGCGCCAGCAAGCCCTGGCAGGACATCCTCGAAGAATCGATCGGCACACGCGAGATGGATGCATCTGCATTGATCGAATATTACGCCCCTTTGATGACCTGGCTGGAAAAGGAAAATGCGGGGTTGCAATGCGGCTGGTAAGCGGGACGGGAATCGTCAAATTACCCATTGACGCATGTGGCGGTGCAGCATGATTACCAACGACGCGGTAACCATGGGGTTGCTCGCGATCATCCTGGGTGGGGTTTTTTATACCGCCCAGAGCAAGCATCCATTCTGGAGCGGTTTTTACCGGTACGTTCCTGCCATTTTGCTGTGTTATTTCCTGCCGTCCCTGCTGTCCACTTTTAACATCATCGACAGCGAAAATTCGCAGATATATTTTGTCGCGTCCCGATATCTGTTGCCCGCTGCGCTGGTGCTGCTGTGCCTGAATATCAATTTGCAGGGTATTATCAATCTTGGTCCCAAAGCACTGATCATGTTCTTGACAGGGACGCTGGGCATTATCATCGGCGGTCCCATAGCACTGCTGATCATGTCGTGGCTGAGTCCGGAATCAGTCGGTGGCGCGGGGCCGGATGCCGTCTGGCGAGGCATGACGACGGTGGCGGGTTCCTGGATTGGCGGCGGAGCGAATCAGGCCGCCATGAAGGAGATCTACGAAGTGAGCGATCAGCTTTTTTCCGCGATGGTGGCCGTCGATGTGGTGATTGCAAACTGCTGGATGGCAGTGTTGCTTTACATGGCTGGCAACAGCAAAAAAATCGACGCCAGAATTGGGGCGGACACCTCGGCTGTGGAAGCGCTGAAGGACCGGGTTGAAACCTTACAGAAAAAAATGGCGCGGGTAGCGACGGCCACGGATCTGATAATGATTTTTGCGATCAGTCTGGGCGTAACCGGGCTGTCGCATCTCGCCGCTGATTTTCTGGCCCCCTGGTTTGCAGAAAATTTCCCCGCAAGTGAACGTCTGAGCCTCACGAGCCAGTTTTTCTGGCTGATTGTCATCGCCACCACAGCCGGACTCGCGTTGTCGTTTACCCGGGCACGCAACTATGAGGGCGCGGGCGCGTCGAAGGTGGGCACGGTGTTTATTTATATCCTTGTTGCCGCCATCGGAACGCATATGGATATTGCCGCCATAGCCCGACAGCCGATGCTGTTTGTGCTGGGTGCTATCTGGATGGCCGTACACGCGAGCCTCATGTTAGTCGTCTGCCGGCTGATCAAGGCACCGGTTTTTTATATGGCCGTGGGCAGTCAGGCAAACGTGGGCGGGGCAGCATCGGCTCCCGTCGTCGCGTCCGCTTTCCATCCGTCCCTGGCGCCGGTGGGGGTGCTGCTGGCCGTGCTGGGCTATGCGCTAGGCACCTATGGAGCATGGTTTTGCGGGCAGGTCCTTCGTTTAATTGCTGAGTAAACTGACATGAGCAAAAAGCAACAGACATTGGTGATTGCGGTTTTAGGGTTACTCGGCGCCCTGGTGAATCCGCTGCCGGCAAAGGGCGAAGCACCCGCGCCAGCGCAAGACGGTATGAAACACGGCTCGCCTGCCAGTCAGGCACCGCCGCAGCGTCTTTCACCCAAAGTCGAAGTCGTGAATCTGGGGCTGGCTTCAGTCGGTCTCGGCGGCGCTAAAGTACTCCTGGAATTGCAGGTGGAGAACCCCAATCCAGAGCCCCTGACCGTAGACGTGATTTTTTATCAGCTGCAGTTGAATCAGCTGGAACCGTTGCGCGGGCGCATCGTACAGCGGGAAACCTTTCCGGCAATTCAGACCCGCCGGGTACGTGTGCCGGTGGAGCTGCCCTATGGGTCGTACCTGCCGGCAATTCTTTCAGTGCTGCAGGAGCCTCAGGGCGCGCACTATAAAATTTCCGGGAAGGTAAAGCTCAAGGATGAAGTGGAGCTGTTCGAATTCGAACAGGAAGGCAAGCTGGAGAATTTAAACGGCGCCCGGCCCAGTGCGCTCCCGGGCCGAGAAGCGGCCGTCAAGTGACAGACCTTCGCATTTTTACCTTGTCGAGACGCTTTTCCCTGGAGTGTGATAAGCCTCGCATTAATTCCGGATGCGGTCGTTGACATGAATTCGAAATGACTATAAGGTACCTTCATACAGTTGATTCGCCGGATTCCATCTGTCGTGGACTGTGATCTGACCATAGTGAAGTTGCTCCGCCCGCAAGGCTGACCAGACTGGTCGGGGAAGGGATGCCGGAGGGACAGCGGTTCACTTTGGAGTTTTACTCCGATTATTCAGGCGGGCATTGCCCGCCTTTTTTTGTCCGCTTCATTTGTCTGCCACCGGATGGCAGAATCACACGTTTCATCAGATCCTTTTCAGGATCTGAGTCTGCTAATCAGTCACTTATTTCACACCCACCGGGTACCGTGCCGACCGAGGCGACGAAATACGGGCAAGCCGCCGGCTGAGCGGGTATAATCGCGCCCCTTTTGGCTCGACCCGGTGATGCAAGATTGCCGCGTGCAGCGCCGTATTCGAACACAGCAGGATCATTATATGAGTCAACCCTTACCTTCTTTCGCTGAGCTTGGCCTGAGCGACGCATTGCTGCGCGCATTGTCCGTCGTCGGTTATGAAACCCCTTCACCTATTCAGGCGCAAAGTATCCCGCCACTTCTGGCGGGTCGGGACGTCCTGGGACAAGCTCAGACGGGAACGGGTAAAACTGCCGCATTCGCGCTGCCACTGTTGCAACAGCTTGACCTGAAGGGAAAATCGCCGCAGGTGCTGGTACTTACACCCACGCGGGAGCTGGCCATTCAGGTCGCCGAGGCCTTTCAGACTTACGCGCAATGCATGCCGGGTTTTCATATCCTGCCCATCTATGGCGGTCAGGCGTATCCCGCACAGATCAAAGCGCTCAAACGTGGAGTCCATGTCGTGGTCGGAACGCCGGGCCGGGTGATGGACCATATGCGTAAAGGGACACTTAAACTCGACAGCATTCGCCATTTTGTCCTCGATGAAGCCGACGAAATGCTGCGCATGGGATTTATCGATGATGTCGAGTGGATTCTGGCCCAGGCACCTACAGACCGGCAGATCGCGCTGTTTTCAGCCACCATGCCCAAACCGATTGCCAAAGTCGCCAATACCTATCTGGTCAATCCGCAGCACGTCAAAATCGACGTAAAAACCACGGCGGCCAAAACCATCCGCCAGCGCTATTGGGCCGTGAACGGACTGCACAAACTGGACGCCTTGACGCGGATTCTGGAAGTCGAGCCGTTTGATGCCATGATCATCTTCGTGCGCACCAAGACGGCCACGGTGGAACTGGCCGAAAAGCTGGAAGCGAGAGGGTACAGCGCAGCAGCTCTTAATGGCGACATCTCGCAGGTATTGCGGGAGCGAACCGTAGAGAAGCTCAAAAACGGGCAAGTCGACCTTCTAGTTGCCACCGACGTGGCCGCCCGGGGTCTGGATGTAGAGCGAATCAGCCACGTCTTCAATTACGACATCCCCTACGATTCGGAAGCCTACGTCCACCGGATCGGCCGCACGGGGCGTGCGGGCCGTTCGGGAGAAGCGATACTCTTTGTAGCCCAGCGCGAAATCCGGATGCTGCGTGCGATCGAACGGGCCACAGGCCAATCAATCGAAGCCATGACCCTGCCGTCGACGGCGGATATCAACGAGCAGCGCGTTCAGAAGTTCAAGCGCAAACTCAGTGAAACCCTGGCCAGCCAGGATCTGATGCTATATCAGCAGCTTGTGCAGGACTTCCAGCAGGAAACCGATACCGATCCCGTGATGATCGCTGCGGCACTGGCGGTCATGGCCCAGGGCGAGCAGCCCTTGCTGCTCAAAGACAGGCCCGCAGAAAAGCCGGCCCGGCGCGAGGAGCGCGAACCCTCCGCCCGCCGGGACCGGGAGCGTCCTGCAGGAGAGCGTGAACGTCCTGTCCGGGAGCGCCCGGTTCGTGAGCGGGCGGAAAGGGCAGCGCCGGCGGCTGGTGCCGAAGAGCCCCGAGTACGCAAGCGTGCCCGCGTCGAGTCCGACGTTCCGATGGATACGTATCGGCTTGAAGTGGGGCGGGCGGACGGTGTGAAACCTGGGGAAATCGTCGGCGCGATTGCCAACGAGGCGGATATCGACAGTCAGTTCATTGGCTACATCAAGATCAACGACGATCATTCCACGGTCCAGCTCCCGACCGGCATGCCGCCCGAAGTACTGAAAATATTGCACAAGGCAAGGGTCTGCCAGAAGCCGTTGCGGATCAGCCTGCTGGAGTCGGAATCTCCCGCACCGAAGAAAAGCAAGCCACGCGCACGCAAACCGTAGGCGGCTGGTTGTCGGTTTACATAGGACGATGATCGGCTTCCAGCGTTTTCATACAGTAAGTAACCGGAGCAGAAGATGGGTTTACTGATTGATGGCAAATGGCAGGACAGCTGGTACGACACCGAAGCGCATGGAGGCGAGTTCAAACGCGAAGCGGCGCGCCTGCGTAACTGGATCACGGCGGATGGTGCGCCGGGGCCGTCGGGTGAAGGCGGATTCAAGGCCGAATCCGGCCGTTATCACCTGTATGTTTCCTACGCCTGCCCCTGGGCGCACCGGACCCTCATTTTCCGCAAACTCAAGCAGCTTGAAGACCACATCGGTGTTTCAGTGGTCAGTCCCTTGATGCTGGCCAAAGGCTGGAGCTTCAAGGAAGAGGAGGGCAGTTCCGGCGACCGGCTGAACAACTTCAAATATCTTCATCAGCTATACACACTGCACAACAACACCTATTCCGGCCGCGTGACCGTACCGGTGCTGTGGGATACCCGGCAGCAGCGCATCGTCAATAACGAGTCGGCCGAAATTATCCGAATGCTCAATTCAGCGTTCAATGACATTACCGGCAACCAGGAAGATTTTTATCCCGCTGCTTTGCAGGTGGCCATTGATGAGATCAACAATGCTGTCTACCAGAACATCAATAATGGTGTGTACCGCTGCGGTTTTGCCACCCGTCAGAACGCTTACGAAGAGGCCTACAAGCAGCTGTTTGAAGCACTGGACCGGGTAGAGGATGTGTTGTCCCGGCAGCGCTATCTCGCCGGCGCGCGTATCACGGAAGCGGACTGGCGGCTGTTCACGACACTGATCCGGTTCGATGCCGTCTACCATGGGCATTTCAAGTGCAACCGCCAGCGTCTGGAGGATTTCCCCAACCTGGCGAACTATACCCGCGAATTATTCCAGTGGCCGCATATTGCAGATACGGTGCACTTCGATCACATCAAACGCCATTACTATTACAGCCATCACATGATCAACCCTAACCGGGTGGTTCCCGTCGGGCCGCAGATAGACTATCGCCGTCCCCACAACCGCGGACGTCTGGGCACAAGCGTCGCCGGTTAAAAAGTTTTAAGCCCTAGGGAACCTCTGATTAAGTCCGGACAGCGTCTGCGCGAGCCAGGACGTTCAGCCCGCAAGGCGCTTTTCGCAGCGAATGGCCTTAGCCCTTCGCAAGAAGAGCAACACGGCGGATGGACGTCTTGGCCGCGCCGGGTCGGCTTCAGAGCGGACAGCGGACAGCGGGTGGCCGACGCCGATCCGATACTTTCGTGGTCCGGGCAGTGCCATCGTCGAGATCAGAACGGATTAAACATTCATATTGAGGTGCGGATGGCTCCAGCGGTATGCTGGGCGCCCTCGTTATCGTTTCTTCACCAGACTTGTCACTCCCGGCAGCTTTCTCGCAATTCGCGGGTGAGGCAGTGACCGGCGCAAGCTGTTCAGCTCGATGTCGAGCGACTCATTATTCAAGATGCCTCTATGCATCAAAAAAGAGGAACCTGTATGGTTGTTGATGAGGGTTGTCGTGTTCGCGTCAGGGTTCAACCGGGACTCCAGCATTGCAAGGGTTATGAGTGTCGCAACCGGATGGCCGGCTGGCCAGTTGAAGGGATGACTTTCCGGGCGGCCGTCGCCGCCGCTGCGGGTGGCCGCTAGATGCGGCCCGCGACAATCGGGGAGGGCAGCCCGCTCTCCTGGTTTCAAGAGCGCATGTGGCTTCACCATCAGCGCAGCCCTGAAAATACCAGTTATAACCTGCCGCTGTTGCTTCTGATCCGGGGCAATCCCGACGTGTCCGCACTGGAGCGGAGCCTGAGCGAAATCGTCACCCGTCATGAAAGCTTGCGCACAATCTACTGCCGCTCGGACGCGGGCGAACCGCTGCAGTTTGTAACCCCGCCGGAGCGCGTGCGTCTGCCGGTGATAGCGGTCGACCGGACCTTGATGCTGGAGCACCTCGAGCGGCATCTGGAACACCGCTTCGATCTGAGTCAGGGCCCGGTATTTATCGTGAGTTTGCTGCGCCTTGACGCAGACCGGCACTTGCTCCTGTTTAACGTGCACCACATTGCCGCGGATGCCTGGTCGCTCAAGGCCATTTTTCTCGCTGAGCTGCAAAGCGCCTATGCCGCCTTTGTCAGTGCGCAGCAGCCGGAGTTACCACCGCTCAGCGTCCAATATCCGGACTATGCCCGCAGGCAGCGGTCGCAGGAGCTGACAGCTTCTTTCGAAGATTATTGGCAGCAGGCGCTGGCAGGTTATGAGGACAGCCTCCAGTTGCCGACGCAGCATACCCGCAAAGCCCGAAGCGGCACCCGCAGTGGTACCTTCGTGCGCCGATATCCGAGCGAGTTCGCACTGATGCTGGAGCGCTTTTCGCGTCAACATGGCTGCACGATTTTCATGACGTTGCTGGCTGCACTTGGCGTAACTCTCAGCCGCTACACCCACCGCGACGACCTCTGTATCGGCACCACGACCTCCAACCGCACCGAGACCGATCTCGAGCCACTGATTGGATTTTTTATCAACATTCTGCCGCTCCGGCTTCACATCGATGAACACTGCAGCGTGGGCACATTGCTCAAAACGGTACGCGCCCAGGTATTGGGCGCGTTCGAGCATCCAGTGCCATTCGAACAGATTCTGCAGGTTACCGATGCTGCGAATCGCGACAGCGCCAACCCGCTGGTGCCGATTGTGATGCGGCACCAGAATTTTCCCGAAACCTTGCTCGGCGACGCATTGCCAGGCGATGTGGAGTTTCGCGCGTTTCCCGATGCCGATGAGACCGACGCAGCGCTTCAGAAACTGCTCGCCCGCGAGCACGTTCCGGCGCGCTGCGAAATTGAGTTGTCATATTCGGGCAATGGGGATGAGCTCGCAGTGGAGGTGGTTTACGCTGCCGATCTGTTTGAGCGTGGAGCGATCGAACGCCTGCTGGCGCATCATCAGCACGCGCTGGAAGCCATGTTCGCCGACCCGGATCGGCGCCTGCTCGAACTGCCTTTGCTGCCTGAACGAGATCTTCAAAAACTGCTTCATGAGTACAACCGGGCGCCAGTTATGCCCGAGCCTGAAGCATCCTTTGTGCAACGTTTCGAAGTTCAGGTCGAACGCGCTCCGGATGCGGTGGCATGCTGGGACGAACACGGCGCCTGGAGTTACCTTGAACTCGCGCGGCGCGTTAATCAGGTGGCGCAGGCGCTGGCGGCCCGGAACATGGGGCCCGGCGAACTGGTCGGGGTATGTATGGAGCGGGGCGGCGAGCTGTTGGCCACATTGCTGGGGGTGTGGAAGGTGGGGGCGGCGTATGTGCCGCTGGATCCCGCATACCCGCCGGAATATTTGCGGCAGATTTGTGATGACGCCGATCCAGGGGCAGTACTGTGCAGCGCCGAACACCAGCCGCTGCTCGGGATCGACGACTCGCTGTGCATTAAACTCGAGCACATCGCGGCGCAGGAAATAGAGTATCTGGACCTGGATCCGCGTCGGTTACAGCCCGATGCGCTTGCTTATGTGATGTATACCTCGGGTTCCACCGGCAAACCCAAAGGCGTGCGCGTCCCCCATCGCCAGCTCGGCAACTGGCTCCATCACCTTGAATCGATGCTGCCGTTCACCGGCGGCGAGGTGATCGCCCAGAAGACTACCTTCGTGTTCGCAGTGGCGGTCAAGGAGCTGTTCGCGGGTCTGCTCAATGGCTGTCCACAGGTATTTGTCGACAACAACACCGTTCGCGATCCGAAGACTTTCGTGGCGACAATGGCCGAATATGGTGTCAGCCGCGTCAACCTTGGCCCTTCTCATCTGGCTGCAGTCATTGAGTATCTGCGCGTCAGCGGGCAGCGCCTGCCGGCGCTGAAAATCTGTATCACCGCCGGCGAACCGCTGCCGAAGGACCTGGTGATGGCCTTCCGGGAGTTCTTTCCGGGTGCACGCCTGATCAACAACTACGGCTGCACCGAACTCAACGACGTCACTTATTACGACACGGTCAATTTCGATGGGAGCGCTGACTTCGTCCCCATCGGCCGGCCCATCGCCAACACCAGAGTTTACGTGCTGGATCGCCAGGGCCGGCCGGTGCCCGAAGGGGTGCCCGGCGAGCTGCATGTGGCGACGGCGGGTATGCCGGAAAGGTATCAGGGCCTCGAAATCCTGACCGCCGAACGCTTCCGGTCCAATCCGTTTGACACAGAGCCGAGCGACCGTCTCTTTAATACCGGCGATGTAGTCAGATTTCTGGTTGACGGCACCCTGGACTATATAGGTCGCTGGGATTTTCAGGTCAAGGTCCGGGGATTCCGCGTCGATGTGCGTCAGGTCGAGAAGGTTTTGGGGGATGCTCCTGGCATTCGGGCCCGAGCCGTTGTCGGTCGAGGCGAGCGACTGGTTGCGTTCTATACCGGCGCGCCCGGTACCCTGGTGCAAATGGCAGAGCTGCGCGAGTTTTTGCAGACCAGGTTGCCGGCATACATGGTGCCGGACGTATTCGTTCAGCGGGAAGCGATGCCGCAGCTGCCGAACGGCAAGCTGAACCGGCGTGCATTGCTCGAGTCCGCGGGCGATTTGCAGCAGAGCGGTGCGTACGAACCGCCGGTAACGCCCACCGAGCGCACCCTGGCGGGTATCTGGGCGCTGGTGGTGAATGCGCCCCTCGAGCGCATCGGTCGCCATTCGCATTTCTTTGAGATCGGCGGACATTCCCTGGCGGCCATGCGGGTCCTGGCGCGGGTCAAGGATGCATTCGGGGTGGAACTGGGCGTGTCGGAGCTGTTCGACGCGCCCCGGCTCGACACAGTCTCCGCCGCCATTGACCGCAGAACCGCCAGCCGGATTGCCGCGGAGGGCGCTGTGCACTCTCCGGCCGCGTTGCGGCGAGCGCCGAAGCCATCCAGCGGTACTGGATTGCTGCACGACAAGGTCGTACTCGTCACTGGCGGCAGCCGGGGGATCGGGCTCGCAGTGTCGCTGTTGCTGGCAGAGCATGGCGCCAGCGTTGCCATCAACTACCGGGATAGCGAAGCTCAGGCCCGCCGGGCCAGGGAACAGATCGAGGCCGAGGGCGGCACCGCCGAAGTCTTCGGCGCAGATGTGACCAACCCCGCCGAGGTAGCCAGTCTTGTGCAGGCGGTTCACCAGCGGTTCGGGCGGATCGATGTTCTAGTCGCCAATGCCCACATCAATTTTCGCCATCGTCCCTTCGTCGAGTACGATTGGGCGGATCTTGAGCGCAAGGTGGGCGATGAGCTGAAGGCGGTCTTCTATCCCTGCCAGGCGGTCGCCAGGGAAATGCTGAAGCGCAAGAGCGGCAGTATCGTGGCGGTCTCAAGCAGCCTTTCCAAACGCAGTAACCCCGGGTTCCTCGCCCAGAGCACAGCCAAGGCGGCGGTCGACGCATTTGTGCGGGCGCTGGCGGCAGAGCTGGGTCCGGGCGGCGTGCGCGTCAACACGGTCGCGCCCGGGTTGACCTTGACGGATGCGGCCATGCCCATGTCGTCCGCCAACAAGGAAGCAATTGCTTCCAGGTGTCCGATGCGCCGCAATGGCTTGCCGGACGATATGGCGGGCGCCGTCCTGTTTCTGGCAAGTGACCTGTCGAGGTTCATGACTGGCACCTATCTGCCCGTCGATGGTGGCTTCACGATGCTGTAGCGGCCGCCTCATGGCCGCGTCAGCTTCTCATTAATCAAATATCCGGGGTCAAAGCATGACTGCCAGGCTGCTCGTCATCGATAACTACGATTCCTTCACATTCAATCTTGTGCAAATGTTCAGGAGTTTCGACCTGGACATCACCGTGTTCCGCGCCGATGCCCTTTCGGTGGAAGACGTGGCGCGAAAGCGACCCGATTACGTCCTGGTGAGCCCGGGCCCCAAAAACCCCGGGGCGGCTGGAATTTCCACTGAACTGATCCGCCGCTGTCAGGGTGAGTTTCCCATTTTAGGGGTCTGCCTCGGCATGCAATGTATTAACGAAGCATTCGGCGGCCGGACCGTGCACGCGCCGGTGCCAATGCATGGCAAGACCAGTGCGGTCCATCACGACGGCGCGGGCCTGTTCAGGGGGGCGCCCGAACCAATGACCGTCGCGCGCTATCATTCCCTGGCAATTACTGACATCAGTGAGCAACTGCGGGTTACCGCGCGATCCGCCGACAATGTACCGATGGCCGTTCAGCATGTCCGCCATCCATTGTTTGGCGTCCAGTTTCACCCGGAAAGTTTTCTGACCGAGCACGGGTTCACGCTGGTCGAGAACTTCCTCCGCTTCGGCCCTTTGAAGGAACATTTATCGTGATGACCACCGCGATCGAAACCGACCTGAGCTGGCTGCAAAAACTGACCGGCGTTCACTCTGAGGCTCTCGAACTGGACGAACCGTTCGTGGAAATGGTGGGCCGCTTCGCCCATCTCCCAGGCACTGTGGCGCTGATGAGTGGGGGCGATCTCGACTGTGCCCGCTACCACATACTTGGCCTTTACCCATGGCTCTCGGTAAGCGGGCAGCGTACCCGGACGCACCTCACCAGCGGCGAGCGGCAGGTTGAACTCGACCTGGATCCGTTCACCGCACTGCGGCAAGTGCTGCAGCACTGCATGTTGCCGAAGCTCGAGGCCTCATTGCCGTTGTCGAGCGGGCTCCTCGGTTACCTGGGCTACGATCTGAAAGATTGCCTGGAACAGCTGCCGAGGACCAGCATCGATGATTCACGGTTGCCGCTGATGCACATGGTGGCGCCGAGCATTCTGGTGATCCAGGACCGCCGGGTCGGCGCGACCACCCTGCTGGCTGTGCGCAGGGAAGGGGATGCGGCGGCGGTTCCAGCCGATGTGGCAAGGTTCAAGGCGGCGCTCAGCACGCCGGTTGCGGCTCCTGAACGTCGGCAGCAGGCGGTGGGCAGATGCACTTCGGCATTCTCGCGCTCCGGATACCTCGCCGCGGTCGAGGCGATCCGCGACTACATTGTCGAAGGCGATGTATACCAGGTGAACATGTCCCAGCGCTTTCAGGCTGCCTTTGCCGGGGATCCGTACGACTGTTTTGCCAGCATGTATGCCGCCAACCCGGCTCCGTTCTTTGCATACATTAATGCCGGCGATCATCAGATCGTTTCGACCTCGCCCGAGCGTTTTATGGAACTGCGAAACGGCGCCGTAGAGACTCGGCCGATCAAGGGCACCCGGCCGCGTGGCCGGACTCCGGCCGAGGATGCTGCCCTGCGTACTGAGCTGCAGGAAAGCATCAAGGAAGATGCCGAACTTTCGATGATCGTCGATCTGCTTCGCAACGATATCGGCAAGGTCTGCCGCACCGGATCGGTGCGGGTTGCAGAGCATAAGCGCGTCGAGGCTTACCAGAACGTCTTTCACCTCGTCTCCACTATCCAGGGGCAACTCGATTTCGGCATGGATGCGGTCGATCTGCTGCGAGCGACCTTTCCAGGCGGCTCGATCACCGGCTGTCCGAAAATCCGGGCAATGGAGGTGATCGACGAACTCGAACCGGTCCGCCGACACATTTACACCGGCAGTATCGGTTACCTCGGCTTCGACGGCAGTATGGATCTGTCCATTGCCATCCGCACGGCAACCTATGCCGCCGGCAAGGTGGTGTTTTCGGTGGGGGGTGGCATTGTCATCGACTCCGATCCGGCCAATGAATATGAAGAAACACTGCACAAGGGGCGCACGCTGATGAATGCGTTAGACGCCTTCCGGGTCAGCGATCCTGAACCGGGCATCGTCTGGCACGACGGCGCTTTCAAAGCGGCCGACGCTGCCTCTATGCCACTCGATAGCGAGGGCCTGGCCTATGGCTTCGGCTTCTTTGAAACGCTGCGGGTTCAAGCGGGTCGGCCCATTCTGCTCCAGGCGCACTTGCAACGCTTCGAACTCGCCTGGCGGGAGTTTTTCCGGACCGAACCACCGGATGTGACCTGGGCCGATATCATTGCGCAGCTAATTGAAAAGAACGGGCTTGCAGCAGTCACTGCCGTCGTCAAGCTGATGGCGGTGGCGGGCAAAGCCGGCGATGCGCCGGTATTATTCGTTAACGCCAGGCCGTACACATCACGCGCAGTCCTGAACACACAGCCCGGCCTGGCCCTGCGAGTGTATCCCCACGCCCGGCATATGCCGCTGGCCAGACACAAAACCCTGAATTACATGTACTACAAGCTGGCCGGAGACTGGGCCAGACGCCTGGGCGCGGATGAAGCTCTGATTCTCGATGTCGATGGTTCGGTTTCCGAAACCAATACCGCCAGCCTGTGCTGTGTGTTTGGCGATACTGCGTGTTTTCCAGTTTCGGCGTACGCCTTGCCGGGAACCATGGCGGCCGAAGTGCGCCGGCTCTTGCCGCGCTGGGGCTTTGCGGTGGAGGATCGACGCCTGACCGTGGAAGATTTGCACCGTGCCGACCAGGTGTTGCTCACCAACGCCCTCATGGGCTCAGTTCCGGTGATCAGTCTCGACGGCCAAAAGCTACGCTCTGACGCGGCGCTCTGTATCAAGCTAAACCTGGCCGTGTTTGAAGGCGCCGGAATGAGTTGAGACGAGATCCCGGCCGTCTGAGTCACTGAGACAGGCGAGCCGACGCAGGTCAAGGCGACGCAAATCCGCAACCGCTCAGGGTATGGCGGCGGCGAATGATGGCAACTATGCTTATCAAAACCTTAACCCGTGATCCGATAGTTGGAACCGCGATGGATCAGTCTCAGTCTGTAGTCGACAGCCAGTCCCCCTCCGTGATCTGGTATCGCCGGTCTGCCGTTGTGGCGGCGTTGTTTTTCCTGGCGCTGATGATTATTTTTGCGCCACTTGTGCAGTATCTAGCCAGCATTGCCCAACGTGAGGATGCCTTGAACGCGGAGTTCTGGGCCCTCGCTTTCGCTACAAAGATCGAAGGGCGTCTCGATGAAAATCTGGCGGTAGGCTACGGCCTTGAAGCCCAAATTTCAGTGCTGGGCAATTTGAACCAGGCGGAGCTAAACGTCGTAGCTGCGCGCCTGTTGAAAGATGATCTTGATATCACCCACGTGGCCATCGCCCCGGATCTGGTTATCCAGGCGATATTTCCGATGGCGGGCAACGAGAAAGCTTTGGGGCTTGATCATCGAAATATCAAGGAAGAATGGCCAACTGTGGCCCAGGCAATAGACTCGCGCGAAGTCGTTCTGATCGGGCCGATGGATCTGGTTCAGGGCCCCAAACGAAGGCTCGTAGCACGGTACCCCGTCAGAACCCTGGATGACCGGTTGTGGGGATTGATTTCGGTAGTCATCGACCTGGACAAACTGCTTGCCGAGGCTGGGCTGGAAGAGCTGCAACGCCGCTACCAGGTAGCATTGCGCGGTGTCGAGCATCGAAGCCGGTCGTTCCACAACTTTCTGGGCGATGCTCAGCTGTTTAATGGTCGGCACAAGGTTCACCCCGTGGAGGTACCCGGAGGCAGCTGGCAGATTGCCATCAAGTCCCTCCGGTCGAGCGCCGTGCGCGATATTGTCGCACTCTATTGGGCGGTGGCGACCATCATCGGTCTGCTGGCGTCAATCGCTATCTTTTATCTCCGCCGATTTACCCTGCAGCGCGAATCCCACGTGAAACAGCTCGAAATGATCGCGGCGACGGATACCTTGACCCAGCTCACCAGTCGTTATCAGTTCGATGAAAACCTGAGGCAGTTGATCGAGGAGTGCCGGCGAAGCCACCAGGGGTTCACCGTGCTGTTTATCGACCTGGATCATTTTAAGGAAATCAACGACAGTCTGGGCCATGGCACTGGCGACGAGTTGCTCGTGCACATCGCGCGCGTTCTAAAAAGCTGCCTGCGTGGCTACGATCTGTTATGCCGGCAAAGCGGGGACGAATTTATCGCTGTGTTCAAAAACGTCACCGGCACGGTGGAAATTGAAAGCCGCGCCCGGGCCATCACAACGAAAGTTGCGGAAACCATAGAAATCGCCGGAAACACAATCAATATCACCTGCAGTGTGGGCATTGCGGTGTATCCCACCGACGGGACGGACCCCCTCACCCTCATCCAGCACGCGGATCTGGCAATGTTTGAGAGTAAACGCGTTGGCCGTAACGCGATCTATTTTTTCAATATGTCTATGCGCAACGAGGTCGATCGCTACATTGAGTTAAGCCGGGATATCCGCACCGGGCTGGTTCGTGCCGAGTTTGATGTCCACTATCAGCCGTTGTACAGCGTGAGCGAAGAGGCATTTACCCGCTGCGAGGCTCTGTGCCGCTGGCGCAAATCCGACGGAACCTTGGTTTCGCCGCTCGAGTTTATTCCGGTCGCTGAGCAAAGCGGGCTGATTCTGGAGTTGGGCGCCTGGGTTGCAGAACAGGCGCTGCGCCTGTGCAAGGAGCTGTTTGATCAGCACTACGAGATCGGCTTCTCCATCAACCGCTCTCCCAAGGAATTCGGTTCCACGCCGCACACACACCGACTGATACGGTTGCGCAAACAACTGGCAATACCGCCTCGTCTGGTCACGCTCGAGATCACTGAATCACTGCTGATGTCCGACAATTACATGAAGTCTGAAAATCTCGCAGAGCTTAAAAG
>CAZXLJ010000045.1:0-24800 GCA_964641175.1 uncultured Cellvibrionaceae bacterium
CATGTCAAAAGGGCACAGCTTACAAGACCCTTACCTGAACGTTTTGCGCAAAGAACGTATTCCCGTCTCTATTTATCTCGTTAACGGCATCAAATTGCAGGGTCAGGTCGAGTCCTTTGATCAGTTTGTCGTATTGTTGAAAAACACCGTGAGCCAGATGGTGTACAAACATGCAATCTCCACTGTGGTTCCATCCCGTCCGGTACGGGTTCCCATGCTGAATCCGGACGCACCGGGCGGCGAAGAAGCTGAACTCGGAGGCTAAAGAGATCATTCTTGTTTTTTGAGCGCCCCCAATCAGGTGAACTGTCAATTCTGGTCCATCTGGAAATAAATCAGGACAAGTCGGCCTCCGATCCTCGCGAATTCGAAGAATTGGTGCTGTCTGCGGGCGCCGATCCTGCGGACATGCTGACCGGAGCCCGCGCGGCTCCCAACGCAAAATTTTTCATCGGCACCGGCAAACTGGAAGAGTTGAAACAGTTGGTGACGGAGCACTCGGCGCAGCTGGTGATATTCAACCACACCCTCAGTCCCAGCCAGGAACGCAATCTCGAGAAGGAGCTTGAGTGTCGAGTGCTTGACCGCACCGGACTGATTCTCGATATTTTCGCGCAGCGAGCCCGCACCCACGAAGGTAAACTCCAGGTCGAACTGGCTCAGCTGCAGCATATGTCCACAAGGCTTATCCGTGGATGGACGCACCTGGAGCGACAAAAAGGCGGTATCGGTCTGCGCGGGCCCGGCGAAACCCAGCTCGAAACCGACCGTCGTTTGCTGCGCGCCCGGATTAAAACCATTGAAAAACGGCTGGAAAAGGTGCGGCGCCAGCGCGAACAAGGCCGGCGATCCCGCTCCCGCGCGGAGATTCCAACCGTGTCACTTGTGGGTTATACCAACGCGGGTAAATCAACCTTGTTCAATGCATTAACGGACTCCACGGTGTTCGCTGAAAATCAGCTCTTTGCGACCCTGGACCCTACGATGCGCCGGCTGGAACTGGATGGTGCGGGGCCGGTAATCCTGGCAGACACCGTGGGTTTTATCAGCCATCTGCCCCACCGGCTGGTGGAAGCTTTCCGGGCGACACTGGAAGAAGCCGCGAGTGCCGATCTGCTGTTGCACGTCATTGATGTTGCGACCCCGGAAAGGTCCTCGCAAATAGAAGAGGTTAACAAGGTGCTGGCGGAAATCGGCGCCGATCACATCCCGCAGATTGCGATTTACAACAAATGCGATCTTCTGGAGGATATGCCGCCGCGTATTGAGCGGGATGAGCTGGGCCGGCCAACTGCCGTCTGGATATCGGCACGTAACGCACTGGGCCTTGATTTGCTGAAAGAGGCTATCGCCCAGCGGGTTGCCGAGAAGATGTTTAACGGCGTCGTACGGATTCCCGGCCATCTGGGCAGCCTCCGGGCGCGGTTGCACCGGGCAAATGCAGTGGTGCAGGAGCACTATCTGGATGATGGAACCTGCGAGATGACGGTATCGTTGCCCGAGGCGGATCTCAACCGTATTCTGGCGGCGGAAACGGTTAAAAAAGACGATCTGCAATGGGATGACCATGCTGCCTGAACCCGCACCGCACGCGGCCAGTCAGCAAATATTCGTTTAGTTACCCCGATCCCGATGAACGCCGCCCGCGAGCAAAATCTCGCGGGCGGCGTTCTGCAGGATGGCCGTCCGCCCACCGGATGACTTCTGGTCGGATGAGATGTACTTGGGCCGGGCGTACTACAAAAGCTGGTGAGGATCATGTGTCTGCAATGAAGAAAAAAAGAGAGAGCATCCTTATGGCCTGGAACGAGCCGGGTAACAATAAAGATCCCTGGGGCGATGACCGTAAACGCGGTAGCAATGATGGCCCGCCCGATCTGGACGAAATACTCAAAAACACCTTTGGCAAACTTTTCGGCAAAGGCAAGGGAGGTGGAAGTCGCGGCGGTTCCGGCTCGGACGGTGGTTCCAACTATATCGTCTACCTTGTGCTTGCACTTCTGGTTGCGTTTTATCTGTTCCGCGGCGCCGGTATTGTGAACGAGCAGGAACGGGCTGTGGTATTGCGCTTTGGCGAATATGTTGAGACAAAAATGCCAGGGTTCCGCTGGAATCCGCCATTTATCGACAAGGTTTTCACCGAAAACGTCACCCGCGTGCGAATCTGGAGCACCAGCGAGCAGATGCTCACCAAGGATTTGAACATTGTGGATGTTGTTGTGTCGGTTCAGTACAGCATCGACAGCGCAGAGGATTTTGTTCTCAAGGTCAAAAATCCCGAAGACAGCCTGCAGCAGGCGGCCAATAGTGCCTTGCGCCACGTCGTTGGTTCTACACCGATGCACGAAGTACTGACCGAAGGGCGCAGTCAGGTTGCCGCTGATATTCAGGCTCGGCTGCAGGAGTATCTGGACGGATACAGCACCGGTATCCGGGTTGAAAAAGTCAACGTTGAAGATTCCAAACCACCGAATCAGGTCCAGTCCGCCTTCGATGATGTTATCCGTGCACGGGAAGATGAGGAGCGCTACAAGAATGAAGCCCAGGCTTACGCCAACAGCATAATTCCAGATGCCCGGGGTCGGGCGCAGCGCATGGTGGAAGAGGCCACGGCATATCGCGATCAGGTAATTGCGCGATCCGAAGGTGAGAGCGACCGTTTCGAAATGCTTCTTTCGGAATACAAGAAGGCGCCCGAAGTCACCAGACAGCGCCTCTACATGGAAAGCATGGAGCAGGTGCTGGGCAAGGCCTCAAAAGTATTGGTGGATGTTGAAGGCGGTAACAATATGCTGTATCTGCCCCTGGACAAACTGGTTGAGGCGGGTAGCCAGGCAACCACAGCCCGCGCAGTTACCAGCCCGACCGATCTGGACGAGCTGGCCAGTCGCATTGCGAACAAGGTACTTGAGGAAGCTGCGAATGCATCCAGCGCGCGCCGTAGGGAGGGTCGTTAATGTCTAACCGCTCATTTGCCTATCTGTTTATTCTCGTGCTGGTATTTTTCATTGGCAGCCAGTCGGTTTATATCATTACTGAAATCGAAAGGGCTGTACTGCTGCGCCTGGGGCGTGTGGCAGATCCCGACATAGGGCGAGGCCTGCATTTCAAGATTCCGTTTGTTGATCAGGTTCGGCGCTTCGACGCGCGGATCATGACGCTGGATGCAGAGGCAGTGCGTTTCCTGACAGTAGAGAAGAAAAGCACAGAAGTAGATTCTTTCGCGAAGTGGCGTATTTCTGATGTGCAGCGGTACTACACCTCCACGAACGGCGAACAGGATCGGGCTGAGCGGCTGCTGGCGCAACGAATCAATGAGGGTTTGCGCAACGAGTTCGCCCGACGGTCCCTGCAAGAAGTTGTCAGTGGAGAAAGGGACCAGCTGATGCTGAATCTGCGCGATCAGCTCAACAGTTTTACCCGTGATTCCATGGGGGTTGAGGTCGTGGACGTACGGGTGAAGAAAATTGACCTTCCGAAAGAAGTCAGCGAACCGGTTTACAACAGAATGCGCGCCGAGCGAGAGCGCGAAGCCAAGGAACACCGCGCAATCGGACGTGAGCAGGCGGAAATCATTCGGGCTGAAGCCGACCGCGAAGTCACTGTAATCGAGGCGAACGCATATCGCGAAGCAGAGCGGCTGCGCGGTGCGGGGGATGCTCAAGCCACGGGGATTTACGCCGAAGCCTATAACAAGGACCGTGAATTCTATGCATTCGTGCGCAGCCTGAACGCATACACCAGTACGTTTTCCGGCAAGGAAGACATGATACTGCTGGATCCGGAAAGCGATTTCTTCAAATACTTCAAGAATCGGGACGGGCAGTTTAAAGCCGCTCAATAGCCTCGCACCATGCCATACGGCGTCCGTTTTGGTGAGCCGCTCCCCAGCGCTTTCCAAGCGGACAAAAAATGTTAAAATGCCGCAGCCGGGCGCGTCCCGGTTTTTTTATGTCACTTCGATAGCGCAGTGACACCTCGAGAGACTAATCACTTCTATGTGGGAGGATCTAGGCAGGGCTTTATGTCTGGTACTGGTGCTGGAAGGAATGTTGCCCTTCCTCTATCCCCGTCGTTGGCGTCAGATGGCAGCGTCTCTGGCCGCGGTCAGTGACAGGCAGCTGCGCGCTGCGGGGCTGGTGAGCATGGTGATTGGTGTGGGCCTGTTGTATCTGGTTCATTGACATGAATTCCGCCGTTTCCAAAATCTAATGACCAAAACTCCCGTTGAACGATGGATGCTGCCAGACGGTATCGAAGAAATTCTGCCGCCTGAAGCGCAGCAGGTGGATGATCTGCGCCACCAGCTTCTGGCATTGTTGCGCCGCTGGGGCTACGAACTGGTAATTCCGCCCATGATGGAATTCACCGATTCGCTGCTGGTTGGACTGGGCGATGACGTGGATCTTCTCACTTTCAAGCTCACCGATCAGTTGTCGGGACGCAGCATGGGCGTACGCGCGGACATGACGCCGCAGATTGCCCGGATCGATGCCCATAGCCTCAAACGCTCCGGCGTCAATCGCCTGTGTTACTCCGGCCACGTGCTGCATACCCGCATGGAAAATGCATTAAGCACGCGCAGCCCGATCCAGGTGGGCCTCGAACTGTTTGGCGAAGCGACACTGCTGGCCGATATCGAAGTCACTTCGCTTTTACTGGATGTGTTCGATCATGCACGGGTAGAAGAAGTTTGTCTCGATCTGGGACACGTGGCGATCTACCGGACACTGGCAGAAGCCGCCCGGCTGAACGCCGCGCAGGAGAACGAACTGTTCAACCTGCTGCAGGCCAAGGCTTTAACCGACATCGGCGCCTGGATTACCGAAAACGTGACCGATCCGACGGCAGCTCACTGGTTCCGTGAATTGCCTCGCCTCGCTGGATCGTTGCGTGTTCTCGACGTCGCCAGGGAAGTCTTCAAAGGCGCACCCGATGCAGTGTTTGCAGCGCTCGACGAACTCCAGCAAGTCGCCGAGACCCTGAGCAACCGCTATGGCCACGTGCGACTGTATTTCGATCTGAGCGAGCTGACCGGTTACCACTATCTCACCGGTCTGGTGTTTGCGGCTTTCGCGCCGGGGCGAGGCACTTCCATTGCGAGGGGTGGACGCTATGACAAAATCGGCGAAGTCTTTGGTCGCTCCCGGTCGGCAACCGGGTTCACCCTCGACCTGGTCGCTCTGCATCGGCTGAGCGCACTTGAACCACCGCCCGCGTCCGGAATTTTTGCACCGGTGTCGCACAATCCCGCCCACTGGCGATTCGTGCAGGAGCTGCGTCGTACCGGTGAGCGGGTCGTATGTGGTTCCCATGGGCAGACCCGACCGCACAGGTACCAGGCCTGTGACCGGATCGTGGTAGAAGAACAGCAGACCTTCAAGGTGGCACCCATCCCGGTGCGACCTGATTGAAATCGGTTTTCCCGCCGTCACCAGATTAAACCCGGTCGAGCGCCCGATTGCGTTCGACCGAACAGGCCATCAAGGGCCGTATAGAAGGCCGTTAAAAAGGCCAATTTGCAGGCCAGTCATAACAGGCCATTTATAATGGACCATTTATAAAGAGTTGCATGTAATGGGCAAGAATGTCGTAGTCTTAGGAACCCAGTGGGGCGACGAAGGAAAGGGCAAGATCGTCGATCTGCTGACCGAACAGGTCAAGTACGTGGTTCGATTTCAGGGTGGGCACAACGCGGGCCACACGCTGGTAATTGAAGGGAAGAAAACGGTTCTCCACCTCATTCCTTCAGGCGTGCTGCACAAAGGTGTTACCTGTCTGATCGGTAATGGCGTCGTGCTTTCACCTGAAGCGCTTATGAAAGAAATGATGGAACTCGAAGCCCAGGGGGTTCCCGTACGCGAGCGACTTCGCCTGTCACCGGCATGCCCACTGATTCTGGACTACCACGTGGCTCTGGATCAGGCGCGGGAAAAGGCTCGGGGGGACGCCAAAATCGGCACCACGGGTCGGGGCATTGGCCCCGCTTATGAGGATAAGGTAGCTCGGCGCGGACTGCGCCTGGGCGATATCCTGAACCCGGACAAATTCGCCACCAAACTCAGGGAAATCGTGGAATACCACAATTTTCAGCTGACTCAGTATTATGGTGTGGCAGCCATAGACGCCGAGCAGGTACTTGAGCGCACCCTCGCAATCGGCGCCGAACTGATTCCCATGATTGCCGACGTCGCCCAGATATTGCACCAGGCTCGAGAAGCCGGCGATGACATCATGTTCGAAGGCGCGCAGGGCTCGCTGCTGGATATTGATCACGGTACCTATCCCTATGTGACCTCCTCGAACACCACGGCGGGCGGTACGGCCACCGGCAGCGGCTTCGGCCCGCTTTATCTGGATTATGTTCTGGGTATCACCAAAGCCTACACCACACGGGTAGGCTCGGGGCCTTTCCCCACCGAACTGGGCTGCGATGTTGGCGAGCGTCTTGGATCCAGGGGAATGGAATTCGGTGCGACCACCGGACGCAAGCGGCGAACTGGCTGGATAGATGCCGTTGCACTCAAGCATGCGGTATTCATCAACAGTGTCAGCGGCTTGTGTCTGACCAAACTGGATGTTCTGGACGGTCTCGAGGAAATCAGGATTTGCGTCGGTTACCAGGATGATCAGGGCCGGCCTGTGGGCGTCCCCTGTGATGCCGACGGGTGGGAAACCGTGCAGCCGGTCTATGAAAGTCACCCGGGCTGGCAGGAATCTACGGTAGGCGCAAAAAAAATCGAAGATCTGCCCGGTAATGCGCTCAGCTATATCCGACGGCTGGAATCCTTGTTAGGTGTTCCGGTGGACATCATTTCCACCGGTCCCGACCGCGTCGAGACCATCATTCTGCGTCATCCCTTTGGAGACGGACACCTCTAGGGTCGTAAGGTCAGTCCAGGCGGCGTCTGCAGACGCCGCCGCGCCGGCCAGAGCGCAGGTGCTGTCTTGCCGGCCTGTCCCCTCAATGAATACCCCCGCTTAACGTTGCAGGCTTCAGTCAATTCGAAAGGCGATTCCCAGCGAAACATAGGAGCTGTCATGGGGTTGCGCACTCATATGTTCGTATCCCAGCAGCACTGCGGCGTTCCGTCCCCAGGTAACCCCGATATTCGCTCCCGCGGTTACGCCTGTTTCAGTGGACTGGCTTGCGCTGAATGTTGGCTGTTCGGCCGGGTAGTCGATCTGATAAGTACGAAGGCTCCAAAAGCGTGGGCCCGCGTGAGCCTTGAAAAATATGGCATCTGCTACAGGAAGTGTAATCACTGCACGGAAATCAATCGCCACTTCTGACTGCGCGGGTATGTGCAAAACTTCAAGTTGCGCCGGGCTGAATAATCTGGACGGCGCAGTCCGGTAGGTCAGAGCACCCGCTTCCACGGCGAAAAACTGGTTGATGTGCCGCCCAAAGAACAGGCGCGATCCAAAACTGCTGGTGTCGGTATCCTTGATCAGATCTTCTCCCACTGGCAGAACGATGTCCGCGTCCTGCTGCACGAGCCAGGCTTCCAGGCCCCAGTAATTGAAATCATCAGCAGCGACGCTGTCGCAGCACATGGACAGGGCGGCCACGCCTGCCAACCGGATCAGGTGAAGTCTCAAACTGTCAGCCATTACGATTTGTTCAGTTCGGCGCGGATCTCGCGCAGCAACGGCTCGATACGAGCCCGGTTGCCAGAGCCGATCCGCATCATCAGCTTATGGGCTGCCGGCAACTTTTCCAGCGACGGGTCTTCGTACTTGTACATGACAGTCGGATGGATGAGGACGTGATTGGCTGACAGCTGCGGTGCGGCAAGCAACTGATCAATCGCCGCAATGGTCACATCCTTGAATTCCTGCTCACTTGCGCCCAGTTCCCGGTAAGATTCTTCGAGCAAGGGGTAGTAGTGCCAGTACATTTTGACGAGGCGCTCGCTGCCAATGCTGGTCAGCACGTCCAGGTAGGTTTTGTAACGTACCGAATTGACAGAAGCGATCTGGAACCCCTGATTCAGGGGCTCGGCAGCAAATGGCGTCAACGGGTTTTTGAGCGGGCGGAACTCATTGACCAGCTTGCCTTCGGACAGGGCGGCAATAGCCCGAGCGGTTTTGGCGACAATAAATTCGTCCGCCAGTAACTGGGACGCCTCCGGTGCGATGCTGGCAAGATCCTGCTTCACCGCGACGTCGCTATCGGCCATGCTCGGAAGGTTCCCTTTCGATCCCGACTGGGTGGGTTCGGTCTGTTCCACCGGTGTAAGAGTGGCGGGATCCTTGTCTGCGAAGGCGGGTTCGACGGGCTCCGAGATCGGAACTTCAGCGGATTCATCTTCGCTCTTGCGGGCCTTCATTTTGGCGTCGATCCGGGCCACCATCGCCTCGATATCTTCCTGTGCCTTGGCCAGTTCCGGATCAAGGTCAGCGCCAACTTCGGGCGCTTCGGCCGGATTCAGATTGTCCAGTTTCTTGTAGTCAGAACCCGGCGGATCGCCCATGGTCTGCAATTGCCAGATGATGAAGCCTATAACGCCGGCCGCCACCACGGTGACCAGAATCATCGACAGTTTCGACGTGGTTCCGCGGTAGGAATGTTTTTCGTGCATCTGAAACTCCGGGTTGGTCTTGGTCTGATCGTAACGATTGAATACGGCAGTTGACGAAATTCCAGTTAATTTTTGTATCAGACGGTGGATACGCGCGGAAATCCGGAACGAGGCTTTACCGGATTCCACTGCGATAGCATTTAGTGATTTGAAGCCAATCGCTGATCCGCCGTCTGACAGCTCTGGTGTGGCGGGCATTGTACGCGGCCAAGACTATACCACTGCTGAACCTGTGTGCTCAGAAATGGACCTGAACGGAAGTCAGGTCGCAAACTGGAGGATACCGGATCTTTTTGGTGCAGCTGTAATCAATGGCCGGTTTCGAGCAGCACTTTTTTGAAAAAGGCGCCCTGTTCAGTTGGCTTGAAACTCCAGTCGTGAATCATGGTGGGCGACCAGTCGGGGTCGAATACCCACGCGGTCCAGGAAATGCCGCGTGCTTGCATGAATTCGACGATCTGCGGACCATAACTGCCGTCGTTTATCACGGGAATATGGGCACCCTTGCCATCGGCTTGAACCCAGCCCAGTTCGGTGGCGATCATGGGATATTTGCGGGCAACAAAACCCCAGGATTTTTCCCACAGCGCGAAGAAGTTTTCTTTTGATGGTACTTCCGGTTTTGCCTTCTGCGGATAGGGGTGTACCGCGTAAGCAATGCCGGGCCGGTTGACCGGTTCGCGCTTGACTGGCATCAGATCGTAGGCCCAGTTGAACCCGGCGACCAGCGGAATCACGGAGGTATCCTGGGCCCGGATCATGTCGATAAGATCTTCGTTCAGGGCTTTCCATTCTTTCCAGTCCGCCTGGCCCAGGGTCCCGCCCTGATCGGTGGGCTCGTTGAACAGTTCGTAAACCGCAACCGTCGGCACATCCTGGTAACGAAACGCCACACTGCGCCAGAAATCGCGCGTCTCTTTTATCGTGGTGTCATACATTGAATGCTGATACTGCTCGGTGGGCAGATAGCCGATCGAGTGCCAGTCGATAATCAGATACACACCGGCCCGATTGGCCCACACTACCGCCTGGTCAATCAATTCGAAATAGGCATCTTTGCCGCGTTCACGCCAGGCGACGGGATGAATGGGAAGCCGGATGGTATTGACGCCCCAGTTGCTGGCGAGCTCCGTAAACAGGGTTTCACGCCATTGCCCCTGCTTTACCAGCTTGTCGGGGTCCGCAATATTCACACCGCGAAACAGAAAAGTGGTTCCATCGTCGCTGACGAATTTATTCTTGTCGACACGGATAACGGACTGGGGCCGGAGTTGGGTTTTGTCGAATTGCTCGGGATAGGCCACGTTCCACCATTCGGCAGCGGGAGTGGCCGCCACAGTAGAACCGCAGAAAATCAGCAAGGTCGTCAGGATCAGGGTCTTCATCGCGCAGGGCTACCTTTTCTTATTTATCGATTGCTTTTATTGGTCACTCGAAACGTACAGGTGCTGACTGGAGCCACCCCAGGCGGAAACAGGCGCGCTCCGTTCCGCAAAGACATGGCAGGAACGCAATTCGGGCGTTCCGGAATCACGAAAGTGTGAATGCTGTAGGATTTTATGCGTCGCGTCAGCGCGGGGTATGGTAAACCATTGCAAAAGCAAGGTCGAGCATCCCCGTTTTGACAAAAACCGGGGGAGATTGGAACAGCTGCTGGAAGGATGTCCGGCGGACCTGGTCGGTCGCCGGACAATTGCGGTCAACGGGCGGGCCGCAACCGGAGGTTATTCCATGTCATCCGATTTGTTCTTCTTGTGAACGTATTCGGCACAAAATACAGTGAGCTCAGCGCTATCACTTAGATAGTTGATGCGCCCAACCTCAACCTTGAGGATATTCAAACCGGTGCGACGTTGCAGATCTTCCATTAAAACGTCGTGCATTTCCGGTTTTATGTTCTCGACATTGTCATAAAAAATCTTCTTCTCCACCATTCTCGGCGCGAGCATTGATGTTTCGCCAATGGCGGCCAGCGCGCAGATCAGGACAAGAAGCAGTCCGAGCTCGATGTAGCTGAGGTTTGCGATAGAGCACATCAGCGCCATGCCTATAACGATAAACAGGTAGGTCATGTCGCGAATGGTGATGGGTTCCGTCCGGTAACGGAGCATGGCAAAAATGGCAAACAGGCCAAAGGCAAAACCCATGGACAGCTCGACATCATGCAGCAGGTAGGTCACCAGAAAAACGCCGTTGGCAAACAGAAAGAAGCTGAAGAAAGCATCTCTGTTGGGCGTGATGCGGAAATAGATAAGCCGGAGTAAAACCAGAGAACCCAGCAACAACTCCAGGTAGCGAACCAGAAAATCAATAGAAGCCATACATCATCACTTAAGCGCTCAGCGCGGTCGAAGAGAGAAAATTTACTTGCCGCACAATCTTCTTGAACCGATTGTGTTTAATCAGGTTGGATTCCTGCAGGGTGAAGGTCATGCCCATGCAATATTTGCTGAAGCTGCTTGAGCGAATTCCCAATGTGCGTGCCAAACCGAAAAATGGTGAGCTGCGATCGACCCTGCTCTGCTTCAACTCGGCAATGGCGAGTCCCTGAAGGTTCACATTGTTACCCGCTTTCACCATGCAGGAATTGCGCAAATTGAAATCAATCGTTAAACGCTCGCCTCTTTCCTCACTGGCCAGAGCCATGCGCTGGTAACGGTTGATCAAGCTCGGTTGCAGATTGATATTGTGCGGTAACCCGGTTTCCTGAAGGAAGGCATTGTACATGTTGACGTTTTGTTTTGCATCGTCAATTGCTATGCGTTTTTTTATCGTGCGCGCTTTGTTATTTTTGAATTTCACTTCGAGATACTGTGTATTCGAATCAAGATATTCGCGCAGGCGCACTTTGTGGCGGTTCAATTTGCCGGCGTGGTGCAGGTTGTAAAATCGCAGATCGCTGGTATCAAAATAAGTACTGCGATAGCGGAAGCAACGGGTGCCGTCGATCTCCAGGACAGAATAATAATCCTGCAATGAATCCAGCAGGAACGGGATCTGCTGGACAGGTAATATGAATTTGGTATCCACCCGGTTCTGGAGTGAGGCTTTATCCAGGTCTTTGAGCCCGTGACCGCGATACGCATTCAAGCGATCGAAAATAGCATTTTGAATGTCTTGGTTCATGGTGTTTTACCGAATAAATGAGAGGCACCCGTTGCAGGGTGCCTTCGATTCATGAAATGGAAAGATGCCGAAGTTCGATCAGTTAGCGCTGTCGAAAGACGGGCTGGTCGTCCAGCTGAGTGCACCTGTACCATTTGGCGACCGGGCGTAACTTTGATCTGTCTGGGCTTCGCTATAGGAAATCCTGTCCGCAATTTCCAGCGCGGGCGTCACAAGATACAGACTTTCCCCAGAGGCGCTCAACTTGAAGTTGGCATGCAGGCCGGCAGCCTTGTCATCCGCCCACACGATTAAAGTGTCTCCCGCCCCGATGGTGGTGCCTTGCGGAAATGCCCAGCGATCCAGCTGGATATCTTCATCCGTTAAATAATATCCACTCAGATCGACTGGCTGGTCTGAATTGTTGTACAGCTCGATCCAATCTCCATATTCACCATCTTCATCAGTGGCAGTTGTGCTGTTCGAAGCCATGACTTCATTGATGACTACGGCACTGGCAACAGTTTGGGCTGCCTGTACCTGATAAATGTAGACATCATGTTCGGCGCCCCGGGGTTCAAAAGTCGCGGTGCCGGCCGAGTCATTGGCAATGGCTTCAATGTAGTAGCGCACATAATTTCCGCTGGCCTGTGCCGGAATTGTACCGGTGTAGGTGCCGTCGCCATCCGGGTCGCTCATTGACAGTTTTTCAAAGGCGCCGGCAAGTGCCGCACTGTAATACAGGTTGACTTGGCGCACACCCTGATTGCCGCTGATGCTGGCATTGACTTCTACGGTGTCGGATGAAGACGGTTTTACGGAAACTCGACCGTTGACAGAGTCCTGAACATTACCGATCGACAGACCCGTCGCATTCAGCTCGCCGTTGCTGCGCAGGTAATTCAGCCGCTCTCTGAAAAAGCCCTTGAGATCCTCACTGCCCTGAACGAAATCCGTATAGGGATACTGCCGCACGTTACTCTGTTCGGCCATGGCTGAATCAATCAGATCGACATACCGGTCAATTTTCGCCGCGGCTTCGTCCGGATTGAATACTTCATCAAGCAGTGTGCGGTAGTGTGCCAGGTACCGCTGGCGCAGCTCGGGCACGTTCAGAAGAACATTGAGCAGCGGGTAATTAGCATTGTCGGCGTTATAGAAAGGTGACCAGCTGGTGGCGAATGAATGCTCCATGGAGGAATTGCCGTCGTATTCAATCGGCAGAATTCGGCCCGATGCCAGGTCGAAATAGACGTAGTAGTCCATGCCGCCCTTGTAAATGTAACTGTCATCATCGGTAAACAGGTTCTCGGTGGCCAAGTGCCACAACGCGGCGTCGATATCAAGATACTTGCCTACCTCTGCCACTACATTTGCAGAAGGTGTTGTACCCAATGCATTGGCCGCGTTGGCAAGATCCTGCCATGGGTTGTCGACGGCAGAATATTTGAGCGTGTAAGCGTTTTCATAATCGCTGCCATTTGCTCCGAGATTGTTCAGGCTGGACGTGCCGGCGCCGAATATTGTACCGACATCGAAACCGCCACCCGGAAAGCCACCGCCGCCAAAACCACCGCCGCCTCCGCCGAAGCCGCCACCACCACCGCCGCCCGGAAATCCACCCAGGTTGCCGCCGTTGGGAGATTCTCCTCGCCACCGGGTATTGTCTTCGTCAAAAAACCACTCGCGTACGTGGTCCTTGTTCAGCTGTTGGACGTTAGCATAGACGCCGTAGTTTTCGCCGTTAACGACGACTTTTACGAAGTTTGACCGGGCGCTGGGAATATTCTGCCTTGCCAGGTTGCTGTAAAGCACCTCGCGCATATTGGAAGTATCGCCGAAGGCATTGTTCAGCTTGATGGTGTTATAGCCATTGATGTCCTGGCCATCGACCTGCCAGTCCAGCTCAAGTCTCAGGGATTTTTTATTACCTGACTGCTGGTAGCTGGTCATGCCGCGATAGCGGACACCGACCTGCTCAAGCACTTTGTCCTTGTAGGTGACCGTGGCCTGGATGGGTGTCTTGCTCTGATAATTCTGGGTCAGCTGCTGCTGAAAGTCCCCTTGCGGAAAATCGATATAAATCGTTTCCAGAGTATCTTCATTATAAAATTTTCCCTGGTAAAAGCCGCCGCGTTCCAGTCGTTCGCCATCACTGGAAATGCGGTATTCATCGGGGAGATCCAGAAATGGATCCACGCCGCCGGTATCCGGATCGGGAGAAACGACCACGCCGGAGGATGAACTGCTGGAACCCGAAGAGCTGCTTGAGCTTGAACTTGAGCTGGAAGAGTTACTTGAACTGCTGGAGCTGCTGGAGCTGCTGCCGTTGTTATTGCCGCTGCCGCCGCAGGCGGAAAGTATCGCAGCGGCAATGACGACCGACAGTGTTTTCATTTTATGGTGCATGGTAAAGCCTCGCTTCTGTCGACGGCTGTGCCGGAGTCATCATTCCGGTCAACCTCGAATAAAATAATCGGAGCCCCTTTTTTTTGGAGGCCTGTTTGACAACTAACGGTAAGGGTAATGTCCGGAAACCAGCGGACCGCTAACGTAGTTCCCGCCCGGATTGCGGACATGGACAGAGCTAACGCGCGTCGACTGCACCGCCGTTCTCCCTGCTCCCTTCCGCACTTGCCTACTACATCGCTTCACACACGCATTACCTGCCTTTGGCGTCGAACGGCAACTCTCCATTCAGCGCGCGGCATATCAAACCGGAATGCGTATAGACGTTATTCAGCAAACCAGGCGGGGAGAGGGTAAAACTGGTTCCTTTCTTCCCAACCGCGTTGCCGGCTACCTGTCAGATGTGAAAGGCGCCGTTTCATATTTTTATAGATCTGGTCGCACTGCCTGAATGTTGGTCAGGCAGACTCGACAGTCGCGTGGCTTCCGCGTCCCTGGTTTTTGCGGATTAAAATGTGTCCTGCTTAAATTCTGTTTGCAAATCCGCCGGCTTAAGCAGTGCCGAGGCGCCTAGTCGGGCTGCCACAGGGACTTTTAATCCCTTTATCCTTCAGACGGCGTCCCGCATGGGTAACACCTGTCTGCGGCAGGGGCGATTCTTGCAGTGCGCGTAATGGTACGTTGAAGTCGCGCGGCGCTAATGTGAGCAGGGCCAAATTTTTGTAATAAAAGTGTCAAAATGATTATAAGTTGTGAACTGGTGCGAAACCGGAATTATCCGATATATCATCGTGTTACCCCCCTTCTGTTAACGCTTCTCGATTACGCCGTTTCACCCGTTAACTCTCTTTTCGAGTTCTGCGACTCTGGTATCGAAATTGCTAACCGTAAAATTGCTGGTAAACAATCAGAAAAGTTATCCTTCCGGCTGCCGACTGCATAATAAAAACGCCATTAAATACAATATGTTATATGTGGTTCGGCGCCTACTTATTGCAGTGGAGCTGCTTTTTTCTGATAAAACTTGTAAGTCTTGCAAAGGTGAATTTATGAAACAGACGAACGCGTTAATTATTGCGCTGACTCTTGTTGCCGCCTCCGCCTGTACCTCCGTGAAACCGCCGGAGTCCATGCTGAGCGCTACCCAGAGCAGTGTTGATCAGGCAAAGCTGGTGGGCGCGACCGAACATGCGCCCCTTGAACTTAATAATGCCGAGGACAACCTGGCGAAGGCAGAGCGGGCTATGGAAGAAAAGGAGTATGAAGAGGCGGAGCTGTACATGGAGAGGGCTCAGGCAGATGCCGAGCTGGCCATCACCAAAACCAATGCTGAAAAATCCCGCAAGGCGGCCGGCGAAGTTCGCGAAAGTCTGCAGCTGTTGCAAAACTGAGCGCTATTTAAGGGCCGAATCAAATAATCAACCATAGAGGCTGACAGAATATGAGGAATTTAACCGGGTTGGCGTTCCTGCTGGGAACGCTTGCAGTGAGTGGCTGCAGCACTACATCTGTTACTGAATCGCGCGCCGATCAGTTGCGCGCCGAGTTTGATTTGATGGCGGGTCAAGGCGTGGTGCGGGAGCAGGCACCCGTTGCCGTCGACGAGGCCCGAAAGGAGCTCGACAAACTGGAAAGCCTGGTTGATTCCGGCGCTCCGGACGACCAGATAAAGCAGCAGATATACATAACCGAACGTAAAATAGACCTGGTACGGGAGTCGGCCCAGATGAAACAGGCGGACGATTTTATTTCGGAAGCCGACAGTCACCGTAAAGAGGTAATCATTCAGCAAAAAGACCGTCAGATAGTAGAAGCGGAAAATGCTGCCGCTGTGATGGGAGTGGCGGCGATGCAGGCCGAGAAGCGTGCCGAGCAGATGGAAGCCCAGGTGCAATCCCTGCAGAGTGAGGTCGACGAACTGTCCGCCCAAAATACCGAACGGGGTATGGTGCTGACTCTGGGTGACATTCTGTTTGAAAAGGACAAGGCGCGACTCAAGTCAAATGCCAATGAAAGCCTGCTCAAGGTTGCCGAGTTTCTGAATGAATACCCGGACCGGGAACTCGTCATCGAAGGCCATACCGACAGTACGGGCCCCAGCGAGTATAACGAAGAGTTGTCCGAGGCACGTGCCGAGTCCGTCAAAGATGCTCTGGTCGGCTACGGCGTGGACGCGGAGCGCATCGAGACCGACGGGTTAGGTGAGAGCAGGCCGGTGGAGTCTAATGAAACAACATTCGGGCGGGTCCAGAACCGGCGAGTGGAAATCATCATCCTCGAAGATAATCGTAACGCTGCACGATAAGTTTTCGTTAAAGAAAAAGCGGCCCAGTCATACTGGGCCGTCGATGGTCATCCGATCAAAAAGCGGTTACGCAACAAAGACGGGGATTTAGCTGTCTTTGCGACGTTCTTTCCACTTGGCTTGCATTTCAGCGCGTTTGGTTTTCAGCTGAGTTTTCTGTTCATCCGTTAAAATCGCCTGCACCTGCTGGTGAATTTCAGCTCTTTTCAGTACCCGTTGACGCGCCATTTCGGCGGCCCTTTCCGCACGTTCATTGACTTGCTGCTGATAATCCGCAGCGGCAGGGTCCAGAGCCATCAGACCAGCACCGCGGTGTTTGCGTCCGCCAGGGTGCCGCTCGGTTTTCATCTGCTTTTCAATTTCTGCCAGTTGCGTTTTTTGGGCTTCCGACAGATCAATCATTCGCTCCAGTTTGCCCAGTCCCATCCCTCCGTGGTGCTTGTGATGATCGCAATGATCGCCTTTAGGACCAGCAAGTGCACTTGCTGAAGTTGCCAGGACGGATACCATGAGTGCGGTTTTCAGAATCTGTTTCATGTTGAGAACTCCGATAGGTTTGCCTTGATGACGATGCCAGTATGGCAATACGGAGCGCAAACTTGGGTTAAGAGGGAGTAAAGTTATGTAAAGGCCGGGATTCGGGGCTGTCCCGGTGCGAGCGCTGCGCCATGATTGAGTGCAGATGCTTACCAACAAGCTGGGCGGAGTGGTTCCATGGTTAGCGATACAGCCAAACTGTTACTGGTCGATGATGACCGAGATCTTTGTGAAATGCTTACGGAATATCTAAGCGGAGAGGGTTTCAACTGTACGGCCTTGCATGAAGGCGGGGCCGCGGTTGATGCCTTGAGCCGGGGCAATCCTTATGACGCTGTAGTGCTCGATGTCATGATGCCGGATCTGTCGGGCCTTGAAGTTTTGCAGCGAATTCGCCTGCACGACCCCGGCACCGCTATCGTTATGCTGACAGGTCGGGGCGACGACATCGACCGGATCCTGGGTCTCGAAATGGGGGCTGATGATTACCTGGCCAAGCCTTGCAATCCGCGCGAGCTGGCCGCGCGCCTGCGCGCCGTTTTGCGCCGCCGGCAGGCGAAGCCGGTTGTTGGAGAGGCTCGACCCGTACACTTGCATGGCATCGAACTCAATAGCCGCACCCTCAGCGCGACGGCAAAAGGACAAACGCTGAACCTCACCAGTGCGGAATTCAATGCACTGCAATTACTGATGCTGAGCGCCGGTGACACCCTGAGCAAGCAGCATCTGACGGAAACGGTTTTGCATCGGCCTTTGGAACAATATGACCGGGCCATCGATGTACATGTCAGCCGCATTCGGCAAAAGCTCGCCTCCGCGGGCGTGCAGGATGTCATAAAGGCGGTCCGCGGATTGGGCTACCAGATGGTCGCTCAGCGCGAGCGCGAGGACTGACCTGCATGGCTGAATCAAATTCAAACAGAACCAAAAGCCGGCCCTTTCGGTTCAACCGTTTATTCTGGCGAATATTTCTTGCATTCTGGTCAACCAGTCTCGCCATCCTGTTCATTGCCACCGTTGTAATCGTCGATACCTTGGAGACCAGTCGTTTTGTCGAGCGGTATGAAAGCCGATTGCGGGAGAGGGCGGGCCGGGTGCTTGAACGATTGAACGAGAACGTGCAGATCCCGGAGACTCGAGCGGAAGAGAGCGGCGATCCGGGTGCGAGAGTGCGGCCGGTTCGGGGAATGGTGATTTATGATCAAACCGGCACTGTGGTGTATGGCCGGCCTCTGCCCGAGCGCGAGCACCGCGAAATCATGCGGGTGAAAATCAACGATGCGCACGGCCACATGTACGAGGTGCAGGCTCGTGCACCCGGTGTGCCATTGTTTATCCGCCAGGCGATCACTCGGTTACAGTCTCTGCAGTTCATCCTGATTCTGATCGCATCCACCCTGGCGAGCCTTTTTTTGAGCTGGCACATATCCCGACCTCTCAAGCAGCTCGGTCGGTTCAGTCGGGCCTATGCCAGCGGTGATACCCACGCCCGCATACAGCCAGGATTGTTGAGCAGAGGCGACGAGGTAGGAGATCTGGCCAACGATCTGGCAGCCATGACAGGGCAGATAGAACGGACTCTGGCGGCTCAGGAGGGTTTGCTTCACAGCGTGTCACACGAGTTGCGCGCGCCTCTGGCGAGATTACAGGCAGCGGCGGGGTTGCTCGAACAAAAAGGCGGCCAGTCGGCACAGGTGGACCGGATGCACGCGGAGTGTGAGCGCATGTCCGGACTGATTCAGGAAATACTGGATTATTGCCGCAGTCGCCAGATGCCGGTGCAACTGACACGGGTGAATCTGCAGGCACTGCTGGAATCTCTGCTGGAATCCATCCGCTTCGAATTTCCGGGCCGTATTTTCAATTCGCAATTATCGCCGGGTCCGGTGTTCATTCAGGGAGATGAACGGGAGACCTTGCGCGCAGTGGAAAACGTACTGCGCAATGCCTGTCACCATACCCCGGAGAACACACCGATTAATATCACTCTGGAAACGACTGCAAGCGGCGCCGTGCTCTGTATTCGGGATCACGGACAAGGCGTCGCCGAAGCCGAGCTGCAACGCTTGAAGCAGCCCTTTTACCGCGTCGGTAACCGGATGCATAACACCGGCTTTGGTTTGGGGCTCAGCATTGCCGACCGGTCGATCGAGCGTCAGCACGGCCAGCTGCGACTGGCCAATCATCCACAGGGCGGCCTGGAAGTTACCATGATTTTACCGCTCCATCAGGGGTCGCACCAAAAATGCGCTCCCTGACGCGCCCGCGTCGACGGCTCGTCGGCTGATATGCCGTAGCAACCCCGTAAAATCCCGCTTGAATGCACCGCAAACAGGCGAAAATAATGAAATTGGGTCCGTGGCGTATTCCGGGTTCACCATTCTGGTGCGACAGCACTTAATTGGTGCCCGAAAATGCGCCGACCGGTGCACACGGAATTTGCCGCGAATCCGCAAGGGGCGGTCGTCACTCTGATTTAATTCCTTCGGTGCGATTAAAAACAATCGCTTACCAGAATCTCCCTCAGTAAGTTGTGCCCGATAAAACCAATTGGCACCAAAACTGCTCTCGCGTCCCATGTCACCCCCGTGACTGAAGCTAATCGGCAATCGTTCCGTCAGCTACAAAGACAAATCATTGCGACATTCCAGATTTTCCCGACACGACCCGCGGCAATGCACGCGCCCAGGGTTTTAGTATTCATCAGGAGACGATATGAGTTTCAATATTAAAAAACTGGTTACCAAAACCGGTGTGGTGGTAGGGGCTGCAGCATTATTCGCGACCACCTCAATTGCACAGGCTGCCGAGACTATCAAAGTCGGTGTGCTTCATTCTCTTTCGGGCACCATGGCCATCAGTGAAACTACTCTGAAAGACACGGTTTTGATGATGATCGAGGAGCAGAACAAGGCCGGCGGCCTCATGGGCAAAAAACTCGAAGCGGTGGTCGTGGACCCGGCATCCAACTGGCCGCTTTTTGCCGAGAAGGCGAAGCAGCTGCTTTCCAAAGATAAAGTTGATGTGATATTCGGTTGCTGGACGTCGGTGTCCAGAAAATCGGTGTTGCCGGTCATTGAAGAAATGAACGGCCTGTTGTTTTATCCCGTCCAGTACGAAGGCGAAGAATCCTCCAAAAACGTCTTTTACACCGGTGCCGCGCCCAACCAGCAGGCCATTCCGGCCGTGGATTATTTGATGAAGGAAGAGGGGGTGCAACGCTGGGTTCTCGAAGGGACTGACTATGTTTATCCGCGCACGACCAACAAAATTCTCGAGCAATATCTGCTGAGTCAGGGTGTTGCCAAGGCGGACATCTCGATCAACTACACACCGTTCGGTCATAGTGACTGGCAGACCCGGGTTGCGGAAATCAAGAAATTCGGATCCTCCGGCAAAAAGACCGCTGTGGTATCCACAATCAATGGCGATGCGAACGTTCCCTTTTACAAAGAACTGGCCAATGCCGGTGTGAATGCGGAAGACATTCCGGTGGTGGCATTTTCTGTCGGTGAAGAAGAATTATCCGGCTTCGATACCAAACCGCTGGTCGGGCATCTGGCCGCCTGGAATTATTTCATGAGCGCCGATGCCAAGGAAAACGAAGCGTTTATCGCCCAGTGGCATAAATTCATCAAGGATAAAAAGCGCGTAACCAACGATCCCATGGAAGCCACGTATATCGGCTTTAAAATGTGGGCGAAAGCCGTCGAGAAAGCCGGCACCACGAGTGTTGATGACGTTCGCAAGGCCATGTATGGCATTACTGTTCCCAACCTGACTGGCGGCATTGCAGTAATGAATACTAATCACCACCTCACCAAGCCGGTGCTGATTGGCGAAATTCAGGAGGACGGCCAGTTTGAAACCGTCTGGGAAACGCCCGGTGGTGTAATTGGTGACGCCTGGACGGATTATCTCCCCGACTCCGCCAGTCTGGTGGCGGACTGGACTGCGCCCATCAACTGCGGCAATTTCAATATCAAGACAAGCAAATGTTCAGGGCAGAACTACTAGCACAGCCACTAATAGTTTAACCCTTCCAAAAACCCCGGCGCTGAACAGGCGCCGGGCAGTTTTCGAAACCATTTCAGTGCCGGATGCAAGGCGAACGCGTGTTCTTTGCGACGGCTGGAATCTGCCCGTCGGAGCCCGATCCATAGAGCAGAATTCTGCCCGCGCTGTGCCGGCATCCGAATAATATGTGCATCCATGACTGGTGCGATTAATGACTCAAACCATAACGATAAAGTCCCTGATTTTTGTTTTGCTGCTGTCCTGCCCGCTGCTGGCAATATCTCAGGATTTCGAACAGCTGGTTCAAAACCTGAATGCCCGAAGCTATGTGGCAAAAGGTCAAGCCATAGAACAACTTGTAGCTACCCGGGATTCCCGTGCGACGCTGGTTTTGCAGTCCATGCTGAATGGCGAACTTTATTATGCAGAAGGTCGCAAAGCGGTGGTGTTGTACAAGGTAACGGACACTGGATCGGTAGCGATAAATGCGGCCACCGGTGAAGAACTCGGCGAGATTCCAAAAAGGCAGCTGGACAAAATCCGGATCAATAACAGCCTGCGTGGAAAACTGCGAACCGCGGTGGCTGCCATTCAGCTCAACAGCAAGGATCGAAAAACCCGTCTGAACGCCGCACGCGATTTGATCAAAGGGCCGGATCCGGCACTTCGGGAAGTAATCGTCGACGCCCTGAGAAGTGAACAAAGCGCTGCGATTAAAAATGAACTGGAAGTCGCGCTGGCGATTATCGATGCCCGCTCGACCGATGTGACTGAACAAAAGGATGCCATTGAAACCCTGGGCAGGTCGGTGGCGCCGGAAGCCATTGCCATCCTGCAGGGATTTCTGCTGAAGGATGAAGCGGGAAAACATGTGGAAGCAAATCCGGAAATTGTCAAAGCCGCGCGCAAAAGCCTCGATCGCGCCGAGAGCCGAATCGGTCTATACGGTTTTATTGAAAATCTTTTTTTCGGGTTGAGTCTCGGGTCGGTGTTGCTGCTGGCAGCGATAGGCCTGGCCATTACTTTCGGAGTAATGGGGGTGATCAATATGGCCCACGGTGAGATGATCATGCTCGGCGCCTACACCACCTTCGCCATCCAGCAAATATTCCCCGGCTGGATTGATGCTTCCATCATCATCGCAATTCCCGCCGCGTTTCTGGTGTCAGGTTTTGCCGGCGTCATTATCGAGAGGACCGTAATCCGCCATCTGTACGGGCGGCCGTTGGAAACCCTGCTGGCGACCTTCGGCATCAGCCTGGTTCTGCAACAGGCGGTACGCAGTTATAACTCAAACAATGTACCGGTGATCACGCCAGACTGGATGAGCGGCTTCTATCAGTTCAACGGCGCCCTGTCCTTTACCTATAACCGTCTCTATATCATAGCTTTCAGCCTGCTGGTGCTGGGCCTGCTGGCACTGGTCCTGCGCAAGACCATGCTTGGCCTGCAGATGCGTGCGGTTACACAAAATCGCGCCATGGCCAACTCCATGGGGATCCGGTCGTCGTGGATCGATGCGCTGACTTTTGGCCTCGGTTCGGGGATCGCCGGCATCGCCGGGGTGGCCTTGAGCCAGATCACCAATGTGGGCCCGAACATGGGGCAGGGATACATCATCGATTCATTCATGGTGGTGGTGTTTGGCGGCGTCGGCAATCTGCTGGGCACTTTCTTCGCGGCCATGGGGCTGGGCGTTTTCGGCAAATTTCTCGAGCCTTACTCCGGCGCCGTTCTCGGCAAAATCATCATACTCGTATTTATCATCCTGTTTATTCAGTGGCGCCCGCGTGGGCTGTTTGCCCTGAAAGGCCGGTTTGTGGAGGACTGACATGCAGCACACTTCTTTTGTCCGGCAGCTTTTGCAAAACGACAAGGCCTCACGCTGGCTCTGTGTGATGCTGGTGGCGCTCGCCGTCGTGGTTCCCGTACTCAATCTGGTGGTGCCGGAGGGATCGGCATTGCATATGCCGACCTACACGGTCACCTTGATCGGTAAATATTTATGCTTTGCGTTGCTCGCACTCGCTCTGGATCTTGTCTGGGGTTACTGCGGAATCCTCAGTCTCGGGCATGGCGCATTCTTTGCGCTCGGAGGCTATGCCATGGGGATGTATCTGATGCGCCAGATCGGTGATCGCGGCGTCTATGGTGATCCGCTTCTGCCGGACTTCATGGTGTTCCTTAACTGGCAGGAATTACCCTGGTTCTGGCTGGGTTTTGACAGTTTCGGCTTCGCAATGCTGATGGTGCTGCTGGTACCGGGAGTCCTCGCATTTGCGTTCGGCTGGCTCGCATTCCGCTCCCGCGTGACTGGCGTGTATTTTTCCATTATTACCCAGGCGCTCACCTACGCCCTGATGCTGGCTTTTTTCCGCAATGATATGGGGTTCGGCGGCAATAACGGCCTGACTGATTTCAAGGACATCCTTGGTTTCAACCTGCACTCGGACGGCACCCGCCTGGTGTTATTCCTGTTGACCGTCGGCGCCTTGCTGCTGGTGTATGTGCTTTGCCAGTACCTGGTGAAGAGTAAGTCGGGACGGGTTCTGGTTGCAGTACGCGATGCGGAAAGTCGCGCGCGCTTTATGGGCTACCGGGTGGAAAACTACAAGCTGGTCGTGTTCGTGCTGTCTGCCGTGATCGCCGGTGTGGCCGGGGCACTCTACGTACCCCAGGTGGGCATCATCAATCCCAGCGAATTCAATCCGCTCAATTCCATCGAGATTGTCATCTGGGTAGCCATTGGCGGGCGCGGCACGCTCTACGGTGCCGTTATCGGAGCGGTGCTGGTGAACTTTGCCAAAACCTATTTCACCAGCGGCGTATTTGCGGAGTTCTGGCTGTTTATTCTGGGAGCGTTGTTCGTGATAACCACGATCTACCTTCCCCGCGGGGTGGTGGGAATTCTTGATCACTATCTTGAAAAACGTCGTACGGCGCGCAGCGTGCCTGAAGAACAGCCGAAGCCTCTGGAGAACCTGTCATGAGCAGCCCGGTGCAAAGTATTTTATATCTGAGCGGCGTCAACAAGACCTTCGACGGTTTCAAGGCGATCAATAATCTTTCACTGGATATCCGTCCCGGTGAGCTGCGGGCGATCATCGGCCCCAACGGCGCTGGCAAAAGTACCATGATGGATATCATTACCGGCAAGACCAGACCGGATTCCGGCGAAGTTAAATTCCGGGACACCATTGATCTGACCCGGCACGACGAAGCCGAAATTGCCAATATGGGGATCGGGCGCAAGTTCCAGAAGCCCACCGTAATTGAAAGTCTCACGGTATGGGAAAACCTGGAGCTGGCGCTGGCTGGCAACCGCAATGTTTTTCAAACCCTGTTTTTTCGCCTGAAAGCAGAACAGGCTGCTCGGATCGATGAAATTCTCGCGCTGATAGGGCTGGAGGCGCGTCGCAGTTTTCCGGCGAAATACCTCTCCCATGGGCAGAAGCAATGGCTGGAAATCGGGATGTTGATCATCCAGAACCCGGAGCTGCTGCTGGTGGACGAGCCCGCCGCCGGCATGACCGATTACGAAACCCTCGAGACCGCCCGTCTGCTCAAAAGCATCAGCAAAAATCACTCAGTGGTTGTGGTAGAGCACGATATGGATTTTATCCGCGCCCTGGATACCAAGGTGACCGTGCTGCATGAAGGCTCGGTGCTGGCGGAAGGGGATCTGGACAAAGTTTCCAGCAATCCCCGGGTCATTGAAGTCTATCTCGGTCGCTAGGCTATGTACGAAAAGTGCCTTTCACGTCCGTCGTCCTCGCGCACGCGGGGACCCACGACGGGCGGGGAGTATGCACAACCACGGTACGACCCTGCCGGCAACGCAT
>CAZXLJ010000046.1:0-24756 GCA_964641175.1 uncultured Cellvibrionaceae bacterium
GCGCCCACACGCTTTGCTTGACCTCATTCTTAAAAAACCGCTGAACCGTTTAGATTCTAGCGTTTATCCGGTCTCAGCCGGGGCGCGAATTATACGCCGCTGATTTTTACTTTGGAAGCTTTTTCTGAAACTTTTTAGTTTCCGATCTTCCTGCGGTGAACTTCCCGATGAGGAAGTTAGTTCTTGCTCACCCGCCGTGTTCCGGCGTCACCGTGTGAGGCGCGCATTCTACTCATTTTCGGCGGCCTTACAACCCTTTTCTTTAAAAAAATATCAAATGTATTCAAAAAAGTATCAATGCCGATCAATTAACAAACATTATGCGACAGCCGGGGATGAAACGCTTTGCGGTAGAGAGTTACCCCCAGAACTCCCGGATAGCTGCAATACCTTGCCCGCCAAGGCTTCTTATCCTTTCAGTCTCGGAAACTTTAAGCCCTCCAAGCCCGTATACTGGCACGGGCGCGGCGTCGACCCACTCTGCGAACTTGCCAAAGCCGACTGGCACAGCGTCACTGTGGCTCACAGTTCGGTGCACCGGCGATACAAACAGGTAGTCGACTCCCGCGCTGACCGCACGAGCGATCTCGTCTGGGTTATGACACGAAGCGCCTACCCATTTGGGACGAATGGCCCCCTCCCTGTAAGAGCCCAGCTCGCCAGCTCTCAAATGGAGCCCGACTGGTCCGTCGAAATAAGGTAAAAGTTCCCGATTGGTGAAAATGGGAGCCGCGCTCTTGCTGCAAATCTCTTCAGTAAGCTGACAAAGACGAGCTTCTTGCCGCTCCCGGGATTTAAGTCGGAGGTACACCCCTTCAGCACCCCGTCCAATAGCCCGCTCCAACCGGAAGCGGAAATCTTTTATTGAAATGAATTGATCCGTTACCACTATCCTTCGCGGTAGCAGTAACGCATTCAAAATGGCTTTGTTGGCGGCGGGAAATTCGTAATTTGTGAGTTCATTCAAGGGCACCCATCGAATGGGCTGTCCCTCGCGGCCGAATGCTTCACCCAAAAACTCTTGAACCTCGAAGACACTCAAATGAACAGACATTTGGCTATATGAATGCCTGATTTCAATCAGAGGCTTTGCTTTTCGAACAGTAATATTAAGTTCTTCGTAAAGTTCACGCGCCAAAGCATCGCAGACGGATTCCCCTCTTTCGACCTTGCCGCCTGGAAATTCCCAGACGCTGCCGAGATGTTTTTTCTCCGCACGCAAGGCAATTAGCACGTCGCTTGAGGTTCTGGTAATTACACCGACGGCAACATGAACAATTTCACGTTCGATATTCGGCATTTATGGTGACATAGTCGTGAGACAAATCCGAAGTCCAGACAATCTCTTCATGTTGCCCTCGCCCCAAATCCACCCTAATCGAAAATTCATCGAGAGAGACCACTGCCGCGCCAGCTTCATCGCTATAGTCCGGCGCACGCCCGCCGTTACTTACCACTTTTACGTCATCAAGCCACACTTGAACCCCCGCCGGATCAAGCTTGGAGACACCCGCATAACCGATCGCCGCTGCAATCCTGCCCCAGTTCGCGTCCGACGCGTAGATAGCTGTCTTGACGAGCGGAGAATGGGCTATAGCATAGGCGACTTTAAGACACTCTTCGGCGTTGCCACCCCCGCCAACTTTTACCGTAACGAACTTTGTAACGCCTTCTCCATCACGAATAACACCTTGGGCAAGTTGCTGCATGACGGAGGTCACCGCGTCCAGCAAAGCGTCAAAAAAAGGCCCCGTCGGCACCGTGAGCATGGGCAATCCCGCTCTGCCGGTTGCCACCAACATGCAGCTATCGTTCGTGGATGTGTCGCCATCAATAGAAATCCTGTTGAAGGATTTGTCCGCCGCAGCCTTAACTAAACATTCTAAAACGTTTTGACTCACTACGGCGTCGGTTCCGATGTAAGCCAACAGAGTTGCCATGTTCGGCCTTATCATGCCGGCCCCCTTCGCGATTCCCGAGACGGTGACCCGCTCTCCATCGTGCTCGAACTGAACACTGGCACCTTTGGGGCATGTGTCGGTCGTCATGATTGCCTCGGCCGCTAGTCGCCAGCCATCGTCATCCAAAGCCCCCAGAGCATCCGGTATAACGGCTTTCATTTTATCCAGCGGTAAATATTCCCCAATAACCCCCGTCGAAAAAGGAATAACCTGCTCGAGCCTAACCCCACCTGAATTGGCTACGCTGCGGCAGCATTCGAGTGCATCTTCGAGTCCTTTGGCGCCCGTACATGCATTTGCACACCCAGAATTAATTAAAAAGTATCGAATATTGCCCCGGGCAAGGTGAGCTTTTCCGATTGAAACAGGAGCTGCCGCGAACGCGTTTTGCGTGAAAATGCCCGCTACTGTGGCTCCTTCCGCAATCTCCATGATAAGAACGTCGCGCCGCCCGGGCTTTTTTATACCGGCACGTGCAGTTCCCAAGCGCAGCCCTTCAACTGGATGCATGATCGGCCAGTCAAGCGATCCTACCGCCATATCATGTCCTCACCTCAGTAATATATATTTCGCGGCATCACTAGACTAACCTGCCGTGACACGCCTTGAATTTTTTACCCGACCCACAGGGACAGGGCTCATTTCGTCCCACTTTCGACGCATCCCGGACAAAAGTTGCGCTTTTCCCGGATGCAGCGGGCTGACTTTCCAGCTGATTTATCTGTTCGTGTTGTGTTTTCTGAAGTCGCTGAGCAGCCTCTGCAGCTGCTTGCTGACGGCGCTGAAGCTCTTCCATTTGCTCGGGAGTCATCGGTTCCACGCGGAAAAGTACGCGCGTGACTTCATGCTTCAGGTTGTCGAGGAGCTTTTCAAACATCTCGAAAGATTCGCGTTTATACTCCTGCTTCGGATTTCTCTGTGCATATGCCCGCAAGCCAATGCCTTGCCGCAAATGATCCATATTCAGCAGGTGTTCTTTCCATAACTGATCCAGAACGTGCAGCATAACCTGCTTTTCAAGAGATCGGATTGTGGGTCCTATTCGTTCAGACTTGGCTTTATAAACCTCATCCATGGCGGCCACTATTTTCTCTTTAAGCGATTCTTCATACAGCTTTTTATCTTCATCAAGCCATTGCCGGACGGGAAGCTTGACCCCAAAATCCTGATGCAAGCAATTCTCCAACCCTGGCACGTCCCACTGTTCTTCAAGGGAGCGGGGCGGCACGTAGGAAGCTACAACATCACGAATAACATCAGCGCGGATACCCGCAATTGCCGCTTCTATCTCTTCCTCGTCAAGCAGCTCGTTACGCTGGTTGTAAATCACCTGGCGCTGGTCATTCGCGACGTCATCGTATTCCAATACTTGCTTACGATAATCGAAATTGCGTGCTTCGACTTTACGCTGAGCCGTCTCGATAGCGTTTGAAACCATGCGGTGCTCAATTGCCTCGCCCTTTTCCATGCCCAAAGCACTCATGATTTTGCGTACACGATCTGACGCAAATATCCGCATTAGGTTGTCTTCGAGCGACAAGTAAAAGCGCGAAACACCCGGATCACCTTGACGACCGGATCGACCACGGAGCTGGTTATCTATCCTGCGAGATTCATGACGTTCGGTGCCAACAATATGCAAGCCACCTGCGGCAATGACCTCAGCGTGCCTTTTCTGCCATTCCTGCTTGATTTTGCTTATCTGATTTTCATCAGGATTTTCAAGCAGAGCGATTTCGGCTTCCCAGCTTCCCCCCAGCACGATATCCGTTCCGCGTCCGGCCATATTCGTTGCGATAGTCACCGCTCCAGGACGACCCGCTTGAGCAATGATTTCTGCCTCGCGCGCGTGATGCTTGGCATTGAGCACCTGATGGGAAATGCCTGCCTTTTTAAAGCGGGCCGACATTTCTTCAGATGTTTCGACAGATGCAGTACCCACCAGGACAGGCGCTTTTATCTCACGGATTCGTTTAACTTCTTCTACAATCGCATCGTACTTGTCTTCAACAGTGAGAAAGATCAGATCGTTCAAATCTTTACGCTGTATGGGCTTGTTGGTGGGGATAATCACGACCCCGAGCCCATATATCTGACTGAATTCGAGCGCTTCAGTGTCGGCAGTACCCGTCATGCCAGACAACTTCTGATATAACCGGAAATAGTTCTGGAAGGTCGTAGAAGCGAGGGTTTGGCTCTCGCTATGGACTCTCACATCCTCTTTCGCTTCGAGGGCCTGATGCAATCCTTCTGCAAGACGTCGACCGGGCATGGTTCGACCGGTGTGTTCGTCAATCAGAATGACGCTGTCATTCTCGACTATGTATTCAACGTCTTTTTTATACAGATACTGGGCACGAAGAGCTGTATGAACGTGATGCACCAGACCGAGGTTTCCGGCGGAGTAAAGGCTTTCGCTCTCCCTGAGCAGCCCGTTACGGATTAATATTTGCTCTACAAGGTGATGCCCTTCCTCAGTCAGTTCTACCTGCCGGGTCTTTTCATCAATGGTGAAATGACCTTGAGGCCCATCTTCCGGGCTTTCAGGATCGTGGCGCTGCAATTCCGGTATGAGTCGCTTCATCAATAGATAAAGCTCGGAGCTGTCTTCGGCAGCGCCGGAGATGATCAGCGGTGTTCGTGCTTCATCAATAAGAATGGAGTCAACTTCATCGACGATTGCGAAATTCAGAGGTTTTTGGACCCGATCCTCTTTCCTGAGCACCATGTTGTCGCGCAGATAATCGAAACCGTACTCATTATTGGTGCCGTAGGTTATATCTGCTTGATAAGCTTCACGTTTTCGATCCAACGGCTGCTGCGAAAGTATCACTCCGACCTTCAGTCCGAGCCCCTCGTACAGCGGGCGCATCCAGTTGGCGTCACGGCTCGCAAGATAGTCGTTCACAGTAACAATGTGGACGCCCTTTCCGGACAGTGCGTTAAGGTATGCCGCCAGCGTTGCCACGAGCGTCTTGCCTTCGCCCGTTTTCATCTCTGCAATACGGCCTTCATGCAATGTGATGCCGCCGATTAGCTGAACATCGAAATGCCGCATTCCCATGATGCGCCTACTAGCCTCCCTGCACACAGCAAACGCCTCAGGAAGCAATGCGTCGAGCCCAACTCCATTTTGGTAGCGATTCTTGAACTCGACTGTTTTTTCTGCCAGTTGCTCATCGGAGAGCTTGGCAATCTGCTCTTCCAGTGCGTTGACTTGGAGTACCAGCTTGCCCATGCGCTTAAGCTCACGGTCGTTTTTGGTTCCGAAAATCTTTCTTGCGATACTTGCCATCATAGTGGTTACATTTTCCCGGCAGCAGTCCGTATATCAAACTTGGCCCGCATCATAAATGACATGGGCAAAGGGTGAAATAGTTTTCGCGATAGGCGCGATGAAACGGCCTTAACGACTGGCGCGGTGAATGTATGAGGCGGGGTCGACTGAACGTCCGTTTTTATATACTTCGAAGTGTACATGGGGGCCGGTTGATCGGCCTGTTGAACCCATCAGTGCTACAACTTGCCCTTTTTTGACAACGTCGCCCACTTTGGCCACGTTTTCCTTGCAGTGTGCATAGCGAGTTTTGAAACCATTTCCATGATTGATTTCAACCATTTTGCCGTAACCTTGACGGTAACCTGAAACGGTTACTACCCCCGAGGCAACTGCAACAATATCCGAGCCGTCCTTACCCGCGAAATCGACGCCACTGTGCCAGGCAATCTGGCCGCTGAAAGGGTCAGTTCTGCGTCCGTACCGGCTGGACATCCAGCCCTTTTTGATCGGTCTGCCCGCGATAAATATATCGTTTTCAAGCTTCCGGTTCGCCAACAGCGCCTCAAGCGTGTCCAACTGATGCTGACGATCTTCTATTTGGCGCGCAAGCTCATCTATTACATTGACGAACTCCGGCGGATCGAATGAATCTCCAAGTGCATCAGCTTCTGGACCGCCAAGCGCAGGAGGTTGACTGAAATCGAACTCCCCGTTCTCCAGCTTTGCCATTGATGTAAGCCGATCACCCAATGCGTCAAGCCTCACCAGGCGCGCTTGCAGTTCAGCCACCCTCAACGTAAGCGCCGAAAGTCTGTTATCGGCTTGCATTTTAGCTTCATCAATCTTTAATTGTTGCTCCAGTAATGACTCCGCCCATTGGGCCGCCACTTCCGGGGAAACTAAATCCGTAGGGTCGTCGCTGGTAGCGCTGAGATAGGCGTAATAGGCTCCGACCGGGGCTCCTACGAGACAAACTAGACAGGCTGTCAACAATGCGCCGGCCCAGGCGCCCAACTTTACGCTGTGGGTGCCTCCGAACCTTTTGCTGATAAAAATGACTTTCACTGAACGACGCGCCCCTACCAGACTGCATATCTACATATGCAACTATAGAACAATCAAATAATATTTATTAGAAGCTTACGTAATACTTAATGGAAGATTGACATCTTCGCGAGGCGGGATAGCCTTAACCACACCGATTAGCAGTCAAGAATATGTCATATGGGCAGCGACCAAGGCAACACATATTGTCAAATAGGTGATGCCTTAGACATAGTTATTGCGAAACTAGCTTAAATTTTGAATATCGACGTCAAAAAGCCGCCAGAGGCTTAGCAAAATTGATGGGAGCGCGATCTTCGGGCGATTCAAATGTCACCATTTCCCACGCATCGTCTTGCAGCATCAATTCGCGAATCGAGCGATTGTTCAAACCATGGCCGGATTTATAGCCACAAAATTCACCAATAAGGCTGTGACCCAAGAGGTACAAATCGCCGATCGCATCCAGCATCTTGTGCTTTACAAATTCATCGTCGTAGCGGAGACCGTCCTCATTAAGAACCCGATACTTGTCAATCACAATTGCATTGTTGACACTGCCGCCTTTGGCGAGACCACGCGATCGCATATATTCGATCTCGTGAGTAAATCCAAAAGTCCTGGCCCGGGAAATCTCTTTTACAAACGACGTACTTGAAAAGTCGATAACGGCAGTCTGTTTGCTCTCGTGGAACACAGGGTGGTCAAAATTGATGGAAAATGACATTTTAAAGCCGTTGAAAGGCTTGAATCTCACCTCTTTATCACCATCTTTTACTACAACCTCCTTCTTGATCCGCACGAACCGCTTCGGTGCTTCCTGCTCCTGTATACCAGCAGACTGAATCAGAAAGACGAACGGCCCGGCGCTACCGTCCATTATGGGAACTTCATCTGCGGTTAATTCAACTATCGCGTTATCGATTCCCAGTCCAGCCAACGCAGACAGCAAATGCTCCACTGTGGAGATCCGGACATCTCCTGCGACAAGAGTGGTAGACAGCGTAGTATCACCCACATTTTCAGCTTTGGCAGCAATTTCGACTACCGGATTCAGGTCAACCCGACGAAATACAATTCCGGCGTCGATCATAGCTGGCCGAAGAGTCAGGACAACTTTGCGCCCAGTGTGGAGACCTACGCCGGTTGCACGTATCTCATTTTTTAGAGTTCTTTGTCTAATCATCGCCCATATCTCAGTTTTCGATGTCGTCTCGGAACAGGCAGTCGCTGTTAACGTCAGCTAACAGTTGTAACCACAACCACTCAGTTCCTGCTATTTCGCGACAGTCTGATCATTGTCACAAAATCTAAATGAATCAAACCTGAATAGAAAACTGGGCTCGTTTTTATTCCAAATAATTATATAAACGGATGATTTTCAAGGGAACCGTCGAACGTCTGCCCCACGCTTAATCCGCTTGCCTACGAAGAAATGCGGGTATATCAAGATATTCCATATCACGTTCCTTCATTTCAACAGCGCGTCCATTCGTTTGGCCGCTTTTACTGGCACGTAACACAGTGGGCTTTTCCAACACGGAGTAATTATATCCCCCGTCTGCCGTGCGGGTGTTATCGAGCGCCTTTGCAGGTTGCCCTCCGCGAGCCATTTCCGGCATCCCCAATCCGGTGGCAACGACAGTTACTCTCAGCTCGTCGTGCATGTCAGGATCAATGACGGTCCCCACAACCACAGTTGCATCGGGCGACGAGAATTCTTCAACGGTATCGCCCACCTCAGTGAATTCTCCCAGAGACAGGTCCATACCGGCGGTGATATTGACCAGAATTCCACGCGCGCCCTGGAGGTTTACATCCTCCAGCAGCGGACTTCGAATGGCTGCCTCAGCGGCTTCGCGCGCACGGTTTTCTCCGCGAGCACATCCACTACCCATCATCGCCATACCCATTTCAGACATGACCGTCCTGACGTCGGCAAAATCCACGTTGATCATTCCTGGACGGATAATCAGATCGGCGATCCCCTGAACGGCACCGAGCAGAACGTCATTGGCGCTCTTGAATGCGTCCAGCAGGCTGGTGTTCTTCCCCAGTACCTCGAGGAGTTTCTCGTTTGGAATGGTAATAAGCGAGTCCACGCGGTCTTTCAGCTGTCGTATCCCTTCCTCAGCAATGGCCATGCGTTTCCGTCCCTCAAATGGAAACGGCTTGGTCACTACCGCCACCGTCAGGATGCCAAGCTCCTTTGCTACTTCCGCGACCACCGGCGCACCCCCGGTTCCAGTACCCCCACCCATGCCAGCGGTAATAAATACCATATCGGCACCTTCAAGAACTTCGGCGATGCGGTCCCTGTCTTCCATGGCCGCCTGGCGCCCCACTTCCGGATTGGCACCCGCGCCCAGCCCCTTGGTCATTGCACTACCCAGTTGGAGCACCGTTCTGGCGTCGATATCTTTTAACGCCTGCGCGTCGGTATTTGCGCAGATGAAATCAACCCCATCGATGTGATTGCTGATCATATGCTTGACGGCGTTACCACCGCCGCCGCCCACGCCAATCACTTTAATAATCGCGTTTTGCGGGAGGTTATCTACTAATTCAAACATGGCTGCTCTCCTATTTTCCTGAACATTCATTCACGATCGTTAAAGATTGCGCTGAAACCAGCTTTTCATTCGCTCCCACGGGCCTGCTTTTTCATCGCGCATGCCATTTGCTCTGGAAGCATTCTGTTGTTTGATTCCATACAACAGCAATCCCACGCCGGTTGAATAAATCGGATTATTAACAATATCTTTTAAACCCTTTACATTCTGTGGCGCACCCAACCTCACCGGCATGTGAAATATCTCTTCTGCCAGCTCGACAACACCTTCCATTTTCGACGTGCCTCCCGTTAACACGATTCCCGCTGGAACCATGTCTTCAAATCCACTCCGGCGGAGTTCTGACTGAATCAAAGTAAACAATTCGTCATACCGAGGCTCCACTACCTCTGCAAGTGCCTGTCGAGACAAATTGCGTGGCGGCCGTTCGCCCACGCTCGGCACCTTGATGGTTTCTTCTGCGCCCGTCAGCTTGGCCAAAGCGCATGCGTATTTTATTTTTATTTCTTCTGCGTATTGCGTCGGCGTTCTAAGAGCCATGGCAATGTCATTAGTCACCTGATCGCCCGCTATCGGAATGACCGATGTATGCCTTATTGCACCTTCGGCAAACACGGCGATATCCGTCGTCCCTCCGCCAATATCTACCATGCATACGCCCAACTCCTTTTCATCATCGGTCAGAATCGCGTAACTGGATGCTAACTGCTCCAGAATTACGTCTTCAACGTCCAGACCACAGCGTTTGATGCATTTCTCGATGTTCTGCACTGCATTGACGGCGCAGGTAACCAGATGCACTTTGGCTTCGAGCCTGACACCCGACATGCCAAGCGGCTCCTTAACTCCTTCCTGGTCATCTATTACATATTCCTGAGGCAAGATATGAAGAATTCTCTGGTCGGCAGGAATCGCCACCGCCTGAGCCGCGTCTATGACCCGTTCTACATCTTGCGGAAACACCTCCCTGTCCTTGATCGCCACAATACCGTGCGAATTGAGGCTGCGAATATGGCTGCCGGCAATACCCGCATAAACTGAATGAATCTGGCAACCCGCCATCAGTTCGGCTTCTTCTACTGCCCGTTGTATTGATTGCACGGTCGAATCAATATTGACAACGACCCCGCGTTTCAATCCGACCGATTTATGCGATCCGATTCCCACGACTGCAAGCTCACCTTCGGGAGACACTTCCCCGACAATCGCTACGACTTTGGACGTTCCGATGTCCAAACCCACAATCATCCTACCCCCGCTGGACTGCGCCATCTCTTTTGCTCGCTCCGTCTTCACTAGTCTAATTTTTGTTATGATCGACACTTAACCCTGATTCAGGGCAATCTGATTATCGATCTTGTTCTTCCAAGAGACGGAAAAGCCATTGTGATATCGCATATCTACTGCATCGACTTCATCTATCTTGCTTGCCAAAACAGTTTTAGTAGCTGATAAAAATCCCTGCAGTTTTTCTAAAGGCTGCTCCCTGCCCAGCTTTAAAACGACTCCCGATTCCAGCTGCACCGTCCAGGATTGGGCCTTGTCCAGATATAAGGAAGCCACAGCCATCTCTGACATCGAGAAAAGTTTACGGATTCGCAGATACTGCTTCATTATTGTTTCGGCGTCGCCTTCCTCCCCCTGGAGATATGGAAGGCTGACCAGAGTTTCAACATTGGGAACGCGGACAATTTCCCCGCGCTTGTTCAGAAACCCTTCGCTGCCCCAACGCGCGATTGGCTGCTGTTCAGTGATGGTGACTGTCAACCGATCGGGCCACTGTCTCGCAACTGCGACCCGATCCACCCACGGACTCGCCTCAAGGCGACTTTTCAACCGGTTGATGTCCAGATCCAGAAATCCACCCTGCACAGAACTTGAAACTATTTCCTGTGCTTCCCGCTTATCCAAGTATAGAAAGTCGCCGACAATTTGTACGTTTGATATAGGCCTATTGGCTATTTTTTTTAGTTTTTCTTGTGGGTTTAAGCTGGTTACTCCAAAAACGACACTAAAGAACATTATTCCAGTAATCAGACCGACGGATAATTTCCTGATCATGCCTGCACGCCTTCGCAATTCGAGCGCCGATTCTTTTCTCGAAGCACCTTTTCGAGATTTCTGTCTGCTCGATTTGATGTCGCCAACGGAATTTCGTGAAGCTAAGCGGAAAGATTCAATGGTCATCGTTCATACCACCGTTTGTCGAATAATTGTTTTCACCAGGTTATCAAAATCCACCCCTGCAGCTTTGGCCGCCATAGGCACAAGACTGTGGCTGGTCATTCCGGGTACCGTATTAACTTCAAGCAAATAGAATCGCCCAGCTGCATCCTCCATGACGTCGACGCGTCCCCAGCCGGCAGCTCCCACAGCATCGAAGGCGTCGAGCGCCAGCTTTTGCAGCGCTTCAACCCGCGCAGAATTCAAACCGCAAGGACACAGATAACGCGTGTTGTCCGACAGGTACTTCGCGTCATAGTCATAAAATATATGATCAGTCTCGAGCCTGATGGGGGGCAAAGCTCTATTTCCCAGCACGGCTACCGTGTATTCCGCGCCTTTTATATAATGCTCGGCGATGACTGACGAATCGAGCTGTGAAGCCTGATTGTAGGCATCCTTGAGCGCTTCCGGTGTGCTGCACCGAGTAATTCCAATACTCGAACCTTCATGACTCGGTTTGACAATGACATCGCCGTCGAGCGCTTCAATGATTTTTTTCCAATCGCTGGCGGCGTGCAAGATACGGTATTCAGGAGTTGGCAGACCCACTCCGAGCCACAACTGTTTTGTTCTGAGCTTATCCATGCAAAGTGCCGAGGCTGCAACCCCGCTGCCGGTATACGGCAATCCCATGAACTCGAGCAGTGCCTGGATTCTTCCATCCTCGCCGCCTTCACCATGCAATGCAATAAATACGCGGTCGGGCTTTGCCTTGAGCAAATCTTCAATTACCGACGCTCCTGCATCGATTGGAACTACATCTACTTTCAATCGATTCAATGCGTCGATTACCGCGCGTCCACTATCCAGGGACACTTCACGTTCCGATGAAGTGCCGCCGTAAAGCACGGCTACTTTCCCAAGTTGTTCTACATCTGGTTCGCGCGTCATATATTTTACTGCCTCGGCGATGATAGTTGTTTGGAAAGCAGCGAAGCCAGATTACCGACATTGCCGGCCCCTTGGGTGATCACGATATCTCCCGGCTGGATCACATCCGCCAGAACGCCACCGACAGCGTCGAGAAGCTCAACAAAAATCGGGTCGACCGCGCCCCGGTTTCGGATATTGCGACTCAGCGTCCGGCTGTCAGCGCCCGCAATTGGCGTTTCGCCGGCGCTGTAAACTTCGGTTAGCAGCAATTGATCGACAGTTGACAAAACCTCCGCAAAATCCTCAAACAGATCACGGGTTCTCGTATAGCGATGTGGCTGGTAGATCATTACAAGTCGTCGACCAGGCCATCCCTCTCGCACAGCGGCTATAGTCGCGGCAACCTCCGTAGGATGATGCCCATAATCATCGACCAGCATGACCGGCTCTCCCTCTCCCAAGGAAAATTCACCGTAAACCTGGAAGCGGCGTCCAACACCCTGAAAGTCCGCCAGACCTTTTTGAATAGCGTCATCTTCGACCCCCTCCTCGCAAGCAACCGCCACGGCAGCCGTCGCATTGAGAACATTGTGCTTGCCTGGAAGGTTCAAAAACACTGCTAGCGGGGTCTGCGGGGCCGGCCGGATTACCGAGAAACTGACCGTCCGGCCTCGCTGGATAATGTCTACAGCCCGATAGTCCGAGTTGGGAGTAATTCCATAAGTGACAACGGTACGGCCAACGGACGGCAGAATTTCCTGAATTACCTCGTCATCGGCGCACAGAACGGCCAGCCCGTAAAAAGGCAAATTATGCAGAAACTCCAGAAACGTCTGCTTTACGCGGTTGAAATCGCCTCCGTAGGTTTCCATGTGGTCAGCATCAATATTGGTGACAACTGCGACCATAGGCTGGAGATGCAGAAATGATGCGTCGCTCTCGTCGGCTTCAGCCACCAGATAGCGACTTTCTCCCAACTTTGCGTTGGTTCCGGCAGCATTGAGCAAACCACCAATAACAAACGTTGGATCTTTGTCCGCCGCGGCAAAAACGGATGCAACAAGACTGGTTGTTGTCGTTTTTCCATGAGTTCCGGCTATGGCGATACCGTGGCGGTAACGCATCAGTTCACTCAGCATTTCAGCTCGACGCACGACAGGGACCCGCTGCTGCCGCGCAGCCGCAATTTCCGGATTTTCCTCCGCAATTGCGCTTGAGCAGACGAGCACGTCAACGCCCTCGATGTTTTCGCCCCGGTGTCCGATAAAAACTCTGGCTCCGAGCCCGTTCAAACGGTGTGTCACTTCCGACTCTCGCAGATCCGAACCCGAAATCTCATACCCCTGGTTCAAAAGAACTTCCGCAATGCCACACATGCCCGCGCCGCCGATTCCCACAAAGTGAATTCGGCGTATGCGCCGCATTTCGGGTACTTGATAGACGCTGGCCTTCATTTGGCGGCGGCCTCCAGACAGACTTCAGCGAATCGGGTTGTTGCGTCGACCTTCGCGAGTTTTTTTGCAGCAACTGCCATCTCCAACAGTCTGGGGCGATCTTGAATCAATTCCATAATGGTTTCCCTTAATACCTCCGAGCTCAGTTCGTTCTGCTGAAATAAGAGCGCTGCGCCGTTTCGGACGAGCCACTCTCCGTTCGCGGTTTGATGATCATCAATGGCGAATGGAAACGGGACAAGAATAGAACCTACCCCTGCCGCGCAAAGTTCCGCCACTGTGAGAGCGCCGGATCGACAGATCACCAGATCCGCCCAAGCCAGAGCGCCGGCCATGTCTTCTATAAACGCAACTACTTCGCAGTCGAGCCCTTCGTTACGGTATAACGCGCGGGTCGTTTCGTAATGACGCTCGCCAGCCTGGTGCTTTAGATGTAGATGAAACTGACACCTCTCCGATAACCCCGCCAAAACTTCCGGAAGCATTTCGTTTAAACTCTGCGCCCCCAGGCTCCCCCCCAGTACCAATATTCTCACGTCGTCGCCCCGATTCTTGAATCGGTCCTCGGGCCTCTCTATCGCAGCTATGTCAAGCCTGACGGGGTTACCGATCCAGATGCATTTTCCAAATACGTCCGGAAACCCGGTGAGAACGTGAGATGCCAGTTGCGCGAGCATCCGGTTTGTTGTGCCTGGTCGAGCGTTTTGTTCATGAATTATCAGAGGCTTACCCAATATCCGGGCAGCAATGCCACCGGGTCCGGCTACGTAACCGCCAAGACCGACAACTACATCGGGGTCGAATTTTCTGATTACCCTCAGTGCTTCGCGTAAGGAACCGGCGATGCGCCAGGGTGCCATCAGCAGTGCAACGGCGCCTTTTCCTCTCACTCCCACTACGTTAATCAGGTTTAACTGGAATCCGTCTGCAGGAACAATTCGCGCCTCGATCCCCTTGGAGGTCCCGAGCCACTCAACCTGACATCCTCGATCGCGCATTTCTCTTGCGAGAGCGAGCGCCGGGAAAACATGGCCCCCGGTGCCTCCCGCCATAATCATTACTTTGGTTCGTCGCGCTGATGCCGTCACTGGCGCATCTCCCAATCCATTCTTATGAGCAAGGCCATCAGCACACCACTGATGATCAGACTGCTACCGCCTGCACTGATAAAAGGCAAGGTCAAACCTTTCGTTGGCAAGAGCCCTGAGGCCACGCCCATATTGATAAATGCTTGAGCAGCAAATAAAACACCAATACCCGTCGCAGTAAACGCAATAAACGGTTTGTTATTCTGATGAGCGCGATGGGCCAAGGCCACTATTCGCCAGATAAGGACCGAAAAGGCAGCAATAACCAAAAGCGCTCCCAACAATCCAAATTCTTCGGCGATGATTGCAAAAATAAAATCGGTATGCGCTTCCGGCAAGAAAAACAGCTTTTGCACACTGTTTCCCAGGCCAAGCCCCGACCATTCGCCCCGACCAAATGCAATCAGCGATTGCACCAGCTGGTAGCCGCTGGAAAACTGATCGGACCAGGGATCGAGAAACGTGACCAGTCGCTCCCATCGATAAGGTGATGTCACAGCAAGGAGTGCCAGGCCAGACACTGCCGTGAGGCCCATCAATATAAATCTGATCAACGGGATTCCGGCGACAAACATCATGCCCCCCGCAGTAATGCAGAGCACCACAGAGCTGCCGAAGTCCGGCTCCAGTAACAACAGGAAAACAAACAGGCCAAGAATCAGAAGCAACTTAAAAAATTCCTTCCAGCCCCTTTTGAATGAGTCCGTGCGTCGGGCCAGAAAACTTCCAAAAAAGATGATGAAACAAAACTTCGCCAATTCCGAACATTGAACCGTCAGGCCGCCCAGACTTATCCAGCGCTGTGCACCGTTGACCGACTTGCCGACTCCCGGGAGCAGCACCGCAATCAACAGCACAATACTTCCAAGCAGCAACACTATGCTGTAACGATTCCAGACCTCCACCGGCAAACTGGCTACCCCCACGCCTGCAACGAGCGCAATGGCCAGGTAAATGCCGTGACGTTTGGTGAAAAACCACGGGTCCTGATAATGCTCTGCCGCGAAATCAATGGAAGCGGAAGCAACCATTACCAAACCGAACGAAAGGAGCATGAGCGGCAACAACACCAGTATCCAGTCATACTGCAGATCAGCGATGCTTGCTTGAGGATGGCCTTGCTCAACCATGATCCAGTTGCTCCACCAGCCTGATAAACTGATCACCTCGATCTTCATAATTGCGGAACATATCAAAACTGGCGCACGCCGGAGACAGCAGGACGATATCGCCGGCAACCGCCTGCGCCATTGCAGCTTCCACGGCCTCCCCCAGAGTCCTGCATTGAAGAGCAGGCACGTCGTGACACAAGTTCGCGATTTTTGATCCATCTCTTCCAATCGCAATCAAGGATTTGAGCTGATCATTGAGAGCCTGTGCCAAGGGTGAAAAATCAGCGCCCTTGCCGTCTCCTCCAGCGATCAGGATAATCCGGCCGGGCGCCGTTGCCAGCCCATTGATCGCTGCCAGTGCTGCGCCGACATTGGTCGCCTTGGAATCATTAAAAATCTTGATGCCGCGAATCTCCGCGACGAACTGGCAGCGATGCTTCAGGCCCGAAAATTCTTTCAAAGTCTGGAGCATGGACTTTTCGGGTAATCCAGCCAAGGTACCCACGGCCAACGCGGCGAGCGCGTTGGCGACATTGTGGTGTCCATGGATACGCAGCTCTTTCAGCGACAGAAGATTGCGCAGACCGCGCGCCAGCCAGATAGCTTCACCTTCCGTGCGCACACCAAAATCCTTTAAATCGGGCTCACTCAGGCCGAAACTCAAGCTTTCGACGTGCTTCGCCAAGGGTGGCATGGTCAGCGGGTCATCGCGGTTGATAACAACTTTGCTGGCGCCAAAGTAAATCCTTTGCTTGGCGCGAAGGTAATCATGCAGATCCGCGTAGCGATCCATATGATCTTCGGAAACGTTGAGCACACAAGCGACTGCAGCCTTCAGGCTGGTGGTGCTCTCAAGCTGAAAACTTGAAAGCTCCAGCACATACAATTCGATTTGATCGTCAAGGAGATCCAGCGCAGGCGTTCCCAGATTCCCGCCCGTTTTCACCTTGATGCCAGCACCTTTGGCCATTTCCCCCAACAGGGTGGTAACAGTTGTTTTACCATTTGATCCTGTTATTGCAACAACAGGCGCACGTGCTTCCCGCGCAAAGAGCTCCACGTCACCGACGACGGGTATTCCTGAATCAATCGCCTGCTTCACGGCAGGCACATCGCGCGCGACGCCCGGACTTAACACGATCTCAGCAGCACCGCGCCAGGACTCAAAATCGAAGCGTCCTAGCTGGACCGGTTGCTGGGGAAACTCCGCTCGGAATTGCGACAGCATCGGCGGCTCCGCCCGATCGTCCACCATCAGGAAAGGATGCCCTTTACTGGACAGATAGCGAGCCACTGACAAGCCGGTTATACCCAGCCCGATAACAATGTAGCTCCGCGTGCTTGCGATCAGCGTATTCGCCATCGACCTTACCTGAGTTTCAATGTTGCCAGCCCAATCAGGACCAGCATGACTGTAATGATCCAGAACCGCACGATCACTCGCGGTTCCGGCCACCCTTTCAGTTCGAAGTGATGGTGCAGCGGCGCCATCCGGAAGATCCGGCGACCGGTTAATTTGAATGAAGCCACCTGGAGAATCACTGAAACCGTTTCCATTACAAATATTCCAGACATGATAAAAAACACGATTTCATGTCGGACTATAACGGCAATAACCCCCAAGGCTCCGCCCAGGGAAAGCGCCCCCACGTCTCCCATAAAGACCTGTGCCGGATAAGTGTTGAACCAGAGAAAGCCGAGGCCGGCACCCGCCAAAGCGCCACAATAAATAACCAGCTCTCCCGAACCAGCGATATAGGGAATATGCAGATACTGCGAAAAATATGCATGCCCGGTGAGATATGCAAAGATACCGAGGGCCGAGCCGACCATCACTGTCGGCATAATGGCGAGACCGTCCAGTCCGTCAGTCAGGTTGACAGCATTGCTCGAGCCAACCACGACAAAATAGACCAGCGGAATATAAAACCATCCGAGCTGAAAACTCACATCCTTGAAAAATGGCACGAATAGCTGTGTTTCAGCTGGGGTCGCCGCCGTATTCCACAAAAACGCGGCCAGAGCCAAGCCTGCCAGCGATTGCCATAAATATTTCCACTTGGCCGGTAAACCTTTGGAATTCTTCTGGATCACTTTGCGGTAATCATCGACCCAGCCAATCCACCCATAAGCGATCGTTATAAAAAGGACGGCCCAGACGAACCGGTTGGTCAAGTCGGACCATAACAATACGCTTATTACGATCCCAAACAGGATCAAGGTACCGCCCATTGTAGGCGTGCCGGATTTGCTCAAGTGGCTTTGCGGTCCGTCCGTTCGTACCGACTGCCCTATTTGCTTCTGATTTAGCTTGCGGATAAACCACGGGCCCATCAGCAAGGAAATCCCAAGCGCCGTCATGATGCTCAGGATTCCTCGAAGGGTCAGATACTGAAATACCGCAAACGCTTTCACGTATTGCTGCAGGTACTCAGAAAGCCACACTAGCATTTGCTCGCTCCCTCTTCACATAGTAGCGCCACCACTTCTTCCATGCGTGCACTGCGCGAACCTTTGGTGAGAACGGTTGCATTCTTATGGAGTCTTCGCAGCAATGCAGCTGCCAGCTCCTGTTTGTCAGTATATGCATACCCATCTCGACCAAAAGCCCGCGCAGCCACCGCGGCTTCACCCCCCCAGGAGTAAACAGCTGTAATTTTTTTTTCGGCAGCATAAGTGCCTATGAATTCGTGTGCCTGCTCGGAATGTTCGCCAAGCTCGGCCATATTTCCAACGACCAGAAAAGTATCCCCGTTAAATTCGCTCAAAACGTCGATAGCCGCTTTCATAGCTACCGGATTGGCGTTGTACGTATCGTCAATGACTGTCGCACCGCATCTCGCGATTTTGACTTGCATGCGACCTTTTTCTCCAGAATAAATCGACAGCCCACGCGCGATTGTCTCCAGCGAACAACCCAGAGCCACAGCACACCCGGCTGCCGCCAAAGCATTACCGATATTGTACAACCCCACTACCTGCAACTTTACGGATACGCTTTCGTTACCAAAACGAAGTGCGAATTCTGCCTGCTGTCGGTAGTTCAAGCGTTCGCCCGTTGAACATATGATCTCAGATGATCTATTGAAAGCGCCGCCGCGTCTTGAAAAGCCCACTTGCCGCACTTCGCAGCAAAGTTCCTGAAAAAAGCCGGCGAAGTCATCATCCAGATTAATGACCGCAGTACCCCGGGAAGTAAGTTGACGATAGATTTCGCCCTTCTCTGCGGCTATAGCGTCGAGATGCGGGAATCCTCCAATATGAGCAGGTGCGATATTGTTAACCAAGGCTACTTCAGGCCGCACCAGTTCAGTCAGCCAGGCGATTTCCCCCGGTGAACTCGTGCCCATTTCAATGACTGCGTATGATTGCGAGGTCAACTTCATCAACGTCAGCGGCACGCCGATGTGATTGTTCAGATTGCCATAAGTAGCCAGGGTGTCGCCTTCAAGAGATAGAATTTCCCGCAGCATTCCCTTCACGGTGGTTTTGCCGCAGCTGCCCGTCAGCCCCACCACCCTGCCTGCAAAAGCCTGGCGATTAGTTGCAGCAATAATCCCCAGGGCACGGACCGAATCCGCGACAATCAGCTGAGGAAGCGCCACGCTTTCGATCGGAGCATGCAGCACCAGTCCGGCAGCGCCACAACTGGCGGCGCTTTCGGCGAAGGCATTTCCATCAAATCGCGCTCCGCGCAGAGCGACATACAGATCACCTGGCTGAAGTTGACGGGTATCGGTGCTCACAGTGGAAAAACTGCAGTCACCGTTAATCAGATGACCGTCTATCCTGGCGGAAATTTCACTTAGCAACATTCAGGCGCTCCTCCGTCGACCAGACGCAACCGCAGCGCGTGTTGCGCGACTGCACAGTCGTCAAAAGGAGATTTTTTATCGCCTATGATCTGGTATTTTTCATGACCTTTGCCGGCGACTAGAATCGCGTCTCCCGGCTTTGCCATCCGGATTGCCGTGGTTATTGCCTGCTCCCGATCCAGAAATACTTCAAACTGATTTCCCGTCATATCCCGGCAGATTTCGTCGAGTATCTTTTGCGGATCTTCACTACGTGGATTGTCAGTGGTAATGCACAGCTTGTCGCCGAGCTCTGCGGCTACTTTACCCATCAGGGGTCGCTTTCCCGGATCTCGGTCTCCACCGCATCCAAAGACCACACACAGGTCGCCGCGAGTATGTTTGCGAACTCCAATAATTGCCTGCCGCAGTGCATCAGGCGTATGTGCATAATCGACTACAACGGTCAGATTTTTCCCTGGATCTGCGACGATCTGCATCCGGCCCTCGACGGGTTTCAATTCCGGCAAAACCTTTGAAACTTGCGCAAAATCATCGGCCGTTACACACACCGAGGCGATAGCTGCGAGCAAATTGTAAACATTGAATTCGCATAGAAGCGGGCTTTCAATTTGTGCGTTTCCCCAAGGGGATCGTAGCTGAAAACCCACCCCATCCCGTCGATAGTGCAGGTTCGATGCTTGAAATTCCGCCTCGCTATTTCGTATCGAATATCGAATGATGTGCACCGGAGGGGAAACGGCTGCCATCATTTCACCCGCGTAAACATCATCAATGTTAATTACAGCACGCGTCAGATCAGGCATGGCGAACAGTGCCTGTTTTGCTCGCCCGTACTCTTCCATACTCCGGTGGTAATCCAGATGGTCATGGGTAAGATTGGTGAATACGGCCGTTTGAAACCTGACTCCGGCTACCCGAAATTGATCGAGCGCGTGGGATGAAACTTCCATGGCGACTGCCGCGACATCCTGTTCCCATAAATACCCAAGCCACTTCTGGCCAGTGACTGCATCCGGAGTTGTCATGCCGACATCTGCAATAATATTTCCCGCGCAGACAACTCCAAGCGTTCCAATCGAAGCGGACTTTAAGCCCAGTGCCTCATATAGTTGTGCAATGAGTGACGCCGTTGTGCTTTTTCCATTGGTCCCGGTGATCCCGACAAGAACCATCTTCCGGGAAGGTTCACCATAAAAACGTCCGGCTAATTCGCTGATTCGTCTGGAAAGACCCTCAAGCCTTACGACGACGACCGCCCCGCCTGGGCCCTCGATCCAGCTAGCGGCCGGACCTTGGTCCTCCAGCAAAATCGCGGCGGCACCCTTTTGAACCGCAAAATCCAGGAATTCCCGGCCGTGACGTTTGAGCCCCGCCCGAGCCACGAACGCATCTCCCTTGCGAACATCGCGACTATCCGCTGTCAGGCCGTGCACCATCACATCCCGAATCTCTGCCGGCAGGTCGATGCCACGTAAAAGTGTCCCCAGACTGATGCCTTGACGGTTTGTCGGTTGCATTATTGCACCGCCATTTGAGGCGTAGAGGGCGCAACATTTCGCAAACGCAGGGCGCCTTCAACAATGCGGGCAAAAATAGGGGCTGCTGCTTCCCCACCGTAATAGTGTTCCGCCGGAGGCTCATTAATGACAACCACAATAACAATATCCGGATTTTCGGCCGGGGCCATACCCGCGAAAAATGCGACGTATTTGTCGTCCGCGTAGCCTTGCTCTGTAACCTTGTGAGACGTTCCGGTTTTGCCCGCTGTTGAATACGAGTCCAACCGCGCCCGCGTCGCCGTACCTCCATCCTCCGTAACCGCTTTTAACATCTTCAATATTTCATTCGTGTAAGTTTCGCTGGCAACACGGACGTGCGGAACTTCCGCTTCACGCTTTAACAGCGAAGCAGGACGAAAAATGCCGCGACTGGCAAGTACGTTGTAAGCCTGGGCAAGTTGAAGCGGCGTAACGCTCAATCCATAGCCAAATGCCATGGACGCTCTTTCTGTGGGATACCACTTGGTGCGGCTGGGCAAATGTCCCACTGCTTCCCCGGGATATCCAATACCAGTCGCTTGACCCAGTCCGACGCGATAAAAGGTGTCTCTGACTACATTTGGATCCAGATCCATGGCCAATTTCGAAATTCCTACCTGGCTGGATTTTTTTATTATTTGTGTCAAATCCATCAACCCGTAATTTTTGAAATCCGTGTAAGTCTTGTTGGCAACCCGGAAATAACCGGGATTGGTATCTATTATTGTGCCTGGTTTGTATCTTCCGGTTTCCAGCGCCGTCAAAACGGTGAATGGTTTCATGGTAGAGCCGGGCTCAAACAAGTCGATCATGGCCCGGTTACGCAATTGCTCCGGATTTACACGGCTACGGTTGTTCGGGTTGTACGAAGGCTGGTTGGCCATGGCCAGTATTTCGCCGGTGCGAACATCCAGCATTACCACCGACCCGGAGGCGGCGCCCTGCGCGTTGATCGCCGCTTTCAGCTCCCGGTAAGCGAGATATTGCAAGCGCAAATCGATGCTCAACTTTACGTCGTTGCCCGACGCTGCGGCGCGAACCACACCCAGGTCTCTAACTACATTTCCTTTCAGGTCCTTGACCACCCGTTTTGAACCGGGAGTTCCGGCCAGCCATTTTTCCAGCGCCAGCTCCATGCCTTCCTGACCACGCTCATCGATATTCGTAAACCCGACGATATGGGCCGCGACTTCGCCTGCGGGGTAATATCTCTGAAACTCTTCCTCCACCTGAATGCCCGGAATTCCCAAGTCCACCACCCCGCTGATCTCCTGAGGCGGCAAATGGCGCTTGAGATACATAAACTGCTTGTCAGCGTAGCGGGCCAGCTTTGCTTCCAATTGTTGCTGGTCGAGCTTGAGGTGCCTGGCAAGCTCTGGAACTCTCGCCATATCCAGACGCTGCGGATTCACAAAGAGCGATTTGACCGGCGTGCTCACCGCAAGGATTTCACCGTTCCTGTCGGTAATAATTCCGCGATATGCGTTAATTTTTTCAGCTCTCAAACTGCGCGCCTGGCCCTGCTGTTGCAGAAAGGCGAACCCTCGCTCTTCGCCAGGCAATACCTGAAGCGCCGCCAGATGCCAGATCAATACTGCCACCACACCCAAAAATACAGCGACCATAAAGCCGACTCGCCAAGGCGCGAACGCAGCATCAGAATGCTGCGTTCCCGACCTGGTTTTGCTGGTTTTTCGCTGGCTCACATTTGGGGTTCCACAATTACGATCTGCTCTGTATCTGGTACTGCCATATCCAGACTTGAAGTCGCCATCTCTTCGATGCGGGCGTAGGTCGACAGGGTGCTGCGCTCGAGAAGGTATTGACCTGTTTGAATCTGCAGCGCCGCCGCCTCGTTCTTTAATACCTCCAATGTTTGGGTTGCCAGCCGCGTTTTATGTGTTGTATAAACAACGGAAATTGCGGTAACGACTGCCGCCAGCCAGAGGAATACCAAAGTGAAGCCGGTTGCCCGTAACATTTGCATGATTTAACTTCACTCAACAAATCAGTCAACTTTCGTATGTCGCGGCTTTTCCGCGACACGCATCGTCGCGCTCCGCGATCGGACATTCAGATCCAGCTCTTCAGCTCCTGCGCGAACTGCCTTGCCGATACTTTTCAGCGAGGGCTTCCACATGTCATTGGTAATTGCAACTTCTTTAGGTAAAACCGGGCCTTTCTGAGCTCGCCGAAAGAATTGTTTTACAATCCGGTCTTCCAGACTATGGAAACTGATGACTACCAGACGGCCGCCAGGTCGAAGAATTTTCACCGCTGCTTCAAGCGCCCGTTCAAGATCTTCCAGCTCACGATTCACATGAATCCGCACACCCTGAAAAGTTTTCGTAGCGGGGTGCCTGTCCTTTTCCCAGCGCGGATGCGCGCGCTTGACGATTTCCGCAAATCGCGCGGTTCGGGTTATTGGTTCAATTTCCCGTTCCTCTACAATTGCTCGCGCAATTCGCCGAGAGTACCGCTCTTCACCGTACTCCCATAAAACCTTCGCGATGCCTTGTTCGGATTCCCGATTAATCCAGTCCGCTGCACTTTCTCCGCGATCTGGATCCATACGCATGTCAAGCGGTCCATCGCGCAGAAAACTAAAACCCCGTTCAGCATTATCCAGTTGAGGAGACGACACCCCCAGATCAAGTAGTATTCCGTCAACGCCGTCCCACCCCAGACTTCTGACCACGTCGTCCATTTGCGCGAAACTGCCGCGATGAATGGACAAGCGCTCATCGGACTTCGCCATTTCATGGGCAACCTCGATCGCCTCCGGATCCTTGTCGAAGACAAGAAGTTTGGAGTTCTGCGGCACACTGGCCAGAATTCTCCGGGTGTGGCCGCCACGACCAAAGGTGCCGTCAACGTAGACTCCCCCCTCACGGCGTCCATCTCCTCGACTGCTCTCCAGCAGAGCTGCCACCGACTCATCCACCAACACCGAAAAATGTTCAGGTTTCATAGGTCAGAGCGACAGGCTTTGCATTTCTGCAGGCATATCTTCGCTTTCAAGCTGTACGTCCGCCACCGAAGCAAGCCACGCCTCTTCGCCCCATAATTCAAATTTTTTCCCCAGTCCTACCAGCATGATTTTTTTGTCGAGGTTGGCGTAATCGCGCAGCGTGGGTGGTACCAGCACCCGTCCGTTAGCGTCGAGTTCAAGATGCGTTGCATAACCAATCAATAACCGTTGAGCACGCAGGGCGACCTTGTTGAAGGTCGGTAGTGCTTCAATTTTCGGCAGAATGTTGTCCCATTCGGGTTCCGGATAGATCAACACGCACCGGTCTTGGGTATGCGCCGTCATCACAATCCGACCGGCACAAAGATTAGCCAGCGCGTCACGGTGTTTGGCCGGGACCGCGATCCGCCCTTTGGCGTCCATATTGATGCTATGGCTACCTTGAAACACAAATTCACCAGTTTAGTTGACGCGCGGCCCCACAAAGTTCCACCATTCACCACTATTAACCACTTTAGCACAATATATTTCGCGTCGAGAGCAAGTCAAGCCAACGGTGACCAGAGGCCAATTGATTGCGCCGTTAAATAGCTAGCAGAATGACTGTCACGCCGGACCCTGAGCAGACATGGCGGTGAAATTTGGCCAATAATCAGGGTTATGGACTGATGACTTGATGTAGTACGTAAGACCCAAGAATATTTGTTAGTAAACAGGACGCACGCTATGACGAGGGGAAATATGAAGACTTGAAGACTTAATGAGTGGGAGTTGGTCGATAAGCCGGGTTCTGTCGCGGACAGTCATTCATCTGGAAC
>CAZXLJ010000047.1:0-24664 GCA_964641175.1 uncultured Cellvibrionaceae bacterium
CTAAGCGCCATGACCAGCCTCGGCGAGTTCGATTACACCACCAAAACCCAGACCGGTATCGAGTATCTGAATTTCGAAGAAGTCATCCTCCCTGAAAACCCTGCCAATGGCTTCTACGGTGGTGATGGTGATACCCGGTGGCTGTTTCATGATGCTGATTCTTTTACCATCGAAAAACTGAATGCCGACGGCAGTGTGGTGCAGTCGGATTTGTTTTCGGGTTATACCGCGCTGCGGGCCGGGGCTGGGGACAATATTTTTACGCATGCAGACAGTGCGGTGAATTTTTCGGGAAGTATTCTCGGTAATGCCAATGGCAGCCATGCGCTGGTGGGTGTGAATGCCGATGCGGCCTGGACGATTGATGGCGTGGATTCCGGAAGTTATCAGGTCGATGGCAGTGGCGGGACGACTATTTTTGAGAATATTGCGACCCTGACCGGCGGCGGTGGAAATGATGTTTTCAGTGTGGCCGCTGGGGGGTCGGTGACGGGGTTGATTCAGGGTGGTGCGGGTGTAGACAGTTTGCATATTCTGGATGACACGCTCACCAACCAGTGGGAGCTTGGTGCAATCGGGCGAGTGGGTTCGGTGGCCAGTTTTGAAGGGATTGAAAAGATAGTCGGAAATGGGGGCGCGGATGGATTTACTATCTCCTCCGGATCGGATGTAACCAGCATCGACGGAGGCCAGGGCCAGGACATCATGTTCCTTACCTACACCGCCGACACCGCCGTCAATCTCGGGACTCGTCAGATCAATGGGGAGCTTGCATTTGAATCCATCGAAGACATTCAGCTTGCTTCAGGCGGTGCCGGCAGCATCACCGGATCAGACGCTGCCACATCGTGGAATATCGGCGAAAAGTTCGTGGTCGAAACCCAGGGTCAATCGATCAGCTTCACTGGATTTGCTGATGTAACCGGTAATTCTGAAAGCGATTCCATAATCAATACCACGGAATCGGCGTCCACCTGGAATCTTGAAGCCCAGGGTTCCGGCAGCCTGCAACTGGATGGTGCCGCGCATTCCGTGAATTTTTCGGGAATGGATAAAATCGTTACCGGGCCCGTCGCGGGCACGGTCAATCTGCTCGCAGATGCACCAGGTTTTAGTGGTGGTATGACAGGATCTGGCGCGACCCAGGTAAATGATCTTTCCGGAACCGGTGCGACCTGGACACTGGAAGGGCCGCAGTCCGGTCAGATTCGGGGCCTGTCTTTTCAGGGCGTCAGTACCATCAATGCCGGTTCCGGCGATGATGTGTTCGAAGTCAAAGCCTCGGCCGCATCGACACCCCAGAATCTGGATGCGAGAACTCTGCGGGTGAATGGTGGCAGTGGCGACGACATCTTCAATATTTATCCTGCCTCGACCAACATGACATTTGCCGGCGGCGATGGCACGGATACCTTGGCTGCCATGGGTGAATCGGGCGACTGGTTTTTTGATGCGGCAGACATGCAGCAACAATATGGTGGTGCCGGGAATTATTTGAACGGCACATTTTTTACGGGCATGGAGACTATTCAGGGTAGTGCCGGCCGGGACAGTTTTGTTCTTGGCGGCGCGGACCTGGGCGGCGTTTCACACATCGATGGCAAAGGCGGCAGCAATACACTGACGGCCGCCAATCAGTCCAATACCTGGATTCTGGATTCCACCAGCACGCTGAACGATTCACTTTCATTTGCCAATATTCAGGAAATCATTGGTGGCAGTGATACCGACGACTTCGCGATTGCAAGCGATGTGGCAGTTTCCCTGCGTGGCGGTGGCGGAGTGGATATATTGCAGGCGCCGGATCAGGACAATACCTGGAATATTCAAGGCGACCTTACAGGCAACCTTAATACAAACACTAAATTTGACGGCATTGAAACTCTGCTTGGCGGTGCTGGGGCAGATCACCTCGCGCTCGCAGCAGGCGCCCGGCTGGATACATTTGATGCCGGCGCGGGTAACGACCGGATAGAACTGGGCCGCAACGCATTCGCAGCGCAGATACTCGGTCAGGAAGGCGATGACGAAATCATCGTGAGTACGGGCGTTTCGGTCAGTGGTGTGGTGGATGGTGGCAGCGGCGCGGAGACGCGGGGCGATATCATCAATTTCAGTGACTTCGATGACAACCTGACTGCATCGGATCTGCCGTCCCTTGTCGGTTTCGATTTCACCAATTTCGAAACCGTTATCGACCCGAGTAATGCCTCGGTTTTCCTCGCGGGCGATGGCAACAATATCTGGACCATCACCGGTAGCAATCAGGTCACGGTGGAAATTCTGGATGGCGACCGCGCCGGTGTGTATACACCCGGTACTGTCGACAAACTGGTGGGCGGCGCAGGCGACGACCAGTTTATTTTTGTCGGCGATGCGGCGGCAGTGTCGGTCATTCTTGAAGGCGGCGGTGGCAGCAATACCCTCATGGCTCAGGATCTGGTTAACCAGTGGCTGATCGACGGCATCGACAGCGGCCGGTTCAGCAACACCGCCAATACGCAGGGCAATATCTTTGTGGATATCGCAACCCTGATCGGCGGTGGTCTTGAGGATCAGTTCACTCTTGCCGAAGGCGGCGCCATCAGCGGGGGCATTGATGGCGGTGAAGGCGTGGACCGGTTGACCGTGACCGCCAATCAGGTCAATGAATGGCAACTGACGGGGAACGGCAACACGGTCGCCAATGTGGCGGTGTTCCGCGAAATTGAACAGCTGACGGGCAACCCCAACAACGACATCTTTCATTTGATCGACCCACGTCACGGCATCACCGCGATTGAGGGGGGCGGTGGCCACAACCAGCTCGCCCTGGATTATGAAGCGCCGTGGGTGCTAGACCTGGGCGGCGGCAGCCTGGGCGGGATTAGCGTCTCCGGAATTCAGGAAACGGTGGCAGCCGGAGCCGGCAACCTTCTGCGGGGCCCGGATGCGATAGCGAGCTGGAACGTCTCCGGTGAGAATAGCGGCGCCGTCACCTGGCAACAGGCCGATGGTCCGGTTGAGATGGTGTTTCAGGGCTTCGACCTGTTGGCAGGCGGTTCGGCCGCTGACACTTTCAGCACGACCGCTGCGGGGCAAATTACCGGCTCCGTGGATGGCGGTGAAGGTGAGGATTCACTCACCGGGCCGGACGTGGAAACGCGCTGGAATATCACAGCTGCTGATCTGGGCAGCAACGACCGGATCGCTGCTTTCGCCTCACTGGAAACCCTCCACGGTGGCAGCGCTGCGGATACCTTCGAACTGGCGACAGGCGCGTCGGTCTCGGGCACGCTGACTGGTGGTAGCGGAAGTGCCCGGGACACCCTGCGCGCGGCCTTTCCGACGGCAACCTGGCAGCTGCAGGATTCGGACAGCGAGGCCGGTATTCGCGGTACGGTGGAGGGACAGGCCTTTGCCGGTTTCGAATACTGGGCCGGTGACGGCACGGCGGATCTGCTCCGGGGTGGCGATCAGGACACCACCTGGAACCTCAGAGGTGCTGCTGCGGGTGAGAGCTATATCGACCTGAACGGTGACTCGACCCAACGCATATTTTTCGCAGGGATGGAATCCATTCAGGGCGGAGCCGGTGCCGACGGGTTCAATGTAAGCAGCGCCGACGCATTGCCCGCGTCGCTGGATGGCGGAGCCGGGGTGAATTCCGTAAACCTTGAGGCAGTGGCGGCGGATCTGAACATTGGAGTCAACGCAGACGTCCGGCTGCCCGGCGGCGGGCGCAACCTGCACCTCATCAACATGGCTGCGGTGACCGGCAATGCCGCATACGGGCAGGTGCTCTTCGGCGGCGACGATCAGAGTTACACCTGGACGTTGGCCGGGCAGCACGCCGGTGGTCTGGCCGCGACTGCGGACACCGGGTCCGGGCTGCTTCAGTTTGACAATATCGCCGGCATCCAGGGCGGCGCCCACGATGATGTCTTCCAGATCCAGAACGATTCCAACCGCGTTGCCCTCGACGGTGGCGGCGACATCTCGGCCGACATTGTTGATTACTCCGAGGTTAAGGGCAACCTCACCATCAATCTGGCAGAGGCGCTCTCAGGCGGCACCGGCAGTATCGCCCGCATCGAGGGAATTCGGGGTAACAATCAGGGAGCGGATGCGCTGAATGACGCTGAACTGGTGGCATCCGGCGGCAATAACCGGTGGACGATTGGCGCCATCGACGGTAACGCGTTATCCGACGGCATCAACGACGGGCAGATCGACAATGGTGAACAGGTCATCGCCTTTCTCGACTTCAATCTGCTGACCGGTGGTGACGGTCGGGACATTTTCGAGCAGGACACTGGTGTGCTCACTGGAACCATCCGTGGCGGAGCGGGCGATGATGTGCTCAATCTGTCGGTGAGCGGCACCAATTCAAGCACACGTTTTATCGGTGGCGATGGTAGCGACCGGCTGAACATCCAGAAAGTGGGCGCTTCGGTGGCCAGCGTCACCTACACACCCAGTGCCAGTGGCGGAGCGTTTGAATTTGCCGGCGCGGATGCGCTCTACCGGGTGCTGCATGAATCCGTGGAAGAAGTTACCGAAGGATCGGGCCTGACAGCGCTCACCCTCAATGGGGGTGTCGGTACCGACATGATCCGTCTTGCCGACGGCGCAGTGCGGTATGACGAGGGCGCCGACATCCGGTTTTTTGAGCGGGACCAGCTCACCGTCAATGCATTCAGTTCCAATACCATCGACATTGCCGGCCATCTGGCATTTGAATCTCAACTGGTTTTGAGCGGCGGGCGGGTAGTAACCCGGGACGCCCAGGCCAGCTCCATCGCCGCGAACCAGCTTGTTCTGGAAAATAACGTGGGCGTGGGAACAGCCGCGGCGGCCTTGCGCCTGAGCGTGAATGACCTGGTGGTGCGCAATGTCATGGGCGACGTGTTTCTGCAGGAGCAGAATGGTTTGAACCTCGCGGAATTTGTTGCCAGCGGTTTGTTCGAGCTGACACTGAACAATGGCCAGCTCACAAATAGCGGCATTTTGCGATCCAGCAATGACTTCAGGGTGACGACAGAAGCCGGAAACATTATGCTCACCGGCGAAAATCAGTTAACCGGTGATATTTATCTCTGGTCGAGCGGTGATATTGCGCTGGAAAATGCGGCCACGATTCGCCTGGGTGCAGTTGTCGGGGATAATCTGCGCATGACCGGCGGCCGCGATATCACCGCGAATTCGGCACTGCTGATTGCTGGCGATACCGAGCTGCAGGCTGCCGGAGACATCACCCTGGCGAGCCCGGACAACGATTTCAATCGCGTGACGATCAATGGTGCGCGCAATGCCATCATCGTTGACCGCAATGCACTGCAACTGGGGACGATAAAAACCAGTGGCGAGTTCAGCGCAACCGCAGACGGCATTACGGCGATGCAAGCCATCGATGCCGGCTCGGTCAACCTGAATGCGGGCGCGGGACTCGCAGCAATTGACGGCGCCATTACCACGAATGACGGCGGCATAGCCATTCAGGCCGGGCGCATCGTGCAGAATTCTCCTCTGAACAGCGGGGGTGCAGTGCAACTGTGGTCGGCGTCGTCCATCGAGCAGAATGCGTCGATCACTGCGTCCGGTGCATTTGAGGCGACCGCCGAGGACGGCAGTGTCGTCGTGGCAACCGGCGCGGCAACTCGCGGTGAGCAGGTAACAATTTCCGCCTCCCGGGATTTGCAATTACAGGAAATCAATGCGGGGTCCATCTCCCTGACGGGGGGCGAACTGGTAGTCACCGGCGGCAATTTGAGCGCGACGCAGGGCGATATCAATATCTCCAGCGGCAGCTACTCGATGAGCGTCAACACTCTGCTGCAGGCGGAGCGCGGCAGCATTCGTATCGATGCCGATGCCGATCTGCAGGCGGGTGACGCGCTGACGGCTGAAACTATTGAAATTACCGCAGACAAGGTCACCCTTGACGGCGCGGTGACCGCAACCGGCGGTAATGTGACGGTACAGGGCGGCAGCAGCGTGGATCTCAACAGGGATATCAGCGCGCGCGATAGTGTGGACATCAGTACCGCCGACGGTTCGATCGAACAGAATGCCAATGTCAGCGCCACGCGGGGCGATGTGAATCTGAACGCAGGCGGCGACGGTTCTCTTGCAATGTTGGGCGAGAGCGTTATCAACGCGGGCCGCAATACCACGCTGGCTGCCGGCGGCGATATTGAACTGGCCGCGGTAGTGAGTGGCGACAAAGTGCTGGTCACCGCATCTGGCGGACAGATCACGGATGCCAACGGGGAGCAAATTAATGTGACCGGACAGGATTTCGCGGCGACAGCGGCGCGCGGTATTGGCGGCGGAGATAAGCTGGAAACGGAAGTGGGGTCGGTTGATGCCTCCACCGCTGAGGGCGACATCGCCCTGGTCAACCGGGGTGATTTGCGAGTGACGGCGGCCAGCACCGGCGGCGGCAATGTAGAGATCATCGCATCGGAGGACATCATGCTGGAAGGCAACGCCGTGGTGGCGGAAGATCGCAATGGCAGTGGCGGCACAGCCACCGTTCGCTCGGTTTACGGAGACATCCGGCAGCTGGGCAGCAAGGGCATCCCGGCGATCACCGCGCGGATTGCCCAGGTCCGGGCGGATCTGGGCGGCGTGGGTGAGGGTGATTTGTGGATTGACGCGCTGGACGCGTCCATTGTCGGCTCCACGCCGGTGGGCTCCATTCACAATACCGGCAGCAAGCAGGAAGTGTTCACCGGTGCCTTCAAATACGACGACTGGCGCACTTCAATCGAACCGCTCGAAGAAATCAATCCGGCACTATTCACGGATGTTAAGAGTTTCTTTTATAACGACGTGGCCGTGCGCCTTCCCCAGGATCAGCAATACGAACTCGAAGAAGGGGACTATTGATCAACAGGCCCCGAGCTCCAGAGTTGCGACATCACTTCACAGCGGCAAGACGCTTTTGACTGGACCAATCATGAAAATAACTGGATCGACGCTGGCACTGATAGCGGGGTGCCTTACAGCTGCTTCTGCACAGGCAGGTTTTCTGGAAATGCCTGACACCACCGAGGTGCCGGAAATGGAAAGAGAGTCCTTGCTCAAGGACATGGATATCCCCGGCGTCCGGGAACGTGACCCGGATCCAATGAGCGGCCCGCGGCTCAATATCACGCAATTTCGGGTCCAGGGAATTGTGGAGTACCCCGAACTGGGTATCACCCGAGAATCCCTCAACCGGCTGGTGGAAGGCATCCGGTTCGAGTTGATGAGCGAAGGCGAAATGCTCGAATCCGGCTACACGCTGGATGAAGTCGGCGAGATCTCCGATCTGATTGCGGAAATCGAAGAAGACACCAAGGAGGCGGCGGTCGGTACCAACGAGGTGCAGCGGCTGGTGTTCCTGATCCGCGAGCAACGGCAGAAGCGCGGCGTAACGCTCGGTATGATCGAAAGCGTGGCTGATACCATCACCCGCTATTACCGGGAACGCGGTTTTATTCTTGCCAAGGCCTATATTCCGGAGCAACGGGTGCGCGACGGCATCGTCACGCTCACCTTGCTGCTGGGCAATCTTGGCGAAGTGGTGATCCATAACAACAGGCACTACCGCCCGGCGACAGTGCGCAAGGTTTTTGAAGACAGAGTCGGCGAACCGGTCACGGCGGAAACCATTGAAGAGCGATTGTTTTTTGTTAACGATATGCCGGGTCTTTCCGCCCAGGCGTTTTTCGAACCGGGCCAGCAGGTCGGTGACACCCGCCTCAATGTCAATCTGGTGCGGGAGCAACGCTTCGAAGGGAACCTGCGGCTGGACAATCACGGCTCCGAGAGCACCGGTGAATACCGCACTTATGTGGATGGCTACTGGAACAATCCGACCGGCATCGGCGACCAGCTGCACATCGGCATACTGGGCACCTTCGAGCCGGCCAATTCGCTGTATGGTTCGATCCATTACGGCGTACCGGTATTCAGCCCGCGAGCGAAATTTACTCTGGGTGCCTCCACCAATGATTTTGTCACCAACAGCGTTGACGGCATTTCGGTAACCGGTGATTCACTGGTGCTTGATGCCGCGCTCAGCTATATCGTTCAGCGCAGCCGCGTCAAAAATCATTCTGTGGAACTGCGGGTATCCGAAGTCGATACCGACATTGAAAGCCTCTACGATCTGGGTGAAGAATCCATGGCTTTCCTGCCCGAAATCGATCAGGAAGAATATGACGATATCGTGCGCAATCTGGATCTGGTTTATAACTTCGACGTTTTGCACGAACGTAGCCGTGCTTTACACCAGGGCGGATTGCGGCTTACCTACAGTGATTTTGTCAAAGGCCGCAATGCAGGGCAGGAAGACAACCCGTTGATCTACGCGTTCAATTACACATATTTGAAATTCATCAAGATTCCATTTACCGAAAAAGCCCAGTCGCGACTGGTAGTGCGCACCGCGGGGCAGTTCGCAGAATCGGCGCTGGCATCGACCAACCAGTTTTCCGTTGCCGGACCCAACCGGTTGAGAGGTCTGCGTACCAATCAATATAACGGGGATCGTGGCTTTTTTATTGGTGCCGACTGGATATTCAACGGCCCCCCATTTTTGTCCCAGACGGTTTTCGGTGAACGCCTCAGTGATGTGATCCAGCCCTACATTTTTGTCGATGCTGCCTACAGTGATACTGAGAACGTGGGGTTTCGCATCACTGAGGAGTCGGGAGAGGGGCGGACGACCGCACCGACTTTTATGCGATCGGCCAACCTGGGGGCGGGCCTGAAGATAAATTTCAAGAAGGCCAGGGCAAGCTTCAGCTACGCCAGAGCGGTGGATTACACCCGCGATGTCGGTTCGATTGACCGGGAAAGTCGGCGTGATCTGGATGAAGACAGCCAGTTCTATTTTGATTTGCTCGTGGGATTTTGATAAACCAAAGACCGATCAGGGCCGGGGCTCGCCTCTTGATGGAGTTCATTGGATCTCACTGCGAGGAGTAAGAGGCCGTATAATCGGCCGCCACGCAATCGAACCGGCAACCGGAATCCGGCGATCATCATAGATGGGCGCTGCCGGTAGTGGCCGGGCTTACGCTGAAGCAGGGGTTTTTCTGGTGGGTTTACCGAGTTGGGCGGCGCAGGCCGACAATGTGAGCGGCGGCCGCGTCGTTAAGAGCGCAAGCATTACCCTGTCATCCGGCATAGTGCGCTTTGTCGCCAGCCTGGGGACAGCCGTGATTCTCGGCCGACTGCTGTCGCCGGACGACTTTGGGCTGGTGGGCATGGTGATGCCGCTGGTAGCGCTGGTGACGATCTTTGCCGACGGTGGCGTGAGCTTTTATACCCTGCGTTCACGGGATCTGAATCAAGCCGACGTTTCCCTCACTTTCTGGTTGAGCGCCGCCGTTGGCACCTTTCTCGCCATTGTTTTCTTCGCCTCCGCGCCACTGATCGCCACATTTTATGACGAACCCCGGCTGGCACCGGTGGCCGCCGTGCTGGCGCTGACTTTTTTCATTTCCGTATTTGCCTCGCAGCACAATGCCCTGGTAAAACGCTGTTACCGCCAGGATCTGTTCGCCATCGCGGAGATAGCGGGTTCGCTGTCAGGGTTGCTGGCAGGTGTCGCCGTCGCCATAACAGGCGGTGGTTACTGGGCTCTGGTGGCGGCGCCGTTAGTGCGGCAGTGTGTGCATTCAATCCTGATCTGGATACTGACGCGGTGGATTCCCGGTGCACCCCACGCGGACTGGAACAAGATCAAAGCCATTCTGAGTTTCGGCTGGCTGATGATATTCAGCATTGCACTGGGCGCGCTGACCAAAAATGTGGACAAGGTTTTACTCGGCTGGCAGTTTGATACCCGCGAGGTCGGATACTACACCATGGCCTACAGCATCATGATGCTGCCGGTGTGGCAGGTGCTCACGCCGGTGGGCGGTGCCGTGGTGCCTTACCTGAGCCAGATCAGGAGCGACCCGGAGAAGCTGCGGCAGGGGTTGCAGGTACTGGTGGTGGTATTGGGGGTGGCCATCGCCCCGGCCATGTTGTGGGCTGCACTGATCGCCGAGCCGTTGCTGCGTTTCGTTTTAGGCGAGCAGTGGGTTCCGTCGGCCCGGATTTTTTCACTGCTTGCCTTGGCGAGTATCAGCACGACATTTGCCATGCCCCTGGGGTGGTCTTTTGTAGCATGCGACCAGCCCAAAAAATACGCCATCTGGACCTCTTCCACATTTATACCCATCATCGCTGCCTTCGCGCTCGGATTACCCTGGGGCGGAGTGGGTGTGGCCACGGCGTATCTGATCGTGATGTCAATCGTGCTACTGCTGTTTCCCTGGTTTGCGGCTCGCCACTTGCCCGTACTGGCGGGCGACTATTTAAAAGCAATTGCCAAAGTAATGTTGCTGGCCGGCGCGTCGGGATTACTGATTTTTATGGTGCTGCAATTGACACAGTGGGGCGATCTCGCCACGATTCTGGCGACGGCAGTGGTGCTGCTGCTGTCAGTGCCAGCGTTATTTCTCGCCATATTCGGGCGCCCTTATGCGGATAAAATGCTGGCCGTATTCCGACGCAAAGGCGGTCCGAAAAGTCAGTAAGACCCGTCGTATCAATGACGAACCGATCTTTTGCGGATGAAAGATCAGCGCACCCGTTTAATTTATTGCGAGGCAAGCCGGCATCTAAATGGCAACCGTGTCAGTTCTGATCAGCGCCCACAATGTCGCACCCTTTATCGAAGCCAGCTTGACCAGCATGGTTGAGCAGACCTACCGCGACCTGGAAATCCTCGTGGTTGACGACGGCAGCACGGATGCAACATTCGCCCGAATGGAGTCCGTCAAAGATCCGCGCATTCGGATCTTCCGGCAGAGTAATCAAGGCAAGGCGGCAACCCTGAATACCTTGATGGAGCAGGCACGCGGCGATTATTTTGTGATCCAGGATGGCGACGACATCAGCCATCCCCGCCGGGTCGCCGCGTTGCTGGAAGCGATGGCAAAAAATTCGGGGATTGAACTGGCCATGTCCGGGCATGCGCTGATTATTGCGGACCGGGTAGTCGCACCGAGGGCCAAAGCTTTATCGCCGGCGGAGTGCAGACAGCTTATTGCGCAGTTCAAGATGCCCGCCCACGATCCGACGATGATGGTGAAATCGCAGCTCGCCCGACGTCTGCGTTTCGAGGAATCTTTGATAATTGGTCAGGGGCTCGACTTTATTTTACGGGCCGGTGAAATTGCCGCGATCCAGGTGGTGGGAGAATCACTGTATTACTATCGGGTCAATCCGAATTCCATAACCCGGCGGCGCCCGGAAGAACGTGCCAGGCATCTGCTGTCTGTCATCAATCGCGCACGCCTGCGTCGCGGCATGGAATTGCTATCCTTTGGCGAATTTTATGCGGCAAACAAAGCGATGCTGGAAGATCCCGACAATAATATGGCCGGGCATTTTACCGAAAGCGCCTACCTGAGTGTGATCTCGGGCGACCGGAGCCAGGCTTTACAAACCGCCTCGACATCCTTGAAATATCTTGGCAGGGGATGGGGATATGGGAAGCCGCTGATATACGCCCTGGTACCCCGGTTTGCGGCGGCTGCCATCAAGCGCAAACTTGGACAGAAGTGAAACCTGAGCGCGGAATTTATCTAACGGATCAGATAGAAGACGGGAAGTAGCGGTGGCTGTTCTCGCTGATGGAAAACAGCCGCCGCATCACGCTGTCAGCGTTTAACAAATTCCAGATAATTGAAATTCACTTGTCCGGTCTCGAATTTGATGCGCACCCGGTGTTCACCCGCCGTCAGGCTGAGCGGCAGAGTGACTGTTTTGAATGCTTGCCAGCCGCCGACGGGAACTGCCACTTTATTGGCCGTCACCTTGCCGTCAATTTCCACACCCAATGTCTTGCCGGTAATGGCAGAGGCGACACGCAGGTTCAGATCGAAATCCGCATCCTTGTCTGCCTGAACAACATATTCCAGCCACTCGCCGGCGACTGTCCAGCCAATATTGCAGTCGCCATCAGCATCACTGGTCGCCTGGGCATCGACATTGGTGGTGCTGCAGGCAGCAGTGCCTGAATTGCCCGGTGTGGTATCGAAGAAATCCACATAATCCTCAGCCTCTATGCGACCTGGTACAAGCGCCACATCTGCGCCGGGTTTTTTCACATCGAAAAAATCGATATTGACGCTACCGGTATTGTGGATGATTCGAATTGTATTGGTGCCCGGATGCAACTCGACCGGCAAAGAAACTGCAGCGTAGTTCTGCCAGCCCTTCTGCGGTATTGCCAGTTTGGACTCGATGGTATCGCCATTAAGGGTTACCTTGACCGTCCGGCCGGAAACGGCGGTAGCGGCGCGCAGGTCAATAGTAAAGTCACCGCCGGTTTCGGTGGTCACGATGTATTCCGACCATTCGCCAGCGACGGTCCAGCCAACATGACAGGCATCGGTACCGGGGATCAGACCGGCGTCCAGATTGGTTTCACCGCATTCGGCGGAACCTTTATTGCCGTAGGAGGTATCGAAATAATCCGAAGGCTCTTCGGCCTCTACGCGTCCGGGAACCGGCACCGGGAGATAATCGGCATTTTCAACCGGCGGCAGTGGCGGATTGTCGGCCGGTACATAGCTCGGGAACACGCCGGTATTGGCTTCATCGGTGAAGGCAATGACAAGCTTGCCATCGATGGCGGCGACGTTCCGGCTACCGATGTAATCGCTGACGGAGGGGTCAAAAGTCCAGTTGGCGAACCACCAGCGATCTGTATTGATGGAATCGAAGTCATCGCGCCAGTGCAGGGTGAAATCATTTTCTCCCTCTCCTGGTGTGTATTTGTAAATGGCGATGTGGTCCACGAAGGTCGCAGCCGGCACCTTGGACCGATCCAGTTCTCCGGACCATGGATAGTCGCCAGCCCACAGGCTCATTCGCAGCTGGGCAGGATCAGTAATATCCGGATCCAGCATCTGCTCATAAACGACCGGATCAGTTTCGATGCGGACCAGGTGGCCATCGACGTACCAGGCGAGATATTCCGGCGTCCATTCCATCCGGTAGGTGAAGTAATTTTCCCAGATGGGGGTGGCCAGCGAGTGCATGGTCACGTTTTCCGTGCGCGGATCTCCCGGCGTCATGGCCTGCGTCTGGTACCGGCCGTTTTTGCCGAACAGTTCGAAATCCTGCTCCTGCCACGGCACGTTGCTATGTTCCGAGTTGTTCTTCCACAGGAAAAACGCGGTGATCATGCCCGAGCCTTCCGCTCCCCGAATGCGCGCTTCGAATGCGCCGTATTTGTATTCCTCACGGGTAATCAGTTCCGCCCCTTTCCAGGGCTTGGCGCTTACTGCGGTGCTGCTCAGCACTGCCGCCGCGACCAGAACCAGTTGTCTTGTCCGATGCCACTTCAAAAACATAACCTCTCCTAATGGATCAATATTAAGGGCCTGTTAACACTAATTTGATCGCTCCTGCGGTGGTTGAAAAACCGCCAGTCAAGAAGCGAAGAGAAAAGTTTGGCTCTTCCAAATGAACGATGAGCGACGCCGAGTGGCTTTTTTCAACCGCAACCCGAAGGGCCGGGCGCATTTTTCCGCCCGGCGGCGTTCGATCTCGCTTATCTGGAATACCAGACAGCACTCGCTCGGCCTCGCCCGCCGAAAAAATGACCTCCGGCAGGAGCAATCAAATTTGTGTTAACAGGCCCTGGTTCGCCGTCCTACACCCGTCTCTCCCGGTACATCCATTTAAGGTGACCAATTGCGAAGTGATTTCCGGAAATTTGTGAGGTGTCTTGCGGGCACTACTCGTGTCGTGGGCTTTTCTTACGGGCGCTTACCGCTTGGCAGATTGTAATGCGGCAGTATTTTCCACACTCTGGTAACGATTCGAGGTAAACCACTGGCGCTGTGCACCTCAAAAAAAGAAGCGGCGGTAACAAACGTCAGCAGACCCTTGATGCGCACCATAAACGTCCCGCCTGCAGAAAATTTTCGGATATCTGCTTGAAACCCGCAGGCACTTGACGCGCGTCACATTCTACCCGGACGCAATGCGAAAGCAACGGCTGACAGCGTCGGTCATAAAAAATTAAAATGCCGCCGCATTGGCATAGTGGTGTCGTTCACGTTCATCCCGGCACTTGCTTCCCCTGACGACGTCGAATCAAGTCACCGAATTGGCCGTCCGGACGCTTCAGATGCTCACCCAGGAATCCGTGTGTTATCCATCAGTGTCATCATTCCTTCCTACAATCGGGCGCAAGTGCTTACCAAAGCAGTGCAAAGTGTACTTGCGCAAACCGCGCCGCCGCTGGAAATCATCATTGTCGATGACGGCTCCACCGATGACACCGCCCGCCAGTGCGCCGCCATGGGGGCAGCGGTCAGATATTTCCGCAAAGACAACGGAGGCGTGAGCAGTGCCCGCAATTTTGGCATTCGCCAGGCCCAGGGAGATTGGCTGGCTTTTCTCGATTCTGACGATGAATGGTTTCCGGACAAACTGGAAAAGCAGTGGCAGGCGATAGCGGCTCAGACAAGCGACGCCTGTTTTACCGGTATCTGCCAGGACGACGGCAGCCGTTATGACGAGATTGCGCAGCTGGACCCGACGCTGTCCGCCGGTACGGCTCGAACTTACCATCGCCCGCTCGCGCGAATGGTCAGGACCGTGCGGCACCCGATGGTACAGACGCTGCTGATCAGCCGGTCGCTGATGCGGGAGCTGGGCGGCTTCGACGAATCCCTCTGGGTGGCGGAGGATACGGCGTTGTTTTATCGGCTGATCTCCCGTTCGTCGGTCACTCTGATCAATGAAGGCCTTGCCCGGATTACCCGGGTGCGAACAGCGCGGGGGCTCAGTGATGCCACCGACACTGCGGCGGTGAGCCGGCGGCTCGAATGCTATCTGCGGGTGCAACGGATGGCGCTGGCCATGCTGGAAATGGAATCCACGGCGCAGACAATGATCGCAACCGCCGAGACGCCTCCCTTGGAACTGGCCCTCGCGATTCGCGCAGTACATGGGCGCATTGGCTATTTTCTCAGCCGTCAGGCGGAGCTGGCGCATCTGCATGGAAACGCGGAAGAGGGAAGGGCGCTGGCACTGGAGTCCCTGCGAACGGGGGGCGATGTAAAAACCCGTGTGCGCAGCTGGTTACTGGCGAATTATCCGCTTTGCTGCCTGCCGTTTCTTCGCCGGAAATGGGGGGCGGCCGTACATCAATAATCTCTCGCCCACAAGAGTTCCGCACCCCCGCTGCCGCTTTCGCCTGTCCCACCCTTGAGGGTCAGCAGCGGTGTCAACTCTATCTGCACCGTGCTTTGCCAGGGTTGGGGAAGGTTGGAATTCGTGGATCTTTCCAGTTCCAGATAGACCCTGTCACTGAGGTATTTGCCCACGCCGACGCTGACATCGCCCTGGCCGACATCGCCCTCCACGGTGAGAGAGTCAATTCCCAGTCGTTCCCGCATGTTATCGATGGGATCGAACGAGCTGCCGCTGCGCAACGAGTTCACGGCGGCGGCCAGCCGGATTGCCTGGAATGCGCTGATTTGCTGAACTGATTTGCCGAATATCAGACGTGACAGTATCTGGTCTTCCGGTAGTGCGGGCGTGGATGACAATTGCAGTTTGGGTTCATCAGCGGTTCCCGATACCCGGACTTCGTAATCGAATTCGTCAGCGGAATAGGCGCCGGTGATATTAAGACCGATGACGTCGTTGGAGAAACGCACCTGGCCATCGGTCAACGTGAAGCGTTTGTTGAGGATATCGAGACGGCCGCGGCGCGTGTTGAATTCGCCGATATAACTGGGTTCTGCGGTAGTCCCCGACAAACGGATTTCGCCATGCAGCTCGGTGTCCAGTCCGCGTCCGCGCAGATAAGCCTGTTGTTCGGTGAAAATTCGTAAATCCAGGTGGACGGTGGGCATGGCTGATTCTTCGCCGCGCTGTGCGTCCTCCGGTACGGCATTCACGTCGACCAGATCAATACTCGGGATCGAACTGCCGCCGGCGGCACTGATATTGATGTTCAGCGGAGCCACTTCAATTTCACCTTTTACCCAGATGTCCTTGAGGTGTCCCTCCAGCGCGATATCACCGTTAACCTCACCAGCGACATCCACACGGTTGACCAGCTGGGCTTTGTGCGCGTTGACGTCAAAGCGGATGGCGTCGCGGTCGGTAGTCTGTGCCTTGAGCCAGTCAATGTGGCCGGTGGCGGAGATGTTGCCGCCGCCCGGGGTCTGCAAACTGGCAGAGGCCATTTTCAGGATGGTTCCTTCGCCTTCGATGGTTGCGTTGATCTCCCGCAACTCGGTACCGGCGATGGCATTTTCGTAAGCACCGTCCACCATGCGGATGGACCCGAACAGTTCCGGTGCATCCTGATTTCCTTTGAGGCGCGTGTCGAGCACCAGGCGACCGTCAAATTCATGAAGATCGTTGTCGAGGAGCATGTTGACGGTCATCAGATCCAGATCGCCCTTTATGGTGCCCACCAGTGGCAGCGGGGTTTTCTGCCGGAGCGCGCTCACGTAGGGTGTGACCGGGATTTCCGCCGTTACGCGACCGACGGACTGGCGGCTCTGCTGCAGGTCCAGGTCCAGTCGCAATTGCTCGCCGCGCTGGGAAAAGGCGGCGTCCAGCACCACCGGGACCGTCTGGGTGCGACCGCGACGCTGGTATTGCAAGTCTTTACGGTAGCCGATCTGGCCCTGCAGCAGAGGGGCATCCAGTTTGCCGGACAGACTCAGTTCCGCCTCGGCTTCGCCCGTCAGGGCGGTCACGCCAAAAGCCGCAAGTGCGCGCGTGGGCAATCGGGACATTGACAGGTGCAGGGCCATGGCTTCCGCGGAAAAGGTGCCGCGCAGTGCCGCCGCCGGCTGGTCAAACAGTTTAAGTTCCAGCGACTGCACGTTCATTTTCAGAAGCTCCAGAGGCGCTACGGCGACTTCGCCATCAGCAATCAGCGAAAAGGGAATCGCTTGTTCCGCTTCCAGATACTCGCCATCCACCACCAGATCGGCGGTTACGGTGGGCTGGGTCAATTTGCCGCGAATGCGAACGCGCCCGGAACTGTCGAATTGCAGTTCTTCCGGCACAGTCTCGTGAAACTCTTCCGGTACAAAATGCATCAGGCGTTTATTCAGACGGGTGAACCGGGCTTTCAGGTCGGTGCTGTCTCCCTCCCAGTCGAGGCGGCCACTGGCAAGTAGCTCGCTGTCGAGCGCCTTCACCTGCAACCGCCGAAACTGTGCCGATTGCAGTGACGCCTCGCCGTCGAGGTTAACGGCTACATTTTCGCCGCGATAGTTTGCGCGTACATCGCCGGCGGCAGCCACGACCGGTTTCTGGAATGATCCCTTGAACTCGAGATTCAGGTTTTTATTGGCCACCGCGAGATCGGCGGGCCAGGGCACGGGCCAGGGCTTCAGTAGCCGGGAGTCGAAGTTCCGGAGACGGGCAGTGACTGCGTTGGCGTCGCCGGTCAGATCGAAGACACCCTCCAGATCGAGCCGGGTCTCTTCGATCATTATCCAGCTGGGCCGCAGAGTGGCCAGATTTTTCTTGAGAACGCCCTCCACCTGTCCGCGCACGGATTGCTCACGAACCTTCAAGTCAAAAGAAGTGCGCCCGTCCGCATTCGGCCATTTCTGGTCGCCGGCAAAAAACCAGTCCGCCTTGAAATCGCCGCTGATGTTTCCCTCGACCGGTTCCGGCAGCCAGGGTTGCGCCAGGCTTAAGGGCAGCTCCGAAAGGGAAACATCGAGCCACAGGTCATCGGGTGTGATGGTCCCCTTGACCCGTTGACGATGTTCGTCAATGTCGAGCAGAAAATCCTTGATGATGATCGTGCGCGTGCTGCGCTGTATGTTGGCACTGCCGCGCGCTGCGAGCTGATGCTGGAGGAAAGGCAGCGTCAAGGTCTCCACATCTACGGCGATCTCGTCTTCATTTTGCGTCACTTCCACCGCGAACTGCGCATCCAGCCCCTGGCCTCGGGGAAGATCCAGCTGCTCCGCCAGCCAGCCGCCGGCGATCTCCCGGATGGAGCCGGTCAGGCGGATTTCCTGGGGAGATATGACTGTCGTTTTGACTTCCAGAGTGGTCTGATTCGCGTTGAGTGTGGTAATAAGCGCGTCCAGCTGGACCGGTGCGTCCACATGAAACAGCTCCGCGGACGCCTGCATCGAAAGCACAGGGACGAGATCTTCACGGTTCTGGTCAAAGATCCCCAACTCGTTGACCGCCAGCTGCTCCACAGTAACCGGCCAGGTTTTACCGCCGCCCTCGGTTTTCTCCGGTTTCTCGGTGTCAGTGGGCTCGGGCTGAATGTAGTGCAGTTTGTCAGCGGTCAGCTGCTTAACATGCAGCTGCCGTTGCAGCAGAGCGAAGGGTAGCCAGCGAAACACGATTCCATCGGCCTGAACCAGCGCTTTGCCATACATGAAGACTTCGACGCTCGCGATCTCCCAATGGCCAAGATCGGGGCTGGAGATTTCCTCGAGGTTCAGCTCGATGCCGGCCTTTTCAGCAAAGTGGATACCTTGATCGACAAGCCACAGGCGACCTGCCTCGGTAGCAAGAATCACTACGACCGATAAAATCACCAGAAAAAGCAGAGCCAGCAAACCCAATAGAATGCGCAGCGCAATGCGGGGCACAGTACTCAATGTCATACGTAACTCGTTAACCGGGCCTGTTCACAGTGGCAGGCTATGATTCTATGGTGCCGTGGCGGTCGCAACCGGGATGTCTGTTCATATACGTGCGGTCCGCTGGCGTCAGCTCAGAAAGGAAGCGTTCGGCTGCTTGCTTAAAACGCCTGACCGATACTGATGTACAGTTCGATGTCGTTATCGATTCTCGCGCCTGTGGCGTCGCGGCGTCGCGTCATCGGCGTGGCGATATCCAGCCGGAAGGGTGCGAAGGACGTGTAATAGCGCAGGCCAATACCCGCGCCCCAAAGAAAATCGCGGCCGAACTCCGGCATTTCGTCGGTGTAAGCATAACCCCCATCGGTAAAAATGACCGCGCCCCAACTCTCCGCCAGGCGCAGGCGGACTTCAACAGAGGCTTCCCCGTAGGAGAGCCCGCCGACAGGTTTGCCTTCCTCATCAAGGGTGCCAAGGGACTGGTAGGCATATCCCCGGACTGATCCACCGCCGCCCACGTAATAGCGGTGATGCTCCGGAACCGCTTCCAGTGAGGTGCCGCTGATGGTGCCCGTGGAGGCGCGCATCGCCAGCGTCGGCCGCAGGCTCCAGTCGTCTTCGGTAAAGTAAACAGCACCGACCAGTGAAGTTTTCACAAAGCGCCGGCCGGTCGCGTACAAGTCCACAAAAGGTTGCGTCTTGAGGTTGACCGACCAGCCCGAGCGTGGGTCCAGCAGGCTGCCCGTGCGATTGTACTGCAAGCCGATGGGGAAGCTCAGCAAGGCAAAATCAGTCTGGTCACCGTCATCCTCCACCCGGCTGAATTCCAGTACGGTGCCGATATCGCCCGCCCAGTAACGGCGCAGGGGCCGGTTGAGCGTCGCACCGATTTCGCCGGCGACCACTTCATAGGCGTCCGGAACTTCACGGGTGACATCCGCGTGCAGCGTCAGAGTCTGCCCTTTGCGTCCGAAATGAGGGGCGACCAGTTCAGTGCGTATACCAGTCTCCTGTTCAGACAAACGTGTTTCAATATCCAGACGGCGGCCACGATGAAACAGATTGCGGTGTTGCCAGCCCAATGTGAGGCCCACACCGGTGATGCTTTCATAACCGATACCGGCCCGGAATGTCCGATGTTGTCTCTCAGTAAGATTGAAGCGGGTTTTAACCTGACCGTTTTCCGGCTCGAAGATGGTGATATCGCTACTGGCGATCAGGTTACTTTGCAGCAGGGCCAGACGCGCCTCTTCTATCACTTCCCGCTTGAAGCAGTCTCCCTCATTGAAAGTCAGGTAGCGGGCCATGTAATCCGTGTCGATCTTTTCGAGGCCGGTCAGCTCCGGTTGTGCAAATGTGACGGCGGGACTGTCCGCCAGCGAGAAGGTTAGCCAGGCCTTTGCGGAATTGTGATCAACGCGGGCGGAGTAGCTGACATTCACCCGATACAGGCAGTGATTTTCCCTGACGTGGCCTTCCAGAATCTTGACTGAATCCAGAACTTCCTGGGCGCGCAGGCGCTTGCCCGCCTCCACGGGCAAAACCGCTTTTGCCGGCGAAGAGACATCGTCAGGGAATTTTACGGTAACGGATTGAATGGTGAAGGGCCGGCCGGGTTCAATGGCATAACGCAGCTTGTCGTCTTCGACGCTCGCATCTATCTGGGCGTCATAGAAGCCCTCGGCTTCCAGCAGCTTTTTCAAGGTGCGCCGATCAAACTGGATGATGCGTTGTCGGGTTTCAACCACCTTGTATTCAGCGCTGGTTTCCCGCTGTTCGGCAAGTTGCTTCTCAAGTTGCTCTGCAAGGGATTTGTTTCCCGGCAGGCTGAGCCTGAAAGGATTCTTCTCGAACAGATCTCCCAAAAGGGCGGCATTTGCCTGGGGAGCGGCGGCGAAAACCAGAAGCAGAAAAACTTGGGCAGTGGGTTTCATCATCTAAGGCCTAAAAAACAGGCCGGTGAGTTTACCAATAAAAAAATCCCCATCCCAGCGGTGACAGCGCCGGGATAGGGAATAAGGGAAAACTCGCAAAAATCGGGGAAGTAAAAACGTTCTAGAGTTGCACCACCGCACTGGCGGAGCGTGCATCATGCAGCGTGTTCAGAATTCGTTTTTGCATTTCGAGAGACAGTTCATCAGTCGCATTGGAAACATATTCATCAATGGTCTGGCCATTGATCTCGACTAAAACTTGTTCCTTAAGCTGGCCAGCGCTGGCACCTGTCTCCTCAATTGCAAAGGCCCGGGGGGCTTCAATGTTTGTCAATTGTGGAAAGCTGGCACCAACCTCACCGGCTAAAGCGCTGATGGGCGCATATAGTAATGCCAGTGCAAAATAACCCGTTCGTGTCATAAATCCTCCGGGGAGTTCAGGTTGATACCGAGAATCGATATGGGTTGTTTCGATACTCCGTAGCAGGCTGTGTGTTACCTGCTGTTACGAATGGTAACATCGGTTTTCACAATAGCAAGTTTTTTTTGGCGGTAAAATCGTCGACGTTTTTAACTTTTTGAAATGTAAGAAGAAAGGAACGTTACCTTTTATCGGTCGGTGAAGGAGGCGGAAGCAGCGCAGAACTAAATTGCGCGCTTCATGAAGGAAAAGTGAGGCCAGGGATGCAGTCAGATGGGTGCGCGCGGTAACAATGCGTGCTCGGATCGGGTATGCTCCCATTCCCGCTGAAATGTCTGAAAACAACCTTTATGAGCTCTTCAAAGCCTCTGGTCCTGGTCGACGGATCTTCATATCTATATCGCGCATTTCATGCGTTGCCACCCCTGGCCAACTCAAAAGGCACTCCGACCGGAGCGGTCAAAGGGGTTGTCAGTATGTTGCGGCGCTTGGTGAAGGATTATCCGCACAGTCCCATCGCTGTCATATTCGACGCCAAGGGCAAAACCTTCCGCGACGAAATTTTTGCCGATTACAAGGCGCACCGGCCGCCGATGCCGGATGAACTGCGTGCGCAGGTCGAGCCAATTCACGCCATTGTCAAAGCCATGGGGTTGCCCATGCTCATCATCGACGGCGTGGAAGCTGACGACGTCATCGGCACACTCGCAGTGCAGGCCCATGCATGTCAGTACGAGGTCGTGATATCCACCGGTGACAAGGATATGGCGCAACTGGTGGGCGACCACGTTACGCTGGTCAACACCATGACCGCCACCCGGCTGGACGTCGCCGGAGTGCGGGAAAAATATGGTTTCGCACCGCCACAGGTCATTGATTTCCTCGCCCTTATGGGCGACAAGATCGACAATATTCCCGGCGTACCGGGGGTCGGCGAAAAAACCGCGATGGGCTTGATTCAGGCGTTGGGTGATCTCGATGCTATTTACGCCAATCTTGACAAGGTCGCCGGCCTGTCCCTGCGCGGCGCCAAGGCGCTCGCCGTCAAGTTGAATGAGTTCAAGGATCAGGCCTACTTGTCGAAGCAGCTCGCGACCATCAAGACAGATGTGCCGCTGGAGCTGTCCGTTACCGAACTGCAGACTACAGAGCCCGACACCGCCGGCCTGTTGCACTGGTTCACCGAGCTGGAATTCAAAACATGGGTCGAAGAACTGGAACAAGTTTCCCCGCAAGCCGCAAGCGCGCCCCCACTGCCTAAAATAGCAACCGACTACGAAACGGTACTCAGCCGGGATGCGCTCGACGCCTGGCTGGAGCGTCTGCGGCAGGCACCTTATTTCGCCTTCGATACCGAAACGACCGGTCTTGATTATATGAAGGCCCGCATTGTTGGTGTTTCTTTCGCGGTGGAACCGGGGAAGGCCGCCTATGTACCGTTTGGACATGACTATCCGGGCGCCCCCGACCAGCTGAGCGAAGCTGAAGTATTGGGGGTTCTGAAACCCTTGCTCGAGGATGACGCGGTCCACAAGGTGGGACAGAACCTCAAGTATGACGCGCATGTGCTGCTCAATCACGGCATTGTGCTACGGGGTATCCGGGCGGATGTGATGCTGGAATCCTATGTGCTCAATTCCATCGAACGCCACGATATGGATTCGCTGTCGCGACGGTTGCTCCAGCACGATACAGTCTGTTTCGAGGATATTGCCGGCAAGGGCGCCAAACAGCTTACGTTCAATCAGATCGAGCTGGAAAAAGCGGCGCACTACGCCGCCGAAGACGCTGATATTACCCTGCGCCTGCATCAGTGCCTGTGGCCGCATCTGACTGAGCAGCCGGCGCTCTTACAGGTCTTTGAAGACATCGAGCTGCCCCTCGTGCAGGTACTGCTGGAGATCGAACATCGGGGTACCCTGGTAAATGCAAAGGCCATGGAGGAGCATAGCCGCGAACTGGGTGGGCAGTTGCATTTGCTGGAGCAGGAAGCTTATGCCCTTGCAGGCCGCCCGTTCAATCTGTCGTCGCCGAAGCAGCTGGGCCAGATCCTGTTCGAGGAGCAAAAAATACCGGCAGGTAAAAAAACAGCCAAGGGCGCCGCGTCTACCGCAGAGGATGTATTGCAGGAGCTGGCTTATGACTATCCGCTGCCAAAAGTCATCCTGCAGCATCGGGGCCTGGCCAAGCTGAAGTCGACCTATACGGACAAGCTGTCAACCATCATTAACCCGGGCACGGGTCGGGTGCATACGTCTTACCATCAGGCGGTAGCAGCGACAGGACGTCTTTCATCCGCCGATCCCAACCTGCAAAACATCCCCATTCGCACCGAGCAGGGACGACGTATCCGCAAGGCGTTTGTGGCACCGGTGGGTTACAAGATTTTCGCGGCAGATTATTCGCAGATCGAATTGCGCATCATGGCGCATCTGTCGGAGGACGCCAGCCTGCTTACCGCTTTCAGCGCTGGTCTCGACGTGCACAAGGCGACCGCCGCCGAAGTGTTTGGCGTGCCCTGGGAAGAAGTGACCGGCGAGCAGCGCCGGCGCGCCAAGGCAATCAACTTCGGCCTGATCTATGGCATGTCCGCGTTCGGCCTGGCCCGTCAGCTTCATATCTCGCGCGGGGAGGCGCAGCAGTATATTGATCTGTACTTCGAGCGATATCCCGGTGTGCGTGCCTATATGGACCGCACCCGCCAGTTCGCCCGCGATCACGGGTATGTCGAAACGCTGAACGGGCGCCGTCTCTACGTGCCGGAAATCAATGCCCGCAATCCCATGAGGCGTCAGGGTGCCGAGCGTACCGCAATCAATGCACCGATGCAGGGGAGCGCGGCGGATATCATCAAAAAAGCAATGATCAATGTGCATCGCTGGCTGCAGCAGGAGCGAGTCGACGCGCGCATGATCATGCAGGTACATGACGAACTGGTGTTTGAAATCGCAGACCCTGTGGTTGAGACGGTGCCCAATAAAATCGTCGCTATCATGTCGCAGGCGCAAACCTTGTCCGTGCCGCTGCTCGTGGAATCCGGTATCGGAATGAACTGGGATGAAGCGCACTGATTATCGGTCCAGCGTGCCCTGAAAGAGCGGGGATAGCGATCAACTTTTCGGAATTACAGAAAATTGTAAAAGAGATTTAAATTTTTTTGCGAACTTTACCGGGAGGGCCGGGTCATAACAGGTGTGTGAGGTTTTTCGAGCACATTTCCTCCACACACTCCTAGTTGGTTGTTTATGAATGCAGTCCCAAAGGTATGAGCATTGCCCCGTCCTGGAAACAGGGCGGGTTTTTTTTGTCACGTGTCCGACCATCTCAATTCCTGTTTGCAGCGTTCCTCTTCAGATCAGAGGCTGCGTACGCATTTCAGGATTGATATAAATCACAGGGAAGAGTCGGAAAACCTTACAAGGTTGAAGGGGAATTCGCGACTCGTGGAGCGAATTTGCCCTCATAGCTTGATGAGCATCACACCCTCCACAGCAGTTTTACGCAGTTCGGGAATGTCATAAAAATCCGGCCCGCATCGCGGGCGACTTTGCGTCCTTTAAGTCGAATTACCTTACAGAATCAGGCAGTGCCGAATTTTTTTGCCGCACGCCAGACCTTCGGTTCTTTACTTCTTTATGACCGGCAATCCACTTAGAAGCTGTTTCATAACT
>CAZXLJ010000048.1:0-16845 GCA_964641175.1 uncultured Cellvibrionaceae bacterium
CTGAACTTTTTGGCTCGCGCAGACGCTGTCCGGACTTGATCAGAGGTTCCCTAGGGCCCAGTTCACACTAATTTACACGCACCTCAAGAGGTGCGAACCCGAAACAAATAAACCACCGGAATGCCGGTCATGCAAAGTGGCTGGTTGGTCCGGTGGTTTGTCGTTTTGAATTCCGGGCTGAAAGTTAAGTTTCAATAATTCAAACGCAAGCACTGGAGGAGCACATTGAACGTGGAAAATGCCGGGTTTACCGATAGCTGTATTCGAGAAAAAATTGAGAACCGGAGCGATGGTTTCCGTCGACGCTGGTGTACACCGATGTTGCTGCTGGCCGTGTTGGGATCGGCGGATACCTTCGCGGCTCCCCCTGAGAAAAAATCCTATCCCTTTCAGGACATGTCTCTGAGTTTTTCCGAGCGCGCAAAGGATCTGGTCGGGCGGATGACTCTGGATGAAAAAGTCCCGCAGCTCATTAACGATGCCCCGGCCATTCCCCGTCTGGGTGTGCGTGAATACAACTGGTGGAATGAGGGTTTGCATGGCGTTGCTGCACTCGGGATCGCCACCGTATTTCCCCAGGCCATCGGGATGGCAGCAACATGGGATGATGCACTCCTGCTGCAGGTTTCAGATGTCATCAGCACCGAGTTTCGCGCACTGCATTACGCCAATCAGCATCGGTTCGGTGGCTCTGACTGGTTCGGCGGGCTTACGGTATGGTCGCCCAACGTCAACATATTTCGCGATCCCCGCTGGGGCCGCGGCCAGGAAACCTACGGTGAAGATCCGTTTCTTTCTTCACGGCTGGGTGTAGCCTTTGTTAAAGGATTGCAGGGCGAAGATCCTCGGTATTTGAAAACCGTGGCGACGCCAAAGCATTACGCGGTTCACAGCGGCCCGGAAGCGAGTCGCCATAAAGATGACATCCACCCCAATGCGAAAGATCTGGAAGAGACCTATCTGCCAGCTTTCAAAGCTACCGTGCAGGAAGCCGACGCCGAATCGGTGATGTGTGCTTACAACGCAGTCAGTGGTGTACCTGCGTGCGCGAGCAAGCACCTCATGCAGGATATATTGCGTGAGAAATGGGGATTTGAAGGATTTGTGGTATCTGACTGCGGCGCAGTTTATGACATATATCACAGTGGCAACCATGGCTATACGGCCACGCCCGAAGAAGGCATAAAGGCGGCGTTTGAAGGCGGGATGGATCTGATATGCGGCGACGCCGACGAAGCAGACCACATCCACGCCGCGCTGAAGAAAGGACTGATCAGCGAAGAGCAGCTGGATACTTCCCTGATCAGGCTGTTTACAGCCAGAATGCGCCTCGGTCAGTTTGACCCGCGCACCAAGGTTTTTCCGAAAATCACGGCCAGCCAGAACGACACCGATGAGCACCGGAAAGTGGCGCGTCTGACGGCGGAAAAGTCGCTGGTATTGCTGAAAAACAAGGATAATTTCCTGCCGTTTAAAGACGGTGTCAAAACCATCGCGGTGATCGGCCCCACGGCTGATAGCGTCGATGCACTGGTGGGAAATTACAACGGGACACCATCGCAGCCGATGACCATTTTGAAGGGGATGCGAGCGCGCTTTGGCGAGGACAATATCCGTTATGCGGAAGGGCTGGGATTGCTGGCCCCCGTGCAAGCGCCTGTGCCGGACAAGGCACTTTGTGCGGATGCAAAATGTCGCAAACCCGGACTCAATGCGGAGTATTTCGTCGACAAGGAATTTACCGGCAAACCTCTGATCAAGCGTGTGGATTCCAATGCGCAGATAAAATGGACGAACGAGGTGGCCAGCGGCGCTGTGCGCTGGAACGGATTTATCACCGCGCCTGAAAGTGGTACTTATTCAATGCGTTATCTGGCGGACGGTGGCTATCGGATCTGGGTAGATAACAAACTGGTCATCGATGCATGGAAGGTCGATTGGCGACCCTCAATAGCCAGCGGGTTTGTGGATCTGGTTGCCGGCAAACGTTACACGTTGAAAATCGAAGCCTTCCAGCGTGGAGAGCAAGGTGATGAAAAACTGGTGTGGAGTCTGCCCTCCGATGTCGGTGCGGAAGAAGCTATAGCCATGGCGCAGAGCTCTGACGCAATAGTATATGTCGGCGGTATTACCGCTCAGGTAGAAGGCGAGGAGATGCCGCTGCCGTTACCCGGATTTGTGGGTGGTGACCGCACCGATCTGGCGCTGCCGAAGGCACAGCGTGATCTTCTGAAACGCCTGTATGCCACTGGCAAACCGGTCATCGTCGTCCTGACGAACGGCAGCGCGCTGGCAGTTAATGAAGAAGATGCCGCGGCAACTGCGATCGTTGAAGCCTGGTATCCCGGTGGCCAGGGTGGCGAAGCCGTTGCCGCCATGCTTGCCGGCGACTTCAGTCCCGCCGGACGCTTGCCGGTAACCTTCTACAAATCGGTTGCCGACCTGCCCGACTTCAGTGATTACAGCATGGCCAACCGTACCTATCGGTATTTCACCGGCGAAGCCTTGTATCCCTTCGGTTTCGGTCTGTCCTATACCGAGTTCAGGTACGGTGCGGTCAAGGTCGCGCCAAAGCAGTGGAATGGCAAAGGCGGCGTGAGCGTTTCCGTTGATGTCAGCAACAGCGGCAGCGTGGATTCGGACGAAGTGGTCCAGCTTTACCTGTCGCGCGCGGATCTCAAAGGGACACCCATCCGCACGCTGGTGGGCTTCCAGAGGCTGCACATCCCTGCAGGTAAAACCCGGAAAGTGACCTTCAACCTGGATGAGCAACAGCTGAGTACCGTCGACAATGAAGGGCACCGCGCTGTCATCGCGGGTACGGCAAGTCTCTGGGTCGGCGGCGGTCAGCCCGACCAGCGGACCGGCCTGCCAGCTGCTCCCGGATCAAAGGCGGAACTGTTGATCAAAAAAGGCAAAAATCTCTAAACTGATTTGCATCTGATACCCGCCCGGCAGGACCCCGCGTCCATCATTGCCGGGCTTTTTTTTGTCCGGAAGTTTTTTCCGGAAGCTTTTTGCCGAACGCTTTTACCAGAAAGTCTGAGCCAGAAAATTTTTGCAAGTATCAATACCGGATATCGAGGGTATCAGGATGCGGGATTGTTACGTCAGTCGCATTCAAACGGCGCCCGCTATGAAATAATCATAGGATCAGGATGACTATAAGTCGGGTGCTGCAGGAGTGCGGGGGATGTATCTGATACCGGGCTATAACAACGACCAAAAAACGTGACCAAAAACCGTTCAGGTTTCCGTTAAATAATGGATACGCCAATGACAATCAAAAAAATCAGTGACATCAGCAGGAATCTGGGTGTAGTCCTGCTGGCCGCGGCTCTGGCAAGTTGTGGCAGCGAGAGCTCCAGCTCCTCGTCCAGCAGTTCTTCAACTTCCTCTGCCAGTTCTTCAACGTCTTCGAGCAGTTCTTCGACATCCTCAAGCAGTTCTTCAACTTCGTCCAGCAGTTCGTCATCCTCGTCCAGCAGTTCCTCGTCTTCGTCTTCTTCGAGCTCCGGCTCAATTCCGGCGGGATCCACGCTGGTCTACGCGGTTAACGCCGGCGGGTCTGCCACTACCCTGAACAATGTCGAATATCAGGCCGACCGCTTTTCCACCGGTGGGACTACCATTTCCACCTCAGATCCGATCGCCGGGGTGAACGAGGACACCCTCTATCAGACCGAACGATATGGTGCCTACAGATATGAAATCCCCGTCACCAATTCCACTTACAGCCTCAAACTGCACTTTGCCGAGCTTTACCATACGGCCGCCGGTGCGCGTCTGTTCAATGTCACGGTGGAAGGCGAGCCGGTCATTCTGAGCATGGATCTGTACGAGGATGTGGGGCACGATACCGCGCTGGATGTCACAGTGACGGATGTCATGGTTGCCGATGAGTCGCTGACCATCGAGTTGACCACGGAAATTGATAACGCCACCATCAGCGGATTTGCCATCTATTCCGATGCGGGCGGGAAATTCGTTCAGCCTGTGGAACCAGAAGAGCCGGAAGGTTGTGATCTGCCGAACAACCTGAGCTGGACTTCGTCTCAAGCCATTATCAGTCCGAAAAACGGCTTTGCGAATGTCAAAGACCCGACAATCGTTTACCACGACAACAAATACCACGTGTTTGCGACGGCCTATTCAAGCTCCGCCAGTGCCTATCAGTCGATCTATCTGAATTTCTCCAGCTTCGACCAGGCATCTGCAGCGCAACACACAACATTTGCTCCCGGCGGCTCGACGGTCGCACCACAGGTTTTTTACTTTCGGCCTCAAAACCGCTGGTACATCATTACTCAGTGGCCCGCCAAATATACAACGTCGACCAATATCAGTGATCCTTCAAGCTGGTCTGCGGTAAAAGCATTCTGGCCGGGCGTGAATGGCGGCCATGCAGGTGCTCTGGATTACTGGGTGATCTGTGATGATTCCACCTGCTACATGTTCTTTTTCAAGGACGACGGAAAAATGTATCAGGTGAAAACCCCGATCAACAACTTCCCGAATTTTGATATCAATCAGGTGACGGTATCGAATGTCCAGGGCAGTGGCGGTCAGAACATTCTGTTTGAAGCCGGCAACGTCTACAAGATCAGAGGTCAGGACAAGTATCTGCTTCAGGTCGAAGGCTGGGGTGCATCTGAAGGACGGCGCCTGTACAGATCCTGGACTTCCACCTCGCTTGACGGTCCCTGGGTCGCGCACAAAACCACCGAAAACGACCCATTCGCCGGCCTCAACAACGTTAGTTTCCCCGGCGGCCAGTGGTCCCAGCAGATCAGTCACGGAGAAATGATACGTGCCGGGTCGGATGAGACAATGGAGCTGGATGCCTGTAACATGCAGTTCCTGTATCAGGGCGCCAATCTGAGCGGGTTCAATGGCAGTTACGACGCCAGACCCTACAAGTTAGGCCTGCTGACCGCAGATTGATGTCACCAGATGGATCCCGCCCCCCTGGTGGCGGGATCCATTTTCACCAGAAATAAACCAGGAATATTATGTTTCTTCGTATTCTCGCCTGCCTGCTAATCTCTGTTTCGCTGACCACTCACGCCGGTTCCGGGAATCAGGCTCCAGTAAAAACCTACCCGGACATCAAGTGGGCCAATCCTGAAGGCTTTGCCTTGACGGCTGACATCCATGTGCCGGACGCCGGCAAAGACCAGTATCCCGTGCTGATCATCTATCACGGTGGAGGCTGGTTATTGAATAGCAAAAGTATCATGAGCGACATGGCCAACTATCTGGCGTCTCACGGCAAATACGTGGTGGTGAATACCAACTACAGGCTGCTTGCCGACCAGAACAACACGGTCACTGTCAACGAAATTATTGAAGACGCCATGGGCGCGGTGCTCTGGGTAAAAGAACATATCCATAAATACAAAGGTGATCCCCAAAAGATTGCGATCACCGGCGACAGTGCCGGCGGCCATCTGGCCGGAATGGTCATGCTCGCGGGCAGGGCACTGGAATCCGACGGATTCGAAGGAAAGACTCTGGGTTTCAGGCCCAGCTATCTGCCCAAAGGAACGACGGCAGAGCAGGTTGCTGCGGCGGACGGTCTGAAAGTGCAGGCTGTCATCCTGAGCTACACCGCCTTCGATCTGTCGGGCATGGCAGCCGGGGGATTCGAAACGGCAGATAATCCGTTCTGGAACTGGGCCAAAGCCGAACCTCGTGGATTGTTTGGGAATGATGTCAACCTCAAAACCCGACCGGACCTTTACGAGGCAGCCTCTCCGGCCAACTATATCCCCGACGCCTCTGCTTATCGCCTGCCGCCGCAATTTGTGCTTGTCGGCAGTAAGGATCAGATGACTACTCCCAAACTTGCCAGGCAGTATGTGAAACAACTGAAAAAGGCGAAGCATCCAGTGAAGCTGAAAATCTATCGCGGTAAAGGCCACGGTTTTCTGGACAGCGGCTGCAACGATTACACCAATGGATGCTTCGAGCAACTGGCGGTACCTGCACTCAAGGACATGATCAAATTTATCGATAAAAATGTTGGCGAAGAATAAGCATCTGGCGATGTCGAAATCGTGGCATATCCGGATCGGCCGGCAGTATCGGCTCTCGGTATGAATTACACATGCCGGATGATCCAGGCCGGCAAACGTCGGGTTATTCCGTTCAGATAAACCCACGAGAAAAACCCCGCTGAACCGGAGTCCAGCGGGGATTTTATTGGGCGATGAATGAAGAATGTTCGCCGCCGGTAGATGCGGCGGCGAACATGTTATCACTGCGGGAGTGTGTGCTTCTGCAGGAAATTCCAGCCCGCTGCGGCATCACCTGGACTGTGGCCGCCGCCTTGCTGGGTGCACAAACCAACTTCTACACCGTCAGTACACTGGGTGCGAATTTCACAGCCATTCTGGTTCTGGGTGATACTCGCACAGCCATTCAGCTCAGCCCACTTCTGGTAGGTTGCTGTGGCGCCCAGGAAATTGATCGTCGGCAGACCGTTAGGCGGATTGGACGGACCGCCGTTGTACGGAACGACCTGATCACCAGTGCCCCGGGTGAGCAATACCGATATCGGCCGCGAAGGTACGCATTGAGGCGCGTTCTGCTGCAACAGATCAAACGCGTTGGGCGCCACAGCGGCAAATACGTCCGCAGCGTGACAAGCCAGGTAATGAGACATGCCGCCACCCATGGAGAAGCCGGTTGCATAAACTCTCGAAGCGTCAATGTTGGCTTCTTCCGAGATGGTTTCAACAATGGCGCGGGCAAAAGCCACATCGTCGACGTTGCGGTCGAGGGTGCAGCAAGGTCCTACGTTCCAGGCCTGATCGATGCCGTCCGGATAGGCGACGATAAAGCCCGCCTGCTCAGAAACCGCCCGGTAACCCGAGCTGCCCATCTGACCGGAGCCACTGCCAAAGATGCCGTGGAAATCCAGGACCAGAGGGACCGCAGTTGAGCCGTTGTAACTGGAGGGGGCATGCAGATAGAACTGGCGCGACATGCCGTCGACCTGGATGGTGCGCACGCCGGAGTTGATGGGTCCGAAATTGGTAACAGGCTCTTCCGGCTCTTCGGGTGCTTCCGGCTCTTCAGGCGTCTCCGGCTCCTCCGGTTGCGTTGGTTCTTCAGGTTGTTCTGGCTGAGTTGGTGTTTCCGGCTCGTTGGGCGTTTCCGGTTCGTTGGAACTGCCGCAGCCGGTCAGTAGCCCCAGAGTCAACAAAATGGAGCAGCTTATCCTGCTCAGATTCGAGATTTTCATGAAAGTCCCCTTGTTCCGACAACAGTCCCCAAGATCCGCGAGCCTGACGTTCACGAGTGCATTTTTTGCACCGGGTTCGGCAGGTTGCATCTTGAGAGCTGCAGTATTTTGGTTATATACCGACAAGGCCAGCCGCAGCTGCGCAGTGACGGTGGTTATATCGCGTGAGGAAGACGAATAAAATTTCTAGTTATGCGCGGACTCTACCGGCAACGTTGAGTCAAAGCAACGGCGTGATGGCGCACTCTGCGAAGTCGGTAAAAAAAGGTTTTTAAAGCGTTGCACGGATCGCATCATTGGCAACTACACCACGAACGGGGAGCGGCATGAACACTGCGGCAGGTACGTGTATTGCTAGATTGCAGGAGTGAAACTGTTAACAGGAGGCGGAAATGAGAGTGGCCAATGATCGCGAATGGGAGCGCCGTACCAATGATTGGGTATCCGCTCAGCATATTTCTCACCGATTAAAGGTAGAAGCGGACCGCCTGAACTTGCACGGCGAGGAGCGGCGCCGGTTCATGTGGGAGAAACAGGTTGCCAGCCGAGCTGCGGAATAGTGGCGGTCAGGGTCGGCGCTGCTGCCGCCCTGATCTGACGGAGCCTGCGTGTGTGTCCGCCGTTCATTTGTCCGCAGTCCGGTTGATAGTGACGGAGAATGGTGCTATCCCTTAACAGGCCGTCGCGGGCGAATCCGCGCCTGCGTCCATCCGGGGGAGCATGTGGAGATTGGGAATGAGCACTGGTTCTTGTTTTATTCGTTCTGCGGGTATCGTCCTGCTGATTGTGGCTACGGGAGGCTGTGATAGCGGCGGTGGAGACCCGGAGCGATCGACGGGTTCAAGCAATCTGGATTCCTCCTCAAGCGTCTTGTCGGCATCCTCAAGCAGTGCCTCATCAAGCTCCTCAGGTGACTCAGGAATTCCTGAAGGCTACCAGCTGGTTTATGCCGTCAATGCTGGTGGGCCAGCGACCACCATCGGGGCTGTGAAATACGGGGAGGATCGCTTCGCCACCGGAGGCAAAATCGCTCACACGCATGAACCCGTTGCGGGTGCGAGCGAGGATACGCTTTACAAGAGTGAACGCTTTGGATCGTACAAGTACGAAGTCCCCGTCACCAACGCTTCCTATAGTGTAAGGCTCCATTTTGCAGAAAAGTTTCACGAAGCGCCGGGTATACGGATTTTCGACGTTGTGGTTGAAGGCGAGCCCGTTGTCGAGAATATGGACCTGTACGCCGAGGCGGGTCATGACACGGCGCTGGAGCTGACGGTGACTGATGTGATGGTGAAGGACGAGTCCTTGACTATCGAACTGATCACCAAACAGGATAATGCCAGTATTAACGGCTTCGCCATCTTCTCCAATTCAGACGGCAAATTCGTACCGCCTACGGAAGGATGTGATTTACCGACATATCTGCGCTGGACTTCCTCGCCGGCAATAGTCAACCCGCAAAAAGGTTACCTGAGCGTCAAAGACCCTTCCATTGTCTACTACGGCGATAAATATCATGTCTTTGCCACTGCCTTCTCCAGTACCTCCAATTTCTATGAGTCGATTTACCTGAGCTTCAAGGACTTCGACGAGGCCAGTGCAGCGCCCCACACCAGGTTCGCACCGGGTGGGTCGGCGGTTGCGCCCCAGGTGTTCTATTTCAAACCGCATAAGCGCTGGTACATCATCACCCAGTGGCCCGCGAAATGGTCCAGCTCGGAGGATATCGCTGATCCAGCCGGCTGGACGCCGTTACGACCGTTCTGGCCCGACGACAAAGGCGAGGCCCGTCATTCGAATGCTCTCGACTACTGGGTGATCTGCAATGACTCAACTTGTTACATGTTCTTTTTCAAGGACGACGGCAAGATGTACCAGGTAAAAACACCTAAAAGTGACTTCCCGAAATTTGATATCGCCAAAGTCACAGTCGCAGACGTACCAAGTGCCGGGCCCCAGAACATTCTGTTCGAGGCAGGCAACGTGTACAAGATCAAAGGTCATGACAAGTATCTGCTGATGGTCGAAGGATGGGGCATAGTCGAGAAGAATCGCCTGTACAGGGCGTGGATTTCGAATTCCCTGGACGGCCCCTGGGCGCCTTACAAGATCAGCGAGAACGATCCGTTTGCCGGGCTGAACAATGTCACTTTCCCAAAGGGCCAATGGACCCACCAGATAAGTCACGGGGAAATGGTGCGCGCCGGTTGGGATGAAACCATGGAGCTGGACGCGTGCAACATGCAGTTCCTGTATCAGGGTGTCGACCTCGAAGGTTACAAAGGTGAATACAACGCCAGACCCTACAAGCTCGGTGTTCTGACTGCCGAATGACGTGCGTGAAGACTGACGTGACAGCGATGGACATGCAGAAACCGGATTGGGTGGGAGAGGCGAACAGGTTAACTGGCGGGGTGGGTGCGACTTGATAGTCCCGGGGGTCGATGCTAAGAATTAAGGGGGCCCGGTCATAACTGCATTTTCAGATTCTGATTGCGCCACTGGTAAACGCGCCCGTGTCTGGCATTCAGCAACCGGAAGCTGGCAATTTTGGACAGATATTCCTTTTACGCATGGATACGTCAATGAGCATTCGCAAGATACATGAACGCGCGCGGAACTTGGGGCTGGTAATGCTGGGCCTGGCGTTGTTAGGTTGCGAAAAAGGTGACAGCACTTCAGGCTCAGACGATCCGTCATCGGCGCCTCCTGCAATCCCTGTGGGCTCGCGCCTGGTGTATGCAATCAATGCCGGCGGACCGGCAACGACCCTGAACAACGTCAAGTACCAGGCTGACCAGTTCTATTCAGGCGGTGCGGTGGTGACTACCGCCGACACCATTGAGGGAGTGACCAAGGATACGCTCTTTCAAAGCGAGCGGTATGGCAATTACAAGTACGAAGTTCCGGTGACCAATGCCACCTACAGCCTGAAACTCCACTTCACCGAACTCTATCACACGACCGCCGGCTCCCGCCTCTTCACCGTGAAGCTTGAAGGTCAGCCTGTCATCGCGAACCTGGATATATACGAGGAGGTCGGGCACGACCGGGCCCTGGAAATCATGGTTCCCGAGATGGCGGTAGAGGACGGTTCGCTGACCGTGGAACTGGAGGCGACCGTTAATAACGGCACCATAAGTGGCATCGCCATTTACTCCAGATCCGGGGGAAAATTTGTTCCGCCTGCAGAGTCCGTTGCGTGTGATCTGCCAGACAAGCTGAAATGGACGTCTTCCCCACCGCTGATCACGCCTCAGGATAATTTCATCAATGTCAAAGATCCATCAATCGTTTTTTTCGATGACAGATATCATGTGTTTGCCACCGCGTTTGCTGATGCCTATCGGTCGATCTATCTGAATTTCACAGATTTCGATCAGGCGCCCGCGGCGCCTCACACAGTGTTTTCTCCAGGCGCTCCCACCGTGGCGCCGCACGTGTTCTATTTCCGTCCACACAAGCGCTGGTACATCTTTACGCAATGGCCTGTCCAATATACGACGTCCGAGAACATCAGCGATCCCTCCAGCTGGACAAAGGCGAAACCGATCTGGCCGGATGCTCCGGAAAGTCACGCTGGAGCTGTGGATTACTGGGTTATATGCAATGAATCACACTGCTATATGTTCTTTTTCAAAAACAACGGCACCATGTACCAGGTGAAAACGCCGATAGGTGATTTCCCCAATTTCGATATAAATGAAGTTATGGTTCCAACCGTTGAGGGCTCCGGTGGCCGCAATATTCTTTTTGAAGCGGGAAATGTCTATAAGTTGAAAGGAAAGGAAAAATATCTTCTTATGGTGGAAGGGTGGGGCGCTTCGGAAAAGCAGCGGCTATACAGAGCATGGACCTCAGCGACGCTGGACGGTCCGTGGGTATCCTACAAAACAACCGAAGAGGAGCCTTTTGCCGGCATGAGTAATGTCTCTTATCCAGACGGTCAATGGTCGAAGCAGATTAGCCATGGAGAAATGATACGGGCTGGCTGGGACGAAACCATGGAGCTGGATGCCTGCAATATGCAGTTTCTTTATCAGGGTGTAGATGTTGGCAAACACGCGGGTGCCTATGATGCGAGGCCGTACAGGCTGGGTTTGCTGATCGCAGAATAGAGTAACCGGCGTCGGTGCGTTTTCATTCCGGCCAAACTGCCCAAAGCCGGACTGGCTCCAGTCGAAGCTCCGAAATCCCGCTGAGTAGAATGCTGGACCAAAAATAAAAAAGCCCCGCCGGTTTTGCCGGCGGGGCTTTTCGGTTTCACCACTTCGCCATTATTTGGCTGCGGCGGCTTTCTTTTCCTTCTCTTTGGCAATCACGGCTTCGGCGACGTTGGCAGGACAGGCGGAGTAGTGGGAGAACTCCATTGAGAACTGGCCGCGGCCAGAGGTCATGGTGCGCAGGGTGCTGATGTAACCGAACATTTCTGAAAGAGGAACGTCCGCTTTCACCCGCACGCCAGTGGCGTTGGGCTCCTGGCCGGAGATCATGCCGCGGCGACGGTTGAGGTCGCCGATGACGTCACCGACGTGATCTTCCGGGCTGTAAACGTCCACTTTCATGATGGGTTCGAGCAACTGCGGACCGGCTTTGGGCATGGACTGGCGGAACGCGCCCTTGGCAGCAATCTCAAACGCGATGGCCGAGGAGTCCACGGCGTGGTAGCCACCGTCCACCAGTTCGACAACCACATCCAGCACCGGGAACCCTGCCAGGGGGCCGGTACTCATCATGGACCTGAAGCCCTTTTCGATGGCGGGGAAGAATTCCTTCGGAACGCTACCGCCAACCACGGAAGATATGAAGGTGAAGCCCGTATTCGGCTCGCCCGGCTTGATGATGTAATCGATCTTGCCGTACTGACCGGAACCACCAGACTGCTTCTTGTGTGTGTAGCTGTCGTCGATCTGCTTGGTGATGGTTTCACGGTAGGCCACCTGCGGTTGCCCCACAGTCAGCTCGACGCCATAGGTACGCTTGAGGATATCCACTTTGATATCCAGATGGAGTTCGCCCATGCCTTTAAGGATGGTTTCACCCGAATCGACGTCAGTTTCCACCCGGAAAGTCGGATCTTCGGCCACCATCTTGCCAATTGCTATACCCATCTTCTCGGTTGAGCCCTTGTCTTTGGGTTTGACGGAGATGGAAATTACAGGCTCAGGGAACACCATGGCTTCCAGGGCGCAGGGATGCTTGGGATCACACAGCGTGTGACCCGTCTGTACGTTCTTCATTCCCACGATGGCGATGATGTCGCCCGCCTGGGCGTGGGTCAGCTCGTTGCGGTCGTTGGCCTGCATCTCCACCATGCGGCCGACGCGCTCGGTCTTGCCGGTGAAGGAGTTGAGGATGGTGTCGCCTTTGTTCAGCTTGCCGGAGTAGATGCGAACGAAGGTCAGGGCACCAAAGCGGTCGTCCATGATTTTGAACGCCAGCGCGCGGAACGGCTCGTCAGCATCCACGATCGCATATTCGCCGTTGGGGTTGCCTTCCTCATCGGTCAATGGCTGCGGGTTGACTTCCATCGGGGCCGGCAAATAGTCCACAACGCCGTCCAGAACCAGTTGCATACCCTTGTTTTTGAACGCTGAACCACAGTAGGTGGGAAAGAATGCCAGTTCCAGAGTGCCTTTGCGGATGCAGCGCTTGATGTCCTCTTCAGACGGCTGTTCGCCTTCCATGTAGGCCATGAGCAGGTCATCATCCATTTCAACGGCATTTTCGACCATCTGGTCACGATACATTTCCACATCGTCCACCATATCGGCGGGGATGTCAGTGACGGTGTAGTTTTCTGGCTGGCCACTTTCATCCCAGACATAGGCTTTGCGGGTCAGCAGATCAACCACACCGACGAAGGTTTCTTCGCGACCAATGGGCAGGGTCATGATGAGCGGCTTGGCACCCAGAACTTTCTTGATCTGATGGGTTACACGCAGGAAGTCAGCGCCGACGCGATCCAGCTTGTTGACGAAGATCAGGCGTGACACCTTGGAATCGTTGGCGTAGCGCCAGTTGGTCTCGGACTGAGGCTCAACACCGCCAGACCCGCAGAACACGCCGATACCGCCGTCAAGGACCTTCAGCGAACGGTACACTTCAACGGTGAAGTCCACGTGGCCGGGGGTGTCGATAACGTTGAAGCGGGTACCTTTCCAGAAGCAGCTCACGGCGGCGGACTGGATAGTGATGCCGCGCTCGGCTTCCTGTTCCATGAAGTCGGTCGTGGATTCACCTTCGTGAACCTCACCAAGTTTGTGGATCCTACCGGTCAGCTTGAGAATGCGCTCGGTAGTGGTGGTTTTGCCGGCATCTACGTGGGCGAAGATGCCTATATTTCGATAAAGGGATAAGTCTGTCATAGCGCTCTCTAAACGGGTTGGTCAATACTGGGTGAAAATTGGGCGCAAATATACAGGAAGTCGGGCGATTTTGCCCGATGAAATAGACAAAAAATGCGCGCGGGAGCTTGCGCAAGCATGAATTAAGGGGTCTGGGACTACTTGCTGACCCCCGGAGGAAGTCCCCCGGAAGCTGCAGGTCAGATAGAAATATTAGAGATCAGACGCCGGCGCACACCCCTTAACAGTGCGTAGCCAGGTGATTCAATTAAAGTTGTTGGAATCTGTGGCATTCAGGCCGTTCAGAAAAGCATAGTGTAAACACGATGCGCGCTGCCTTTTCGACCATCATTCCACAACGATTTCAAACAGGGCCCGCATATTGGCCTTTGCGGCTGCGGAGTTCAGTTTCTCGGGAGATACCTCGTGAGAGCCGGGCCGGGTGTCGCCATATCCGATAACGGAAAGCCTGTCAGCAGAAATTCCGCCTTCTTCAATGAGGTAATTTTTGATCGTTTTAGCTCGCTGTTCGCTTAACGTCTGATTGTGTCTGGAGTCTCCCGCAGCGGACGTGTAACCCGCGATCCGCACCCTGGATTCCGGGTTGTTTTTCAAGGTGTCAATACTGCGCTGGAGAATGCTTCGCGCGTCATTGGTCAAGCGAGACTGGTCGAAATCAAAGTGGATATCTTCAAATTCCAGAACGATTACATCTGCCACCACTTTTTTCTCAACCGGACTTGAGGCAACGGCTGCAAGCGGTTTTGTGGGTCCCTTTCCGCCAAATGCCATGCTCAGACCCACCGTTGCCACGATGTTGTTGTAGCTGTGATCGAATACTTCACCGACGAGATGGTTGCGCAGATCAAATCGCAAGGCGAGATTTTCGGTTACCCAGTACTTTGCGCCTGCCCCGAGATTAAAAGCGGCCATTTGCTTGTCGGAAATATCAGGGCTGTAATCGATGGCCCCGATCCCGCCGACCACATAGGGTGAGAACCGGTTTTCCGGACGGAAATGATAGAGCGCGTCGATGTGATACAGCAGCAAATCTACATTGTCTGCAGGGCTTCTGAATTGTCCTTCACTTGCGCCCACGAGGGACGCATCGTCTACGCTGGTGCCGGTTTTGGCCAGAGCAGCTTCAACGGCCCAGTTCGGAGTAAAGCTGTATCCAAAGCGGATGCCGTAGGTCGCGCTGTCTTCGAGATTCTGATCGCTTTCGAAGACGTGATAACCCACAAAAGGACTCAGTTCGAATTGTCCCTGTGCAACCTCTGCCTGCGCATACGTAGCAGATACAGCGCCCGACATCGCGAGCAGCGTCATTGGAATAATCCGGGAAACGGTGGAAATGACGGTGGTTGATCCAGGTCTGCGCTGCAAAGCTGATTGCGGTGCTGGTGGTTTGACGGTTGCATGGTAAGCAACCGTACTGGTAGTCGCATCGCGACGAATATTGAATACGTTCATTTGGTGACTTCCTTATTGGAAGCCCGCTCGTTGAGAGTCGGGCTTCAGAGAATAACGGGAGGGCTACAAATTGGTGGCCATCCACCGGGTTTTACTGAATGCGTTGCTTATTCGGCGGGAACCGTTATCAAAGCGCCATCCTGCACCGTGACCGCAGCACCTCTTGCCAGCGCCCGGCCCTCCATGTCCGTACCGGTGTTCACCGTGATTCCGATAAGTGCCAGGACAGTGCCCGCGAAATCCGAATTAGTGCCTCCGATGGTTGCCGAGCTTTTTGCTACCCAGAAAACATTTTTTGCTTGCGCGCCATTACTCAGAATGATGTGCGTGTTTCCGCCGATGGTGTCGACCGTGGATTCAGACTGAAAGATAAATACTGCATCACTGTCATTGCCAGCATCGAGTGTGATGGTGCCTCCGGCCGGGATTGCTATCGAGGTCGCTGACCAGTAAAGACCCGGGGCAAACACCCCGTCGGCGTTACCCCCGCAGGCTGCGGAAGGGTTGGTGGTGAGGACGCCCGAATCGATCAGTGTGCAGAGGTTGGTTGCAAGACCAATTGCTTCGTTGTAGGCCGCTTCCATCGCAGTTATAGCTGCTTGCGCCACCGTATTGCCATTGTCGATAACACCGCTGACCGTGGTGCTGTCACAACCCACACAGGCGCCCGCCGGGAATATCCCCACATCACCGTCAACCCGTAACCCGGTAGTGCTGTTGGGTCCGCCACCCAGAGTAACTCCGGTGTTGGACAGAACCCCGTAAAGTTCAGTGGCGCCTAGGTTTATAGCCTGCTGGCAGAAGGTGTCGCGTGTCGTAAATGTCCAGACAACTTCATCTTCCAGCGCAATGCCATCCTGATCTTCAACGTCCGTGGAGATAGTGGCTGTGTATCCGGTGTCCAGTGCAAGATCCGCATCGGGCGTAAAAGTTGCGATGGTGCCGGTCACATCCAGATCTACATGTCCGTCGACCGCAACGTTATTCAGCGTATCAGCCAGCGTAAAAGAGGTCGCGGGCGAGCCTATGCTGACGGGCTCCAGCGGTCTGCTGAAATTAGCGCTGATGCTTCGATTGGAGCAGATTTCACCGCCTGTGGACGGATCGGTGGCGGTAACGGTAAGGCCTTCTGCTGTGGTAAAGCTCCAGACGAAAGGCTCAGCCAATGCAACACCGTCCTCATCCTGGGCTCCCGTGGTAACCGTGGCGTTGTAGGTAGTATTTGCCTGCAGATTATTCGTCGGTACGAAGGTGGCAATCCTGGTGAGCGGAACGTAACTTACTTCGCCGGCTACCGGCGCCTCGTCCGGGCCCGTCAGGGTGAATGCGGTTTCGTCGATGGTAACTTCATCCATATTGGCCGAGAAAGTCACCGTAGGCGTTGCAGTGACGGCTACGCCCGTAGCTTCATGTGCCGGGGTTGGATTGGTCGCCAGCGGGCCGGGCAATGATTGGGTAGTGAAGCTCCATGCAAGTTCGCTCAGCAAGGCTTCACCGACCTCATCCTGGGCGCCGGTAGAAACCGCGGCGGTGTAGGTCGTGCCGAGTTCCAGCTCGCTGGTCGGCGAGAAGGTCGCGATCCTGGTGGCTGCAACATAGGTTACATCGCCAGCGACGGGCGCATCATTCGGTCCTGTCAGGGTAAATGAAGTATCGTTGATGGTGGCCTCATTCATGACCGCCGAGAAAGTCACCGTGGGGGTTGTGGTTACGGCGACGCCCGTAGCGTCGTGCACAGGAGTGGGATTTGTCGCAACGGGGCCAGGCACCGCCTGT
>CAZXLJ010000048.1:16945-24429 GCA_964641175.1 uncultured Cellvibrionaceae bacterium
AGGTCGCGATCCTGGTGGCTGCAACATAGGTTACATCGCCCGCGACGGGCGCATCATTCGGTCCTGTCAGGGTAAATGAAGTACCGTTGACGGTGGCCTCATCCATGGCTGCCGAGAAAGTCACCGTAGGTGTCGTGGTTACGGCGACGCTCGTAGCGTCGTGCACAGGAGTGGGATTTGTCGCAACGGGGCCAGGCACCGCCTGTGTGGTAAAGCTCCATGCGAGTGCGCCGGTCAGGGGAACACCTGCCTGGCTCTGCGCGCCGGTGGTAACAGTCGCGGTGTACATCGTGTCGAGTTCCAGCTCGCTGGTCGGCGAGAAGGTCGCGATCCTGGTGGCTGCAACATAGGTTACATCGCCCGCGACGGGCGCATCGTTCGGTCCTGTCAGGGTAAATGAAGTACCGTTGACGGTGGCCTCATCCATGACCGCCGAGAAGGTCACCGTGGGTGTCGTGGTCACGGCGACGCCCATGGATTCGTTAGCCGGAGTCGGATCGGTCGCTGTAGGACTGATCGAATTTGGAATTTCCGGCTGGGAAGTGGAATCCCAGTTGCCGCAGCTGGCGATGAGCGTCATCGAGAGAAAGCAGATGAGCCAGATGGATCTTTTCGTGCTGTAAAGTAAGTTTTTCATTAGATTTTCCAATTTCTTAGGCGCGTGCTCAGGGCACGCGAACGAGCGTCGAAGACGCAGTTTGTGGACGCGACAACACCTGTGATATTTATCGAAGTCAGATAAACGCGATCGAATGTCGAATGGTGAGCAGGGGGTGCCTGGGGGCAGGCAGGCTCGGGCTTTTACTCTAATTCTGTTTCAGGGGAAAGAACTGTTCTTTCAGAGTACGCCAGCAGGCGTTGGAGAGGCCGTTTTATTTTCCGGTTATCCTGAGTATAGGCGCAATATTGCTGAACAGGAGAAATATATGGGGAATGCGGACAGACGGTTATATATATTTGCAGGTGAAATATTTTCGGTCGGGCTGGATGAAGGCATTCTGTTTTTTCGCCATTGACACTGCGTCCGTCGCTTGCAGGCTCTGACAGTTGCCGCGGCGGCTGCAACTGTCGACCTGTTTATTTCAATTTTGGCACACAGCCTCCTGTCAGCATTCCGTCTGTACTTGAGTGTGCTGAATATTGGAGCAGCTATTCTTGTATTTTTCCTTTAACTTCAGATACTCCTCCTCGGTGATCGCTCCACTGTCCAGTGCCTTTTTCAAATCCATAAGTTCCTGGCCCGTGGTTGCACTGGTCAGATGCTTCGGCTCTCCGCCGTGAAACATGCAGGCGCCGAGGCTTCCGGTCATCAAAACTGTCATTAATACTCTGGATACAATCTTCATATGATTAAATTTCCTGGCTGGTTTAATTGATTTGCTCTGAAAACGTGAAAAAATATGAAACCATGTTGAGCTGCTGCTGACCTATATTTCCCAGCGATTGTTTCTGAGCCACACGCAGGCCATCAGGAAACAGGTGCTTGTGATCAGCCCTACCCACAGCCGCGCTGAAGAAAATGTACCGAGGGCGCTGTCGACTATTGATTCAGGGTGATATGTCAGCTGCTGGAGGCAGTGCAGGCCTGCGATGGTCTGCTGAATGAACATATCGAAGAGGTTTCGTGTCCCGAAAATCGAGACTTCGAGCAGGACCAGGCCAGCCGGGATACCCAGTGCGATTAATAGAGGTGCCTTCCTAGCCGCAGCAGAGCACAGCAGGAGCCAGCATATTATCGGAAACAACCACAGCACGAGAAAGAACCAGCCCAGTACCAGGCCGACAGTGTTTCCAAAAAGAGTAGCAATCGCCCAACCCGGGGTGGGCAATGGCAGGCCCCAGGATAATTTCGCATACAGGGAAAAGATCAACACAAAGAAAACACCGGTTATAAATGCCGCGGACACATAAATCATCGGAGCGCCCGCAGCACCAGCGACTATTTTAGCCAGAACGGTGTCTCGTTCCGGAACGGGTAAAGACTTCCAGAACAAAATGCTTTGATCGCGCCTGTCTCCATATAAAGCGTCTGCAAAATAAAATATCTGTACGAACAGAAGAACGAGCACAAAGACGGAATACAGGCCAACCAGTCCGTGGAGCATATATTCTCCGACCGATCTGGCATCCATCTGGCTCTTCGGGAAATCAGGATATTGCGTTGTCAGCATAATTTGGTCTGATTGCATCAACCACGCGCTTTTTATCAGTTCGCCAATCGGGTTTTGAAAAGGCGCCATTCCCAGCAGCAGAAGTACGGCCAACGTTGCGAAGAGTGCGAGCGGTGCGCGAACGAAACTCGCCCGACACTCCCAGAACTCGCGCTTCACCAGCATTAAAAAGCTACGCATGACTGCCGGCTCCGTGCATTTTCGCAATGAATACGTCTGCGAGATGGGGCACCACAACTTCTCCCAGATCACTTAACTGCTGACGATCACCACCTTCGAAAATCAGAACGCCTCCGCCCAGAACGGGGCGGCTGTAGATGGGTAGTCGCGCTCGTGCCTCGGCAATATTTTTGGTGGTTACGCGTAATTCGATGAATCGATCCGCCATATCTTCCATGGAGGATTCCAGGCACAATTTGCCTTTATTGATAAACGCTACATCGGTCAGCAGGTTCTCGATTTCTTCAGGATGATGAGTGGTTAGCAATATGGTTTTGTCTTCATCGAAGTAGTCTTCCAAAAGGGCGGAGTAAAACTGGCTGCGACTGAGAATATCCAGGCCCAGCGTCGGTTCATCCAGCACCAGCAGCCGACTGTCAATTGCCATGGTCAGCGCCAGGTGCAGCTGCGTAACCATCCCTTTGGAAAGCTGGCGGACCGGGGTTTCGAGCCGAATTCCAGTGCGGCCCAGAAATTCTTCGGCGCGTTTGCGGTCGAAGCGGGCATGAACACCTGCCATGTAATTCAAAGCTTCATTCACCTTTATCCAGCGCGGCAAAATGGCTGTGTCAGCGACAAATGAGACTTGTTCCATAAGCTGATTGCGCTGGGCGCGGGGATTCAACCCCAACACGGTAATTTGACCTTCTGCAGGTGCCAGACCCAGGATGCACTTCAACAGAGTGGTTTTGCCCGAGCCGTTGGGTCCGATCAAGCCCAGTATTCTGCCGGGCATCACTTTCAGGTCAATGCCATCGAGTGCCTTGGCCGACCCGAATTCCTTCCGCAGTCCAAGGACTGAAATGACAGGTTCCATTATTCCTTCCTCTTCATTATTTGGCGGATTTTCCCCACCAGTTCTGCTTCTTTGAAACCCAGCTGTAGTGCTCGTTGAATGATTTTCGGAAGTTCTTCATGCACGAATTTTTCGCGTTCAGAAGCTGTTGCTTTATCTCTGGCACCGGACAGGACAAACATGCCCAGTCCGCGACGCTTTTCAACCAGGCCCATGTCTACCAGCTCCTGATAAGCCTTGGCGACTGTCAGATGATTAATTTGGTAATAGGCAGCGACTTCGCGGACCGAAGGGACCTGATCGCCCTCGGGAATGGATCCGTCGAGAATCAGTCCCAGTATGCGTTCACGTAATTGACGATAGATGGGTTGGTCATCTCTCCAGGAGTCCTGCATGGTTAATCTCTTCGTCTTTGCATAGATAAGGCGCAGCTACGGATCAGTCTTTGTGAAAGGTTTAGTGTTTGCGAGCTGGATCTGAGCATCCGACCGGAATCTCCTCCCGTGTGCGAAAATTCACGCCTTTGAAAATCAACCACAGTGCGAACGACACTTCACCAACAAGTGAAAAGACGAGCAGCGGAAGCACGCTGGCTCCCGCAGATGGAGCAACGATCAGCACAAAACTGGTGATCAGGTAGCTTAGCCCTGCGATCAAGATCATTACCCCGAGAGTTTTCGGCAAGAACCCGGAGTTGTAAATCAGGTAGCCGTACAGGCAACAGCTCATCCCGAAGTAGATCAGGCCGATGCTGAAACCATAGGTGTGAAGATGTATGAGAAGGAATGCCTGTTCTGTACCCGCTTCAAAAGAGACAGAGCCCGGGTCTGTGCTTAAGAGTAGCTGTATTACCTGAACCAGATTTTGCTTGTTGGCGACCAGAACGGCCGTTTGCACGATGTTGAACATTAACGCCATAAGTGCAATTCTGGAGTTGACGTTTTTGAACAGAAGAAAAAGAACCAGAATTACCGGAATGTCCAGAATCTGCATGACGATATCGCCCGCAATGCTCAGCCGCCACCATCCTTCGGCATTCAGAATATTGATTGCAGTTGCAGCGGCGTCGCCAGGAACAATGAGAGTGCCCCGGATACCGAGGTGACACATTGCGCCTATGAGGATAATGGCCAGATAGAATATTCCTGTCAGGCGAACCCAGGATCTCATCGAGGCTTCAGTTTTAAAGCTCATGGTAATTTCCATTTACAACGGGTTTAGGGGTAAATGCTGATCCGTGCGGGTTTCCATCCGGAAGAATTCTTTAATCAGGAATTTCCACGGGATCGCGAAGGGCGTAACGATCAGGCCAAGACTCACTGCGAAAATAACTCCGCTCGCATACTCATCGAGTCCGCCCGCAAGCCACGTGGGAAGGGCAAATGCAAATGCCCAGATGGCTTTCCAGGCTAATTCAAACAAAAGCAAGGGGAGCATCTTAACGGGATAAAACAGGCCCAGCAGCGCCAGCGCCGACAGCGCACCCAGGAAGGCACTGACGACGGTATGAGAATCTGCAGCTCGCAGGGCAGGAAACAGGATCCCGGGCCAAGTGGTAACCCCCTGGCCGACCACCAGAAGCAGGTACATCGCTCGTAGTAACCAGATTTGCCGCCTGTTTAAAACCATGTTTGCATTCCTTTTTCGAAGTCAGTGCGGCCGATTGCCCGGGTTAAAAATTAATGATGCTTACCGCCGGGTACACGAGCAAAACCGGGTCGACTGACTTGGTGATATGCATGACTATATCACCGTATCGCCAGAACGCAATGGATATTGTGGAAACAAATCCGGAAAGGTACAGGACCCCGCGATCTGAGATGTACTCGCTGGTGCAGTCGTACTGAATTAACAGGGATTTTCGGCAAAACGCCACTGGCGCCTCATGGCGCGGATGGCAGTTTGAAAAGTGCTTTGCGAATCTGTCAGGCCATTAGCGTTTAATTCGAGTCAATCTTGCGTGTGATACAAATGGATTGTCGGCCACGATGAACCGCCAGGGAACATCAACTGCTTTAGAAATGCCGATGCGAGGTGTGGCCAGTATTGATAAATCCTCGTGCGTGGCCGGTTCGGTCAAGTAAAGCGGACCGTACTGGGTCAGATCCACTCCATAGAGTCGCATGTCGATGCCCATGGATTGCGTCAGCTTCGCAGGACCGCTGGCCAGATCAAGAAGTCGCTCTCTGCCGCGCAAGCGCTGCATGGTGGCCATCCCCTCGACTGGTTCGAGCGCTCGGATCAGCACCCCGCCGGCGAGCGTGTCGAGGCGGGCAGTGGCATTAACGCAATAATGCAGCCCGTGGATAAAGTACACGTAGGCGCAGCCAACCTCGCCGAACATTGCCTGGTTGCGGGCGGTTTTGCCGCGATAACTGTGACTTGCCGGGTCTTCGGAGCAGTAAGCTTCTGTTTCAACGATTCGGCCCACCAAGTGTTCACCGTCGAGATCTCGCACCAGTAATTTGCCCAGCAGGTCCCGGGCAACTTCAGCGGGATGGCGGCGGAAGAAACTTCGATCCAGCATGTACGACCCTCGACTTTGATTGGTTGTGGCAATAGACCTGATCTTCGGCTAATTGATCCCGGCGAGGCAAATTGTGCTGGCCGGTGTGGCCCTTGTTAGCCATCTTCGGTTATTCGCAAGATCTTCCGGTCAACTTTAAAATATCCGAAAGGGTTCAAGCTTAACCGCTGGCCGAAGCTATACAATCGCCGGATCATCAGAATAAATCGGATAGGGTTTGCCCATGAATTTGAAATTCTTGACGCCGTGCGTGCTGTTAACCCTGACGGGTCTGACAGCCTGCGGTGGTACGACTGCCCCACCTTCCTCATCAGGTTCCAGCAGCGCATCCTCGTCCGCCAGCAGTTCAAGTTCAACGAGCAGTTCGAGTTCTACGAGCAGCTCCGGTACCAGCACGTCTGGCAGTAGCTCCAGTTCGGGTGAACCGGGTTTCGAACCGGCGCAGCTCGATCCCGATAGTTGGTACACCATATCGAATGTTCAATCGGATCTGGTTTTGGGAATCGCGGACAGTTCTTTTGAGCTCGGCGCCGCGCTTCTTCAGGAAGAGCCGGCAGCGTCCCCCAGCCAGCAGTTTCGTTTTATTGATGCAGGCAGCGATTCCTATCGACTGACGGCGCGACATTCCGGGCTCGTGCTGGATATTTACGAGTTCAATGAAAATGACGGTGCCGATATTGTCCAGTGGGAAGACCTAAACGGCGATAACCAGCAATTTGTGGTGCAACAACTGAGTAATGGCAATTACCGGTTCGTCAGCCGGCTGTCAGGCAAAGCGCTGGTTCCGGAAAACAGTGCGTCGACGGTCTTGACCCGAATCACCCAGGAGACGCCAAGTGCCAGCCCGGCTCAGCAATGGCAACTGGACGCGGTAGACACGGTAGATCCCGATGCCGGCGCTGAACCTGTGGTTCCACGGACCTGGACTCTCAGTGGCAATCTGGGCACTCATGATCCGGCCCTCATCAAGGAAAATGGCACCTGGTGGGTATTTCAGACCGGGCGCGGTATCTACGGCAAACGTTCCTCTGACGGTCTGCATTGGGAGCCTCTGGCTTCCATATTCGAGAACCCTTTAACCTGGTGGAACACTTATGTTCCCGACCATGCCGACAATGATGTCTGGGCACCTGATGTTTTCGCGTTTAACGGCAGGGTATGGATGTACTATTCGATCTCGACTTTTGGCTCGCGGGTATCCGCCATTGGTCTGGCGTCGGCGGCGAGTCTTGCCGCTGGTAACTGGCGCGACGATGGCCTGGTCATCGCCACCAATAACAACCACAGCTATAACGCCATCGATCCCGACCTGATCATCACGCCGGCCGGTGAACCCTGGATGGTGTTCGGCTCCTGGAATGACGGCATCATGCTGACCGCCATTGACTCCGGCACCATGAAACCCACCGGCCAACTGTATAACCTCGCCAGCCGCAGTGGCGGAATTGAGGGCCCCACCCTGATTCATCGGGGTGGTTTTTACTATCTATTCACGTCTGTGGGCCGCTGTTGCGCGGGTACGGATTCCACCTACCAGATCGTGGTGGGGCGCTCCGCGCAAATCAGCGGGCCCTATATTGACCGCAACGGTGTTGCCCTGCGCAGCGGTGGCGGGACGGTAGTGAAGCAATCAGCGGGTAACTGGATCGGGCCCGGCGGCCAGGATATCCATGACGGCGTTATCGCTTACCACGCATACGACGCATCGCAAGACGGCGCCCCGTTTTTGAGACTCGAAACGTTGGGATGGGATGATCAGGGTTGGCCTTAT
>CAZXLJ010000049.1:0-23303 GCA_964641175.1 uncultured Cellvibrionaceae bacterium
GCCCGCCTGGCCGGTAGCGTGGTGGTCCTCAGCGGCGTGGAGGCAGGGGACCGCGTGGTTACCCATGGCACCATGCACCTGAAGGATGGCGCCGAAGTCGTCATCAATGCCGAGGATGACGGCACCCGCAAATTGAGCGAGCTGCTGGACTCTTCGCCCGACGCTGCAGCGATCCCCTGACGTGCTTCTGTCTGATGTCTGCATAAAACGACCGGTATTCGCCTCGGTCATTTCCCTGTTGCTGGTGGTTTTCGGCGTGCTGGCGTTCGACCGTCTCCCTCTGCGCGAGTACCCGGATATCGACTCGCCCATCGTCTCCATCCGCACCAACTATCCCGGCGCCGCTGCCAATGTGGTGGAAACCCGAATCACCCAGATCATTGAGGACCGGGTGGCCGGTCTTGAGGGTATTCGCTATATCCAGTCTTCGAGTCAGGACGGGTCGTCCAGTATCAATATCGAATTCGATCTCAGCCGCGATATGGACTCGGCCGCCAACGACGTACGGGACCGGGTAGCCCGGGTACTCGACAACCTCCCGCCAGAAGCCAACGCGCCCGATGTCGAAAAGCGCGATTCCAACGACGAAGTGGTCATGTGGCTCAACCTGACCAGCGATCGCATGTCCGTGCAGGAGCTTACCGATTATGCCGAACGCTATCTGATTGATCGCTTCTCCGTCGCAGAAGGTGTCGCCCGGGTCAATATTGGCGGTGCCCAGTCGTATGCGATGCGGATCTGGGTGGACCGTATCAAGCTCGCGGCCCACGGCCTTACCGTGGGCGATATCGAAAGTACTCTCAGATCGGAAAACATCGAGCTTCCGGCCGGCAGTATCGAATCCAGGGAGCAGCAGTTCTCGGTCCGGGTGGACAGAGTTTTTATTGATCCGGCAGATTTTCGCCAGCTGGTGCTCAAACGTGGTGCCGACGGTCACCTGGTGCGCCTTGGTGATGTAGCCACTGTAGTCCGTGGCACCCGGGAACACCGGGTAGACTTCAAGGGTAACGGCCGGGCCATGATCGGCCTGGGTTTTTCCAAACAATCCACAGCCAATACCATTGACGTCGCCCGCTCGGCCAAGGCCGTCGCGGAACGTTTGCGACCGGACCTGCCCAGTGGCATGTCCATCGAGGAAAGCTACGATTCCTCGATATTTATCGAAGAAGCCATTACCGAGGTCTATCAGACGCTGATCATCGCCATTGCGCTGGTTATTCTGGTCATCTATCTGTTTCTGGGCAGCGCACGTGCAATGCTGGTTCCCGCTGTCACCGTTCCCATCTCTGTCATCGCCACCTTTACTGTCCTCTATGCACTTGGTTACACGGTCAATCTGCTGACCCTGCTGGCGCTGGTGCTGGCCATCGGGCTGGTGGTGGACGATGCGATTGTGGTGCTGGAAAACATCCATAGGCGCATGGAGCAATATGGAGAATCGGCGCTGGTTGCTTCCTTCCGGGGCACGCGGCAGGTGGGATTTGCGGTCATCGCAACGACCGCGGTACTGGTGGCGGTCTTCGCACCGATCACCATCATGCAGGGAGACATCGGCCGATTGTTTTCGGAATTCGCCGTGACCATGAGTGCTGCGGTGGTTTTTTCCAGCCTGGTTGCGCTAACCCTTTCACCCGTCATTGCGTCGATGGTTCTCAAACAGAACCGGGCTCCGAACCGGCTCGTGACCGCTCTCGACCGATTCTTTAACCGCTGCAAGGACGGATACACGCGCTGGCTGGAAGCCTGCCTGCGGCATCCATGGTGGATGGTGCTGGGATTCGCTGCGTTGTTCGCCCTTTCGATCATCCTCGCCCGGATCATTCCCACCGAGTATGTTCCGAAAGAGGACCGGGGGTCTTTTTTCGTGCTGGTAGACGGTCCGGAAGGGGCTTCCTACACCTACATGAAAGAATATATGGATGTCATTGAAAACCGGATGATGACCCTGGTCGAACGCGGCGATGCGGCGCGAATTCTGGTCCGCACCCCGCGTGCTTTCAGCGACACCATCTCCAGCTTCAACTCGGGGATGATTATTGTCGGTCTGGAAGGCTGGGAAAACCGCCGCCCTGCCGAGGAGATCATTGAAGAGGTCAAGGTCATGATGGCCGATCTACCGGGCGTGCGAATTTTTTCGGTCATGCGCCAGGGTATCGGTGGACGCATGAGCAAGCCGGTAGAGTTCGTCATCGGGGGTGGCAGTTACGAAGAGCTGGCACAATGGCGGGATCTTCTGCTCGCGGCGATAGACGAAGACAATCCCGGTTTTATTAATATCGATAGCGATTACAAAGAGAACAGCCCGCAAGTGCGCGTGCAGATCGATTACTCCCGCGCAGCGGAGCTGGGCGTTTCGGTGCAGCATATAGGTCGCACCCTAGAAAGCATGCTTGCATCCCGTCGCGTCACCACTTATCTCGATAACGGCGAAGAATACGATGTCCTGCTCGAGGGGCTGCGCACCCAGCAGAGCTCGCCTGCGGATCTCACCAATATCTTCGTCCGCTCCGATCGCACCGGCGAGCTGGTTCCGCTGGCCAGCGTCGTCTCGTTCGAGGAATACGCCTCGGCCCGATCGCTCAACCGCTACAACCGCAACCGCGCGATAACAATTTCGGCCAACCTCGAGGACTCCCTGCCACTGGGCACCGCACTGGAACACCTTGAAAACCTGGTGCGGGAAAAACTGCCCGAATATGCAGTAATCGATTACAAAGGCCGCTCGCGGGATTTCAAGTACGCGGGAGATTCCACCGTCCTGATGTTCGGGCTTGGCATCCTGGTGATGTTTCTGGTGCTGGCAGCACAATTTGAAAGCTATCTCAGTCCACTGATTATCACGCTTACCGTCCCCCTTGCCATGGCCGGGGGCCTGTTGGGACTGTATGTGACCGGCAGTACCCTTAATCTGTATAGCCAGATCGGCCTCATCATGCTGATTGGCCTGGCCGCAAAAAATGGCATCCTGATTGTCGAATTCGCCAATCAGCTGCGGGATGAGGGCCGCAGTATCAGCGATGCCATAGTGGATGCAAGCAGTATTCGCCTGCGACCCATCCTCATGACCAGCATCACGACCCTGGCCGGTTCGGCGCCTCTGATTTTGGCCTCCGGTGCTGGCTCCGAAACCCGGATAGTACTTGGAATTACGCTCTTCTCCGGCGTGCTGGTCGCCACCCTCTTTACCCTGTTCATGGTACCGGTGGCCTACAATCTCCTGGCCCGTTTCACGCGCTCCCCCGAGGCTGTTCGCAAAAAGCTCGAAAGCGAACTTGCGCAATCAGCCTGAAACCGGCTGAGGCTGCACTATACTTCGGGGTAACGCCCCAACTGCATCATTCCGGATTGCGTCTGACCTGAGGCGCTTTGCGAGAACAAGGCGGCACTTCGAGGGCATGCTGACTTCTCACAAGGACTGCGCGCACGTGACGAATCTGATTCATTTCACCGCTATCCGCTTCGTCTTTGCCGTCCTCACGGTTGTCACCATCGTGTGTCATCCATACCTACCCGAAAAGCGCCTGGTGTTACTGCCGTCGCCGGCCGGAACCCTCACCATTTCCGGTCCTGAGGCGACGCCAGGCGGGGCGTCGGTATCCTGGATTGATGAGGAGCAAAAAATCTGGCGTTGCCACGACCAGCAGAGCGTGACAGCTCCCTGCGGTATGTCCCTGCACATCGGAACGGATTCGCGGGGACTGGATTTGACGCCCTATCACCGCTTCCAGGTTTCCATACGCTATAGCGGCCCCGCCACCACCGTACGCATGCTACTGCGCAACTTTGATCCGGCATACTCGAAAGCCGCAGACGAAGCTACCTCGAAACTCATGTTCGTCCACCTGCGTACCGATGCCATCGAAAGCCAGGAGATGGTGTTGTTTAACGAGTTTCGGGTCGCGCAAACCTGGTTGAGCCGGTTCGACATACCCCGACATTCTGGTGCACCTCAATTCGATAATGTGACACGCATTGGTTTCGATTTCGTCGATCCCGGCGTTCATGTCGCCCAGATCGAGCGCCTGGAAGCCTGGGGGCCTCGAGTGACCGGCGAAGCGCTGTACCTGTTGCTATTGCTCGGCTGGATTTTGCTGGTGTTGTGGGAAGGACTGGTCCAGCTTTACATATCTTCCCGAAATTCGTCATCGAAGACCGGGCGACTTGTTGCGCAAGCGCCGCCCTCGTATCAGCGCTTCGAACTGGGCAAGGAGGAATTTGAAAATGATGCCGCCCTGATTGATCCAATGACCGGAACCTTTAATCGCGAAGGCATTGCCCGCTTTGTGGACAAACTGTTTAACAATGATCCGCAGAGACTGCCGATCGGCCTGCTGGTTTTCGATATCGACCACTTGAAGCGCGTCAATGACCGCTGGGGGCATGATCACGGCGACCGGATACTCGCCGAATTCGGCGAGCAGCTTTTGAAGAATATCCGGTTAAACGATTTTCTGGGCCGCTGGGAGGGAGAACAATTCGTGCTGGTCTGTCCGCGTACATCCCGGGCAAACCTGCTGACGCTGGCAGAAAAATTGCGACAGGCGATCCACGTCCACACATTTACCGCTGCCGACGCTCCGCTCAAGGTCACCGTGAGCATAGGCGGCAGCGTCATCGGCCCGGAAGGCTTATTTGAAGACTTGTTAAAACGCTCAGAAGATTCACTGCGTCGCGCTAAAAAAGCCGGCCGCAACTGCACCGTTGTCGATTGAGAACTGTCGACACTGCGCATGAAATAGCGCGGGCCCACCGGGAATCGCGACTATACTCATAGAACACTTCCAGATAAAACGGGTCAATCCGGACTCTGGATTGATGTCATTTGCCGCTGTGACCGGCCCACGTGAGTCAATGATGACAGGAGACAAAGCCATGTCGTATGACCAGAATCTCACGCAACGTATCCGACACTATTTCGCCGGACGGGATGATGTAGCGGAAAAACACATGCTCGGTGGTTTGGCTTTTACGCTCGGCGGCCATATGTGCGTCGGTGCAAATGACCACCGCCTGATGGCACGGGTAGGACCGGCGCAGTATCAGAGCGTTCTACAGAACATGCACGCGACCATCATGGATTTTACCGGCAAGCCACTTACCGGTTTTGTATACGTTGAACCCGAAGCCATTGCCACCGAAAAAGGCCTCCATTACTGGATTCATTTGTGCGAGCGCTTTGTGGTCAACCTGCCGCCGAAGCACTAGGGCCTGTTCACACTAATATGATTGCACACTTTTTCGGCGGGCAATGCCGAGCGAGCGCTGTCTGGTGCTCCAAATAAGCGAGCTCGAACGCCGCCGGCCGGAAAAATGGGCCCGGCCCTTCGGGTTGGGGTTGAAAAAAGGCCACTCGGCGTGAATGCCGGTTTACACCGCTTTTTTACGCCCGCTAAACCCCATTTTTTTTGCCTGGTTTCGCCTTGCATTGACGGCGTCAATTAAGTCTGGCGCCCGCCTTCGAGGACTGTTTCTTACGCCCCAGGCTCCGTAGTCACCACCAACCTGATGGCCGACAGCTGCATCTGCACTTGCTGAGTCAACGCCTCATCCACCTGCTGTGCCTTGCTTCGCAGTGCGGTCACGCTCGTGGCATCGGGTTGCGCACCCGCCTGTGTCAACTGCTCCAGACGTTCAATCTCGCCCGCGTAATATTTTGCGGCCTGCTGTTGCGCCCTTGCAGTGATTTCGTTTTTTCGCACGGAGGCAAACGTATCGGCCTTGTGATACCAGGCCGGAATCTGGTCTTTGCGCGATTGAACAATCCGCCGAGCCAGTTTTTTATCCACCGGCTTGACGTTCTGGTCAAATGTTGCTTCGGGCAATACCGTTGACAGGTCACGCTCACCGACATCCAGCACTAGCGTCCGCACGGACAACTCCTGCAGAAACGGCAGACACTCCCCGGCGAGAGGTGACTGCACAATCAGATCAAATGTGGCTTCCAGCAGGCACTGTCCCGCCGGCAATTGCCGCCCCGGCAGCAAGGCGACCGAAGCCGCTCCCAGGTCCGAATGCCGCAGGAGCTCCCACAGTCCCCGGATAAATGGCGAATCCCAGCTGATAAACATGGCGTCATCGCGCGCATTTGCCAGGGCGCGATCGAAGACCACGTCCGCACCCTCCGGAGGAATGCCGGGCAGCGCTGGAATCAGCATATTGTCTGCCGGAATCAGTGACCAGGCGCCTCCGCGAGACTCTTCAAAGTGAAAGTTGAGCAAATCCGCCGCTTCTTCGACCAGACTGAACAGATCCACCTTGTCGATCTCGGCCACCTGGTCTCGCAAAAGATCCGCGGCGGGCTGGCGGCAACTGTTCAGCTCCAGTAGGGCATCACGACCCTGATGGATCTCAGACTCAAGAAATGCGGACCGAGCCCTGGCGGCTGCATACAGTTCTTCTTTCGGGATCAGGCTGGCCGCAGCGCCCCAAGGCTGCAATTCGTCATGCACGGCTCCCGCTGCGGGATTCTGGCGGCCGACGCAGTCGAGCACTTCGTGAAACCACTGCATTCGGCGCTGGTTTTCGGATCCTTCGGCAAAGGGAATATGAATATGGACCGGGTGTGTCTGGCCGATTCGGTCGAGGCGCCCGATCCGTTGCTCCAGCAGGTCGGGATGTTCAGGCAAATCCATGCAGACCAGGTGATGACTGAACTGGAAATTCCGACCTTCACTGCCAATTTCCGAACATACCAGCACGGCGCATCCATGTTCCATATCGGCAAAATAAGCCGCTGCCCGGTCGCGCTCAATCAGATCCATGTCTTCATGAAACAGGGCTACGTCGATGCCGTGCTTTTGCCACAGATATTGCTCGCAGGCCAGCGCATCGTCGCTTGAGTGACAGATTGCCAGCACTTTGTCCCCCCCCTGCCGCCGCGACCACTGAGCCAACCATTCAAAACGGGTAGGCCAGCTGTCATCCGCCAGAGGATGCAATTCCACGACACGCGGTGGAAATCCCTTGATGGCGGCCCGCGTATTGCGAAACATCATGCGGCCCGTGCCGTGGTAATCCAGCAGCCGCTCAACCAGTTGCTGATCATTCGAGACATCTTTGAGTTCATAGCGCTCAATCAATGCCTGCCGGCCTTCGGGCAAGCGCTTGATCTGCGCATTGAGGCGGGCAAAACCCTGCTCCAGCTCCAGGAATTTTTCGAGACTGGAAAATTTGGCGCCGTCGAGCAGCTGCAGCCGGGCAAAATGGCTTTCAACGCCGAGCTGCTCCGGTGTGGCCGATAACAGCAGAAGGTGGGGAACCCTCTGCGCGAACTGCCGCAGGCGATCAAAGGCTTCACTCCCGGGTTGCAGATGGTGCGCTTCATCGACAATGATCATGTCAAAAGCCTCGCCGCCCACTTTCTCGCCCGCGCTACCCGAAAGGGCGTGGTGTGGCACCAGGTGAATCTGACCGCCCTGATAGTCGTGTTCTTCTCCACCGAAAATCTCCGGGCGCAAGTTGAACCGCCGGATAAGTTCCACCAGCCACTGCACCTGCAGGGCGTCGGGAACGACCACGAGCACGCGCTGAACCCGTTCGGTGAGCACCATTCTCGCCAGAATCATTCCCGCCTCGATGGTTTTACCGAGGCCCACCTCGTCGGCCAGCAGAACCCGGACCGGGTCGCGCTGGCAGGCCTGGTATGCGACGAAAAGCTGATGCGGGATCAGTTGCGCGCGCGTCCCCAGCAAACCGCTCAACCGCGACTGCCAGACCCTGGCCATGCCCGAATCAAGGCGTCGCCGAAAAGAAAACCAGCGGGCCTTGTCCAGCTGACCGGTCATGAGGCGCAAAAACGGCTGGCTCATCCGGATAGCACCGGCGAGTGCCGACTCCGGTACCAGCTGATCGGTCCCGATGTCATAGATCAGGACACCGGCGTGCTCGTGAACCGCCACCACACTGGCGCTGCGACCGTCCGCGAGCTGGATTTCATCGCCTACATCGAACGTGATGCGAGTGAGCGGCGCACGGTTGATGGCGTAGAGACGTTCGGTTTCAGCCAGGGGAAAATCCATTTTTACCGCTCGCGCATCTATACTCACCACCCTGCCGAGCCCCAGTTCGGGTTCAGAATCTACAACCCATCGCTGCCCGGGAACGAACTCACTTACCATTGAACCACCTCGTCTGTCGCTGCGTAACACGTATTGGTGGCGAATTGTACGGCTTTTCAAATATATGTCAGGTGATATTTCCGGCTTTACCGACTGGCCATGTTGACCATTCCTGCCTCCCTCAAGCCTGAATCACCGAAACCTATGCGAAAAATACTGGCCACCATCGACTCAGACCTCAATGAACAGGACTGGCGCCGCATTTTGCTGCACCACGGCTGGAAAATGGATTACGACGCCGCTCAACACAGCATTTTTCTTCTGGACGGTATTGAAATCAATCTGGAAGGCGACGGCTTTACCTTGCTCTTCGGCAATCTGCACGACGACAACCAGCCCACCGCCTTGCTGGCCCTCTTGCGTGAACACGCGGATCAATTCAACTGCGAGATCTTTGAAGAGGACGGGCGACTGGTGCAGAAAATTACCGGGTAATGTCGGGTGGATTTTTTTGCTAATCCCGGTAAGACTTTGCCGGCCTTTCAGCCGAAGGGCGAATTGCATCTTCAACTCACAGGAGTCAGTCATGCCACACAAATCCGCGCTATCGACCCTTGGCGGTCTGTTACTTGGATCATTTATCGCACTGCCCGCTTCAGCTGAGAGCGGTCTCTACCTCGGCGCATCCGTGGGGAACGCCAAGGTAGGGGGCCCCCAGGACATCGAATTTGCCGTCGATAACGAAGACGTCCGCAATCTGGATGATTCGGATATTGGTTACAAAGTGTTCGGTGGTTTTAAATTCACCATGCTGGCGGTTGAGGCTGGCTATGTGGACTTTGGTGTAATCGAAGAAGGTGATGCGAGTGTTGAGGTCGGCGGTTTCAACGCATTCGGCATACTTTCCCTGGGCCTGGGACCGGTCGAAATCTTCGGAAAAGCCGGTGCATTCGTATGGGAGTCCGACTACCGGGACTACTCTGCAGCGGCCCAGCGATATGAAGATGACGGCTTTGATCCCGTGGTGGGTCTGGGGGCGGCGATCAATCTCGGTGGTATCGGCGTTCGTGCAGAATACGAGTACTACGACATTTCCGAGTTCGACAAGGTATCCATGCTGTCCCTGGGCGCCACCTTCTGGTTCTTCTAAGGACACCCTGCCGCATCCTCACCCACATCCGGAACCGGCAAGTTTAGTGACCCAGTTAACATTCACCGGGATATACGTAAATTTACGTATATCCCGACCGTGACCAATCTCGGTAGATTGTCTTCAACGCGCTTTGCTCCTCACCCAGCATACAAGCCGCACAGGGAGCTACTTTCCTGTTCAGCCCGCAAAGCCGTTATCTGTCGTCCAGTGCATACCCAGGTGTAAACGGAGTCACTCAGGCTGTTGCAGGTCTGGCTTATGGCCAGCAAGGGATTCGAACCAAAACGGATTTTAACCCTGTAACCGTCTGGCCGGAAAGGAAACCGCCTGACCTGCCTGCATGGCTGTGAGAGAGATCGAAGTTCTTTAAGCACTCCTTGTAGGGAACAGTGAAACCAGGGAAGGTTTTTTTACCCGCACCGCAAATTCCTCCTCTATCTGCTTTATAGACCATGCCCAAGTGTTTACAGTAGCCAGCTCTACTTCCGGAGAAGGCGCAACATGACGTACGGCATTCTGTTCAATCTCATCGCTCTTGTCAGCATATCCGCGCTCCTGGCGTCGGTTATGGTCCATGCCGAGGATCCAGCCACCAGCCCTCCCGAAGATCCCCATCAGCATCACACCCGTCCCGCGCCGACGCATGATGCCAGCGCCCACCCGCATCACTCGCATACCGGGCACGAAGCGCACGGTTCGGCCGGTCACTCCGAATCCGACACGAAATCTTCCGGATGGGCAGAACACCTGCAACTTGAGGGCGCAAAGGCCACTGCGTTAGCCGCCGCGGAAAAGAAATACCACGAACGTCGACGCGCCCTGAAGAAAAAACACTATGCGGAAATGATGGCTCTGGAAAAGGATAAGCTAGAATCACTGGAAACGGTTCTCAGCAAGGAAGAGTTGGCAAAATTGCAGGCTATGTGGATCAAGCAGCTGCGCGACGAGCACCAACAGCACTGAGTACCTTCCCCGTTCCGGATAGCGTCTGGATTTGCAACACTTGCAGCATTGGCGTTGGACCAACGCTTCGCGGCGATCGATTTTCTTCGACATGAGTGAACATCATGGCCTTCGACCCGACCGAAAAACCGCTTTATATCCCATATGCCGGCCCTTCACTTCTCACCACTCCGCTTCTAAACAAAGGAAGTGCCTTCAGTGAGGCTGAACGCACCAGCTTCAACCTGACGGGTTTGCTGCCACCGCGTTATGAAACCATCGAAGAACAGGTCAAGCGCGCGTATCTGCAATATTCCAGTTTCGATACGGATTTGAACAAACACATTTATCTGCGGGCTATCCAGGACAAGAACGAAACGCTGTTTTATCGGCTGGTGCAGGACAATCTCGAAGAAATGATGCCGATCATTTATACCCCCACCGTCGGAGAAGCCTGCGAAAAATTTTCTGATATCTACCGCAGTTCTCGCGGGTTATTCATTTCCTGGCCAGAGCGTCAGCATATGGATGACATCCTCCACAACGCCACCAAGCGCAATGTGAAGGTAATTGTCGTCACGGATGGGGAACGCATTCTCGGCCTGGGCGATCAGGGAATGGGGGGCATGGGAATTCCTATCGGGAAATTGTCCCTGTATACCGTGTGCGGCGGCATCAGCCCCGCCTATACCCTGCCTGTCATGCTCGATGTCGGTACCAATAATGAAAAGCTTCTGAAAGATCCCATGTATATGGGATGGCGGCACAAGCGCATCGAACAGAGCGATTATGATGAGTTCGTCGACATGTTCATCCAGGCGGTAAAACGCAGATGGCCAAAAGTCCTGCTGCAGTTCGAAGATTTTGCCCAGCCCAATGCCATGCCACTGCTGCGGCGCTACCGCAACGAAGTCTGCTGCTTCAATGACGATATACAGGGTACCGCTTCGGTGACCGTAGGCACCCTGCTCGCCGCGTGCCGCATCAAGAACACTTTTCTCAGCCGACAGAAGGTGGTTTTCGTCGGTGCCGGTTCGGCCGGCTGTGGCATTGCCGAACATGTTATCAGCCAGATGTGTGCTGAAGGCCTGAGTGAAGCCGATGCGCGCCGGCAAATCTACATGGTCGATTATCTGGGACTGCTCACTGACGGCACGGGGGGTTTACGGGATTTCCAGCAGCGCTTGTGTCAGCCGGCGGACGTGATTGCGCACTGGTCGTATGACGGTCAGTTTCCATCCTTGCTGGAAGTCATCAGGCAGGTCCAGCCGGGGATCCTCATTGGGGTTTCCGGGCAACCAGGTCTCTTCAGCAAGGCCGTCATCCAGGCGATGCGCGAAGCCGGCGCCACCCCCATAATTTTCCCGTTGAGCAATCCCATCAAACAGGTTGAAGCTTTCCCGCAAGACATTATTGAATGGACTGACGGCGACGTGATTCTCGCTACGGGCAGCCCCTTCGCGCCGGTCGAATACAAGGGTCGCATTTACCCTATTGCCCAGTGCAACAACAGCTACATTTTTCCGGGGATCGGCCTGGGCGTTGTCGCCGCGGGCATCCGGCTGATTACCGATGAGATGCTGGTATTGGCCAGCAATATCCTCGCGGACATGTCACCGCTTGCAAACACCGGTACCGGCGGGCTTTTGCCGCCCCTGACAGAAGTGTCCCACCTCAGCAAGAAAATCGCCTTCGGTATTGCCAAACTGGCGCAACGACAAGGCCTTGCTCTCGATATGCCGGATGATCTGCTGGAAGCGAAGATCCAGAGGTCGTACTGGCGTCCGGCCTATCGGCAGTATAAACGTGTGAGCATTTAGGTCGAGCCCTCGCCGTCGCGTAATTTCTGCCATTGCTTCGACTGCGGCGAGGTATATTTCCGGCGTGCCTTCCGCATGAACCCGTTCGCGAAATTGTGACAGTGCAACCTGTGACCGTTGCCCGTTCCAGCTAGAATCGCCGATCAGGACACCAATAATAATCTGACGCTAAGCAGGCACAGCATGAGTAGAAAACGCACGTATCCTCCACTGCCAACCAAATTGTCTGATTCCTTTCCCGTGTTAACGCTTGCATCCAGCAAATGGACCTGCGTTCTGATTGCGGGTGTGTTGCTGGCAGGGTGCGGATCCTCGACTCCGACTCCGACGCCCACCCCGACGCCAATTCCAACCCCGACTCCGACCCCAACTCCGACCCCAACCCCCGGGGTGTCCCGGATCATGATCAGTGAGGCCATTGCCTCCAACACGGTATTTAAGGACGAGGATGGTGATTCTTCAGACTGGTTCGAGCTGCACAACTCGACGGACCAGCCCCAGGATCTTTCGGGCTGGACCATCTCGGATAAAGCCGACGAACCGGATATGTGGACGTTTCCGGAAATTACCCTTCAGCCCGGCGAGCACCTGTTAGTCTGGGCTTCAGATAAAAATCGTACCGGCGCTGCATTGCATACCAATTTCAAGCTGTCCACCGACGGTGAAACACTGTTCCTGTTTGATGGCAGCGGCGCTGCTGTCGACAGTCTTGAAATGGCAGAGGCGCCGGCCGACATCTCGGTGGGCCGGAACCTGCTCGATGAAGTGCGCTACTACACGGTGCCCACCCCCGGATCACCGAACTCCGCCACCAGCTTTGCCGGGGTTATAACTGATGCGCCGACGTTCAGCAGCCTCGGAGGAGAAAGCAGTGAAGGTGCAGTTGAGATAACCGGTGCCACCGAAGAGCAGATCATTCGCTATACCCTCGACGCGACCATTCCGGTTGCCAGCTCTCCCGTCTATGAAGGCCCACTGGTCATCAATGAAAATACCGTCGTGCGCGCCCGCATTTTCCGCGATGATTATTTACCCTCCGCTACGGCCTCTCGCACGTTTCTCGCCGGAGAACAGCATGACCTTCCAGTGGTTACCCTGATCACCGCGCCGACAAATTTCTTTGATGAAGAAACCGGCATCTACGTTTTCGGTGAAGACTATCAGCAGGCAGAACCATTTTACGGCGCGAATTTCTGGGAAGACTGGGAGAAGGAAATCCACTTCGCCTTTTATGAGCCAGACGGTGCGCTCGGCATTTCGATGGACGCGGGGGTCAAGATCTTTGGCGGCTGGAGTCGCGCGCACCCCCAAAAATCGCTCTCCCTTTTTGCGCGAAGCAAATATGGAGAAAAGGAAATCGATTACGGCTTCTTTCCGGACCGCCCTTACGACGAATTCCAGTCGCTGGTGCTGCGCAATTCCGGCAACGACTGGATGTATACCATGATCCATGATGCTGTACTGACGAGCTTGATGGAAGATACGAATATCGATTATCAGGCCTACCGGCCTGTAGCGACCTACCTGAACGGCCAATACTGGGGGCTTTACAACCTGCGGGAAAAAGTCAGCGAGCACTTTCTTGCATCTCGTCACGGTATCGATGCCGACAGCATCAATCTGCTGGAGGGCGGTGGTGACGTCGTGGAAGGTAGTAACGCTGCCTATAAGGCCATGATGGATTTTGTCTCGCGCAACGACATGGCCGATCCCGCCAACTACGCCCAGATCGCCGAACAGATCGATATTGATAACTACATTACTTACCAGGTCGCCCAGATTTATTTCGGAAACAAGGATTGGCCGGGCAATAACATCAAGTTCTGGAATTCACCCGAGACCAAATGGCGCTGGATACTTTTCGATACCGATATAAGCTTTGGCATTTTCGAAGAAGACGATTTCATGCTGGACTCCCTGAGCGCCGCGGCAGCCACCAATGGTCCCGTCTGGCCAAACCCACCCTGGTCGACTTTGCTGTTCCGCAGTCTTCTCGCCAACGAAACGTTTGTGCAGCAGTTTATTAACACATTTGCGGACTCATTGAATGGCCGCTTTCAGACTCAGCGCATTGTCGACCGCATAGAGCAGTACGCCAACGTCATCGCCGGTGAGGTCCCACGGCAAGCTGCACGCTGGATGCCGGAAATGGATCTGGACCCGGACGAGGAAATCGACCCCGAGACGGCCTGGACGTACTACGTCGGCGTCATGGCGACTTTCGCGGAACAACGGCCTGCCTATATTAAAGAGCATTTGCGTGATTATTTTTCGTTGGGCGAAGCCGTCACGTTAAATATTCAGTCCAGCGACGCTGCGCATGGGCAGATCACCATCAATACGCTCACCGTCACGGACAGCAACTGGAGCGGGGATTATTTCCCGGGCGTGCCGGTTACAGTTACTGCACAACCTGCGGCAGGTTATGCATTTTCGCACTGGAGTGGAGATCTTGAGGCGACCACGCCCGGCATTACGATCGATCCGGCCGAAGTCACGTCCTTGCAGGCTGTTTTCGTTCCCGCAGATACCGCGCCGTAGAACCCGCGCACGAGTGCGGCGCGATCACGCGCCGCCGCCTTTGTCGATTTCCTCAGAGATTTTCCGCCGGGTGCTCGTGGAAGCTTTAGCCTGACCTGCCGCACTCCACTTATAAACCAGCATTTTCAGCGGTTGCTCTTCCCCGGGTACGTGGAAGACTGGACGCTGCTGCAGCGACTCCATGAAACTGGCGTCGGGACAGTGGCGATTAAATTCTTCACGAAGAAATTTTTCCGGAATTTCTGGTGCATTCAGACATGCCAGTATCCGGGCATCCGGCGCTGCGAGCTCAGGTATGCGCCGGATTATTTTCGCGTAGTCGCGACTTGCGATAAAACTGCCCCGCTGAAAACTCGGCGGATCAATGAGGATGATGTCGAAAGGGCCGCGCTTTTTGATTCGGCCCCAGGATTTAAGAATGTCCAGAGCATCAAAAGACGCGGACGCTGCTTGCAGGCCGTTGTGTTCATGATTCCGGCGTCCGCGACTGAGGGCGGACCGGCTTAAATCCACGTTAACAACGTCGGTTGCTCCGGCTTGCAGGGCGACAACCGAAAATACACAAGTAAATGCAAACAGATTGAGGACGCGCCGGCCCTTTGCTTCCCGTTCCAGCCATTGCCGCGCCGGCTCGATATCCGTAAAAAAGCCGATATTCTGGCGATCGAACGCTATTTCAAAGCGTTGCCGCCCCCGCCGGGCAATGGCATGCGTCAAGGGTTCCATCCGATAGAATTCCGTCGGCACCGCTGCCAAGTCACGGCGCTGCACCGCCAGGCGCACTGGCGAGTCGTCTACCCGTGTTTGTGACATCGCGCATTCGAGCCGGGTAGCCATCTCCGCCAGAAATTCGGGCGGCGGCTCTTTATAGGCTGTGATTAAGATCAGTGGCCAGAACGCGTCTATATTGCACCAGGCAAGCTCCGGAAAGCGGCCGCTGCGGCCGTGAAAAATCCGCTGCGCATCGTAATAGTCCGGCGCTCGCATAAATACTTCAAGTGCCGCCCAAACGGGATCCCAGCTGCCTCCGGACGTTTGCACTGTATGGCCCACTTAGCTTCCCCCCAGCGGATAAAGAACCACGTCCCGATATCCGCAGATTACCGGCACTGCTCCGCTCCAATCCCTGTCGAGGGCGGGATCGCCGCTGTCAATCAGTAAAGGGCGCCCGTGCAGGGAACGCAATTTTTCCGGCGGCGCCAGAATGCGCAGCCCGCCGCGCCCGATCTGCCTCAAAACACTGGGTGCGAGCTGCTGGTTACCACGTCCGATTATGTGACCCTGCCCTCCGATGACAGACAGCAACAGGGCTATCGGCCCACGGTGGGTAATTACCGCCTCCTCCACGCCGGCCGCATCCAGATCCCGTTGAACAAGTTGTTGGCCTCGAATCAGATCCACGCCGAGCAGGGAACCTTTGATGTCCCAATTTCCCAGAACCCGCTGTACCGTGCCGCCGGGACCTGCGACGATCAGCGTGTCGGCGGTCAGCTCCTCTGCGAGAAAGCCGGCAATATCGTCCAGCAGCAGATCTTCCGGAACCACTCCAGCCTGCTTGACGGTCTGCACAAAATCATTGTCATCAGGCACCGTCAACGTACCGTAAAATCGCGATCGCAATCTGCCTGACGTTAATGCCTGTTCATCAATATCCCTGACTTCCCGCTCCAGTAAACGCATCGGTCGCCCTTCAATCAATTGCGCCACCAGCACGGCCGCTGTCTGAGGGTTAATGGCGAAAACGCCCGACTGCATTTTCACCCCCGTGGGGATACCAAGGCATGCCTGCCCGCCGCTAACCGCGTCACACACATCCCGGGCTGTTCCATCGCCGCCCGCGAAAAGCAGGAGGTCAACTCCATGCGCGCACAGACTCTGCACTGCCTTGCGCGTATCCTCAGCGCTGCTCGGCTGAAAGGGCGCGTAATCCGCCAAAGTAACTGGCAATTCTTGCGGCACCCAGCTACCGCCCATGTCACCTGCGACAGAGATGACTTCAAGACTGAACGGCGACTTTGTTTCCCGGAGCAGTTGTTCAAAGAAAACGTGCAATCTCTGAGGTGTTGTCAGCGCTACGACACCCGCTATAGCGTGTTGCTGCAGGGCGGCGTCATCGCTGCCTTTCCGGGCCAGCGGTCCCCCAATGCCGGCGTACGGATTGACGACCAGTCCCACACGGAACCTGCGTATGACTGTTTCATTCATCCAGAAAATCTCGTTAAGTCTGAATACATCTGGCTTGTCGCGTTTTGCGAAATCAAGGTGGCGCTCCGAAAAGCGCCTTGGGGGCTGAACGTCTTGGCTCGCGCAGCCGCTGACCAGACCTGATCAGAGTTCTCCCGGCGTGAAACCCAGCGCCTGTAACTGCATACGTTCATTCGGCCCCGACGCTCGCAGTCGATAGTGTCCGAATTCGCGCCTTTCAAAATAGTTTTTGCGGAAATGGTCAAATGCGATCCCCGCGTGCCCAGGCCCCGCCTGTCCTAGGGCTTCCATGAACTGCTGGTGGTCCGCGCCTATATCATAGGTGGAAAGCACCGCCTCATCGACCGTCTGCGCTGCAATGTGCTTTTGTGGGCCTTCAAGCTGCTGCAGGATGACTGCGGACGCCGCCCTGGCAGCAGCATCACTGTTGCCGAGATAGCGCTGGAGCGCGTCGTGGATCATGGCGGTACCGTTGAGCTTTCCCTCGTAGCTGTAGCCTGCGATATGAGGCGTACCCAGCTTCACCCGCTGCGCCAGAGCGAGATTGATATGCGGCTCGTTTTCCCATACATCGAGTACAACCTGCAGATCTGCCCCGTTTTGCAAATGCGTCAGCAAGGCCTCATTGTCAATGGCACCGCCTCGACCCGCATTTAGCAATAAGGCGCCGGGCCTCAGCTGACGCAGTGCGTCCGCATCCATCATGTGGTGCGTCGGATTGCTTCCAGACCTGGTTAAAGGCGTGTGCATGCTAATAATGTCGGACTGGAGCAACGACTCCCAGGAAACCAGCCGGGGTGTACCATGTTGATCCAGAAAGGGGTCGTAGCTGACGCAATCCACACCCATCTGCGCCAGTGTCCGGCAAATGCGTCCACCAACATTTCCGTGACCAACTATGCCGATCCGTCGCTGTTGCCAACCCGGCTGACACATTGCCAGTGCGGCAAGTACATACTGCACCACGCCTCCGGCGTTGCAGCCCGGCGCACTTGCATAGGCTATGCCTCGACGCTGGAGATAGCCTGTGTCCATATGATCAATGCCGATGGTGCAGGTGCCCACAAAACGAACATTGCTCCCCTGCAGTAACGTTTCATTGACCTGCGTCACGGAACGCACGATCAGGATATCGGCATCCTGCACGTCGGCAGCAGCCATCTGCCTGCCGGGAAGACTCCGTATCTCACCGAATTGCTTGAAGAAAGTGTGCAAGTGCGGAATGTTTTCGTCGGCGACGATTTTCATTCAATCATCCTTTGTCATAGGTGGCAGGCTGTCACTTCCCGGCAACTCCCTGGCCGCTGCCGGGTCGTTCAGCCGGATTCTCCGGGCGGGGCTCATTCAGACAAGCCCGCCTGATGGGCGCTGTGGTGCGACCCCGGCAGCTCCGACAGACGGTACAACGCCGGATTGTAAAAATTGCTCCCCCGGTAATGACCGTGCAGCGCGGTTGCGAATCGGCAGGCCCGACTGTTCAGTCCTTTCGTGCAGAGATCCCTGGCCTTCTCGACCAGCGCCACGCAAAAATCCGGACTTGGGCCACCGGCAAGTTCAAGATTGTCGGAGCTTGGGCGAAACCGATAATCGGCCGCCTGACAGAACATCCATTCCAGCGCCTGCGGGTAAACCTCCACTTGCTCAAAAGCGATCTGCTGGTGCCGGTCCCGTCCATCGGGTGCATACCAGTAGCCATAATCCACCATCTGTCGACGGGCAGCGCCTGCGACACACCAGTGGGCAATCTCATGCAAGGCACTGGCGAAATAATCCGCGCGAAAGACTATCCTGTGGATTGGGCAGTCCGACCCCGCCGGGAGATAAACAGGTTCGTCTCCTCCGCCTACGAGACATGTATTGAATTCGTAGGCAAAACAGGAGTCGAACAGCCGGCAGATATCTTCAGCAGCATGATGGCGTTTAAACTTGTTGGCGTGAAGCATGCTTATCTGTAATGAGATTCGGCGAACGTGCCGCCAGCTTTAAAACGAAATAGTCTAGGAGGTGCCAAAAAAGATTCCCTTCCCGTGTTGAGTTATTGGCTATCAGCATATACTGTGTATATAACGAGGACGTGGTTTAGCGCGTCGTCCCGGCTCACCCGCTCTTGCAGAGCAGACAGGCCCCGCGGAGGTGGTATTATGAAGACCTCGGACTCCGGTCACAAGCTCGACAATGTGATCGATCTCTTTTCTGGCAAACCCTACCAATCCCTGGAAGAAACCCGCTTTATAAGACTTGCTCCGGAGCTGGACGGGCTGGAAATGCTTTATTCCAATGAGGCCAGCACCGACAAACTTTTCAGCCTGAAAATTCTCGCATGGGGACTGCGGGCAAATGGCGATGTGGTTGGACTCGTACCATGGCTGGATGACATTATTCCGTGTACCCAGATTCAGGATCCACTTAACGGTCAATGGGAGGGTTATTACGATTCAGGTATTGACGAAATATTTTACGAGGCGCCTATCCACAAGGTGGTGGAACTGGAAACGGCCGCCGAGTATTACGATTATGAATGCGAAAATCCAGGTGACGTTGTTCAGGAAATTCCCGATACCATCGGGACACATGCAGTGCTTTCAGAACCCGAGCAGAAAAGTTTGACGCTGCAGGAGGTGGTCAGCTGGCGACTGCATAACGACGGAACCATTTCCGGGATGATCATTGACGAAAACAAGGTAATCAGCACCCCTGTTCTGCCGGGCGACGAGTGTTTATATCCGGCGCAGACTCACAAAAATTTTCGCTACTTTTTTCAGCATCACATCGCAAACAAAATAAAATCCAAGGATCCTGAAGCTCTCGCGGCCATCAGCATGCTGGTGGAAGATTCCAGCCGTTAAGACCGTATAGGTAACGCCCCACCAGGCCTCAGAGCAAAGGTGGGGCCCTCCACTCTCACATTCTCATTCGCTTACACACGCTCGACCTTACGTACTTTGTATATAAAGTACGGCAGTTCCGATTTGTCCTCCTGCTCATGGGAGAGCAACTCATGTCCAAGAAATTCGCAGAATGCAGGGATATCACGTTGCGTGGCCGGGTCGGTCGCGATGACTTCTATAACATCTCCGACAGCACAATCGCGTATCGCCTTATGCAGCAACATGACCGGCTCCGGGCAGACAAGGCCGGTAGTGTCAAGTATCTTATGTTCCGGTTTCAGATTCCTGCGCTCCTCTTTTCGGTAAATTCATTTTCAACCACCAAACCACTATTCGGCGCGGGGCAAGTCTTCGCGTTTCACCAGATTTACACATTGCGAATGTTCATCGAAAACAATCAGGACTTCACCCCGCAATACCTGGGGACGTAATCTGGAAATCTTGTCGGCCAGACTCAGCTCCACCTCTCCGTAGTCCGTACCTTCCCGGGTTATGTATTCCTCCAGCAAATTGGCCAAAGTCGCTGGAGGAATTTCGTGCGGTGGTATTATCATGGACACTTTTGCTGAACCTCAATTTCGACAATCCTGTCTTATTGGCAGAACCGCTTCCCGAGGCCCACATGAACGCCCATCTCTTGCTGACAGTCATCAGTGATGACAAACCCGGAATTGTCCGTCGCATCGCCGACACCGTTACAGGCCACGGAGGCAATTGGCTGGAGAGCCGAATGGCGCAACTGGCCGGAAAATTCGTCGGTGTGATTCACGTTACCACGCTTTCTGAGCACAGTCAGGCTCTGCAAGAGTCCCTCAATTCGCTTCAGAAAGAATTTATCTACGTTACCATCGAGCCACTTTCCAATGCGCGTGCGCCGGCCCCCCGGGGACGCGGTGCGACATTTACGGCTATTGGACCGGATCGCCCCGGAATTGTCCTTGAAATCTCGCAGGCCCTGGCCGAGTACAACATCAATGTGGTGCAGATGGATACCGAGTGTTCCAGCATGCCATATAGCGGAGAACCCCTGTTTGAGATCCGCGGATCCTTGTCTCTCCCGCCGGAAACCGACCTGGCGCTGCTGCTTTCACAGCTTGATCTTATTGCTGACAAGCTGGGAGTGGATATGGAATGCGAAGAAATCAACGCGACCGCATAGCGCCCGATATATAACTACACCTCGAATTCGATTGGAGGCTGTAAATCAATCAAGTCCTGTACGATTTTTACGGCATATTTGTACAGCTCGTCCGCTGATTTATCCACGACACTGAACTTGTCCATGCTATCGAGGTAACGTAGTTTGGAAAGCAGCAGGCGTCGACGCGCGTCAGGAGAGTGCGTCGCTTCAAACGAAATTCCATCACCCAGTATTTCCTTATAACAACTGACGGATGTCGTCGGTCCGAAGGAACTGATGGTGATCCGGCACTGATACTGCAAATCCGCCAGAGGCGCCTGAAAAGCGACACACTGGCGCACCGGCTTGTTTCGGGTAAAAAAAGTTTTGCTCTCAAGATCGGCGTATCCCGCGCTCACATCTGGGACTGCCAGTTCTTTGTAGAAATTCAAAACCTTCTCCAAAAGCAATTTCTGCTCGTCTGAAGCCAGACCAAAATCGAGATTCACCCAGGATTTGTCTTCATAGAGTTTATTGGGCGTAATTTCCATAAAAGATGAACCAGCCTCTACAGGTATTGCCGTGTATGACCGTCGGGTTGCGTCGGCACCCCCAGCTGTCCATGAGGTGCAGTCACCCGTTCGGATGCAAGCTTGTCTTTCTGATTTTTCCCTTGTTCGCTATAGACCAGGCGAGAGCGCCAGACCACCGCGGCGGGTGCTCAATCCGGAGAACTTTCGGGAATGCCGGGGACAGGACGCACGGAAATGGTCGGTATTTCCTTGATGCCTCTGTGCATCCGGGCATACTGGCACTTGATGAATGCAAAACATTCAGTGTAGATTTGCGCTGCTTCGCCGGTCGAGGCAGGATTCTGCCAGTTAACGTCAGGTGATGGAAGAACCGGCGCGCCGCTGTCGGTTCGCAGTAGGTGGGCCCTGTACCTGTAGAGCGAATTGGCCCCAAAGCGCCCAGCCGTTGCAGATTGACCCGCGACGGGTGATTTCTATGCGGCCGGCATTCCGCCCGCGCGCAAAACTATCGTTCCCATATATTGAAAACCGGAGTATCCATGTTGGATTTGCTGGTCCGCTACGGCCATTTCGTTGCGATAATCGTTCTATTCGCCATGCTGTCAGCCGAACATATGTTGTTGAAAAGCACTGTAGAGCCAAGTTGGATGAAGAAGATCGCCATCTTCGACACGATCTACGGCGCCAGCGCCCTTTGCGTCCTGCTCTTCGGCGTAGGTCTTTGGTGGTGGGTAGGCAAACCCGCAGTTTTCTATACCCATAATCCTGTGTTCCACGCCAAGGTCGGCCTTTTTGTTCTAACGGGTTTGCTATCCTTTATACCCACTCGATTTTACTTGAAGCACCGTCACGCTACTCAGCCAGTAGCGATTCCGAAATCCATCATCATGATCGTACGAACCGAATTATTGCTGCTCCTTGTCGTTGCGCTGCTGGCCGTTCTTATGGCCCAAGGTGTCGGCCTCAACGGTTTTTTCAACAAGCAAATCTAAATTTACGCGAGCTACTGGGTGTAAGCGCTGTAGCCAATCAACGGCTCCACCGGGTGCGTCGTCGTCAATTGATCGACGCAACCTGTTAACCATTGTACTCCACTCCTGGCGAATCTCGCCTGAGTTGCCCTTTGCGGTTTCCGTTACAAATCCCTGCAATAAATGCAACTTGATTCGGGTAATTTCAGGTCGGCACCGGCCATACCGCCCCACTTCTCTGTCGTAAAATCCGCCTTTTTTCCATCATTCAATTTTTCACTTTGTGACATGGTTTGCCTTAGCGGGGAGTTCCGTGAGGATAGCCACCAGGCTGGCGCGCTGTATGCACTGTCTGTATCGAAACAAACAGCCCTGTACCGAAAAAGTTGATTGGTTCAAGTGTGGGCTCAACGTTGAGGTTGATTTATGGATTTGCTGAACCGTCCCTTAAGCCTGTTTAATTCGTTCTTTTCAACGCATGGGACGCGTGTAACTCCGCAATTAAATGCAACTAAAAACTATGATGGGGCAGGCGTCAACGAAGGCCTCGATACGTACCGGCTTGCAGTTGCGTCCGTTCCGGACGACAGAAATCTGGCAATTCAGATGTTCGAGCTGTTTGCGGACGATCAGACAAGTTCAAACACTTGGGAAAACGCCATTCTGTTCAACGGCGAAGGTGACCAGATAGGCTTTATCGAGGACATGGTGGTCAGAACTGACCGATCGGACGCCGGCTTCATGATAAAGCTGATTGACGGCGCCTCTGACCCGCCACGCTCTGGAGTTTTTGTGAGCGTCGATGACATTGAAGCGCGTGGCGCTCATTTTGTATGGAATATGCCGACAGGTTCCGCAGAAGCGCATCCCGCCGACAACCCCCGGTTTGTCAGTGTGGCAAACCTTCAACGAACCACGGTATGAGCGTGGGCGTCGAGTTCGCCGAAGCGCTTGGGAAACCTCTGATCAAGTCTGAATAGCGTCTGGCTCACGGCGCTTTGCGGGATCAAGGCGGCGCTCGAAGGCATGCTGACTGCCTGTCGAGAAGCGCCAACGCAGAGCTCGCGAAGCGA
>CAZXLJ010000050.1:0-21323 GCA_964641175.1 uncultured Cellvibrionaceae bacterium
AACTGGCTAACCCTTCCGGGGTTCGTGGGCCCCCGCGTGCGCGAGGGCGACGAGCCGTTGAGACAAGTTCCCGGTTAAAAGTACTTTTCGTACGCACTCTAGGGGTCTGTTGAGCTTTGGTGTTAAGGCATTGGATAAGAGCAAGCTCGCATTGTTGAGGTTCCTGCACCGACACAAAGAGTACCTGCCAAGGATAATTCCGGGGATTTTTTTCTATCTCACGCTCCCGACTCCAGGGGCAGCTCGAGCACAAACGTCGCGCCCTCCCCCAGCCGGCTGGTCACCCGCAGATCGCCGCCGAGGGTCCTGGCCAGCTCCCGCGCTATGAACAGACCCATTCCCAGTCCCTCGCGAACTTCATTGGTGCCCACTCTTTCAAAGCGATGAAAGATCCGCTCCTGGTCGGCCTCGGCAATCCCGACACCCCGGTCCCGCACCTGAACCTGAACCTGAGCCTGCGCCAGGTAGAGTGAAACCGAGACGGGTTTGCCGGCACCGTAACGGAAGGCGTTGGTCAGCAGATTGACAACGATCTGCTCCATGCGGAATTCATCCCAGAGGCCGCTGACACAGTCCTGAATGTCGCATTCAATGACACAGCCGGCGGCCTGCGCCTGCTGACCGAGATCATCCACGACGCGACGCAGTAAAGCCGTGAGATTGCAGTCCTGCATGTCCACAGAGAGCCGGCCACTCTGGATTCGCCCTACGTCCACCATGTCGCTGATCAGGCGATTCATGCTTTCGATCTGACGCTGGTCCCGGGCGAACATGCCGGCCAGCTCCTCGGAGCGGTATCCGGAAAAATCGCTCCGCGCCAGCTGCATCTGCCGCAACTGGGTTTCCAGGTGGAGCGTGTTGAGGGGGGTACGCAGTTCATGGGCGACCATGGACATGAAATCGTCCCGGGCCTGCAGGGCGCATTGCAACTGGGCCTGGGTCGCTTCGAGCGCCTGCTGGGCGGTTTCCAGCGCGACGACTTGCCGTTTGACCTGCTGGCGTTGCTGGTACAGGGCGACAAACACATTGACCTTGCTTTTAACAGCGGCGATGTCGAGCGGTTTGTAGAGAAAGTCCACGGCTCCGCTTTCATAGCCGCGAAAAGCGAAATTGGTTTCACGACCGACTGCGCTGACAAAAACAATAGGGATGTTGCGCGTGCGCTCGGCGCCCCGCATTAACTCCGCCAGCTCAAAGCCATTCATTCCGGGCATCATGACATCCACAATCGCCAGCGCGAATTCATGCTCAAGCAACAGGGCCAGAGCGGCATCGCCCGATTCCGCCTGGTAAATATGGCGATCTTCCTGTTCGATAATTTTCATCAGCGCATGCAGGTTTTCTGGCAGGTCATCGACCAGCAGAATATTCGTGGTGATTGCTTCACTCACTCGCGGTACCTCCCAGCGCCGTAAAGAATTGTTTCAGCTCCTCCACCGTTAACGTTCCGTCCGGCTGATGCAGCTTCAGCGCGGCCAGTGGCATGAGCGCGAACCTCGCGTTTTCAGGTTTTTGCACGAGCGTGGTGCCTCTGTTTTCCTTGATGGATGCCAGACCCATCGCGCCGTCGGCACTGGCACCCGACAGTAACACCGCCAGCGCCGCACGACCATAGGCATCGGCCACGGAGCGAAACAACACATCGATCGAAGGTCTTGAAAACTGCTGTGGCAATTCATCGCTAAGAGAAAAACGGTGGTTTTTCTCGACCGAAACATGATAACTGGGTCCGGCCACATACACGGCGCCCCCCCGCACCGGGGCTTTGTCTTCGGCCTGGCGCACCGGCACTTTCGAATACTTCGAGAGCACTTCCACCAGACCACTTTCACGCCGCTCAGGAATGTGCAGCACAAGAATAATGGGCACGGGAAAAGTCACCGGAAGCGCCTGCAGGATGGCCATGACCGGTTCCAGTCCCCCGGCCGAAGCGCCCATGGCAATCACCTTGAAACGCGCCGCACTGGGAGCCTGTCCGGGCCACGAATTGGAATGCACGTTCATGTGTCAGCGCCTACGGTAGATGCGCTGAGTTTTAACCAGCGGCTCGAATGATTTTGCGTAGCGTGAAAAATCGATACTCTCTTTACTGCCCAGTCCCAGAAATCCGCGCCGGCACAGAGATTCATGGAACAGCCCCAGCGCCCGTTCCTGCAGATCCGCATTGAAATAGATCAGCACATTACGGCAACAGATCAGGTGCATCTCGGCAAATACTTCGTCAGTTGCCAGGCTATGATCGGCAAAACTCACTGTGTCGCACAAAGTGCGATCGAAGAGCGCCCCGCCGTATGCGGCGGTGTAGTAATCAGCAAAAGAACGCCGCCCGCCCGAGCGCTGGTAATTGAGGGTGTAATTCTGCATCAGGTCGAGTGAAAACACGCCTTTGCGCGCGGCCGCCAGGGAAGTGGGGTTGATATCGGTGGCATAGATCGTACTGCGGGCCAGCAGGCCTTCCTCGCGCAGCAGTATCGCCATGGAGTAAAGCTCCTCCCCGGTACTGCAGCCGGCAATCCAGACGTTGATGGATGGATAGGTGCATAACACCGGCACTACCTGTTCGCGGATGGCCAGAAAAAAAGCGGGATCGCGGAACATTTCGGTGGTGGGAATGGTGAAGTACTGCAGCAGCCTCTGGAACGCGCCGGCATCGTGGAGAACGCGCGCCTGCAGCTCCGATATGGATGCGCATTCCATCTGCTCAAGCGCGTAATTGACCCGCCGCTTTAAGGACGCCCAGGCGTAGTCGCGGAAATCGTAACTGTATTTCAGGTAAATCGCCTGCGTGAGCAGTTGCAGCTCAATGTCGGACGTCACTTCACTCACGATAGACGCTCCATGCTGGGCAGCCACACGCGCAGCAGCGAATAGAGCCGGTCCAGGTCGATGGGTTTTGCCATGTAATCAGAGGCCCCGGCCTTAAGGCATTCTTCCTGATCATTTTTCATGGCCTTGGCGGTGACGGCGATAATCGGCAGCGACCGGAATCGCTCGTCGGCGCGTATGCGGCGGGTCGCCTCAAGGCCATCCATCCCCGGCATCATGATATCCATGAGCACCAGATCAACTTCCAGCCCCTCGGTCACCTGGCTGACCGCCTCGTAACCATTGCGGGCAATTTCTACCATGGCGCCCTTCATTTCCAGGGCTCCGGTCAGGGCGAAGACGTTGCGGACATCATCATCCACCACCAGAATGCGCCGCCCCTCCAGCGCTCGGTCGCGGCCACGGGCGGTTTTCAGCATCTTCTGGCGCTCCACCGACAGTTCCGACTCCACTTTGTGGAGGAACAGCGTGACTTCGTCGAGCAGGCGCTCCGGCGAGCGTGCCCCTTTGATGATGATCGAGCGGGAATATTTAAGGAGTTCATGTTCTTCCGAGCGGGTCAGATTACGGCCGGTGTAGACGATAACGGGCGGGAAGCTGTAAAGATCTTCGGAAGACATTTGCTGCAGGAGTTCATGGCCCTGCATGTCCGGCAGTTTCAGGTCGATGATCATGCAGTCGAAAACGGTGCTGCGCAGGTGCTCCAACGCTTCTGTGCCGGTTTCGACAGCGGTGATTTCCACATCCTCGTCCCCGATCAGGTGCACTACTGCTTCGCGCTGGGTCTTGTCATCTTCCACCAGCAATACCCGGCGGGTTTTCTGGCTGAGACGGGTTTCAATGGTGCCGAATACTTCCCGCAAACGCTCCCGCGAGGTCGGCTTGACCACATAGCCAACGGCTCCGAGCTGCATGGCCGATTCAGCCCGGTCCGATGCCGAAATGATATGAACCGGTATATGGCGGGTCCGCGATTCGGTTTTCAGTTTCTGCAGCACGCTGATTCCGGAAATGTCGGGCAGGCCGATATCCAGCAAAATTGCGTCCGGCAGATAATCTTCGGCCAGCTTGATCCCCTCGGTAGCGGTGCTCGCCAACAGACACTGGTAACTCAACTCATGCGCCAGCTGATAGAGAATCCGGGCGAACTCCAGATCGTCCTCGATCACCAGCACACCCCGGGCCTCGGCAGCATAATCCGCGCGATCGTCCGGGAGCGCCGGCGGCGCCGGTTCTGCAACGGGGGTCGCGTCGATGGCGGGCTTCGCGACGAAACCGCGTGCATCCACCGCCTCCCCGGACGGCACCGGACCTATGTCCTCCGCCTCTGCAATGCTTGGCATAGTGACCGGTAATGACAATGTGAACGTACTGCCCCGCCCCGGTTCGCTCTCAAGATGAATGGCCCCGCCGAGCAGGCGCGCCAGGTCGCGGGAAATGGACAGCCCCAGTCCACTGCCGCCGAAGCGCCTGCTGATACCGCCTTCGGCCTGCTGAAACGCTTCGAATACGATTCGCTGCTGGTCGCGGGCGATACCGATGCCCGTATCCATAACCCGGAATTCGATACCGTCCGCGCCTACTTTGAATACCGAGAGTTCGACCGATCCCTGTTCGGTAAATTTAAAGGCATTCGAGAGCAGGTTTTTCAGAATCTGCTCAAGCCGCTGCGGGTCGGTGTAAATGCTTGGTGAAACCTTGCTGTCAATGCGCTGCCGGAACTGCAGCTGCTTCTGTTTGGCGAGGGGTTCAAAGGTCATCATCAGGCCATCCAGCAGACTCTGCACGGATACGCTCTCGGGAACCAGCTCCAGCTTGCCGGCCTCCACCTTGGATATATCCAGGATGTCGTTGATCAGAGTCAGCAGATCGTTCCCGGAGGAATAAATACTGCGGGCAAACCGTACCTGTTCCTCATCCAGATTGCCCCGCTGGTTTTCAGCAAGCAGTTTGGCCAGGATCATGGAGCTGTTCAGCGGCGTGCGCAGCTCGTGGGACATGTTGGCCAGAAATTCCGATTTGTAGCGGCTGGCCCGTTGCAGATCCTGAGCGTGGCGTTCCAGATCGGTCCGGGCTTTGTTCAGGTCGGTATTTTTTTCATCCAGCAGCAGCGCCTGCTCGGTGAGCTTTTCGTTGTTCTGCTCCAGCTCGGCCTTCTGGTTCTCCAGCAGCGCCTTGGATTCCTCCAGTGCCCGCGCCTGCTCTTCGAGCTCTTCGTTGGTGGTGCGCATTTCTTCCTGCTGCACCTGCAGCTCTTCATTCAGCTGCTGGGTCTCTTCGAGCATGGTCTGCAGGCGGCGACGGTTGAGAGCCATCTCCAGATTGTTGCCGATATTGGGAGCCACCAGCGCAAGAAATTCAGGGATGGAAGTGTCCGGTTTGTGCAGAAAACCCAATTCGAGCACGCCATTGGGATTGCCTTCATAGTGCACAGGCACCAGCATGACATGCGTGGGCGTACTGCTGCCTAACCCGGAATTGACCTTCAGGTAGTCTCGCGGGATATCCGCCAGCTCGATGACCCGATTGGCGGAAACCGTCTGCGCGACAAGGCTCTCGCCCTCAGCAAAGACCTGCTCTACGCGGGCGCTGTCGGCGCTGAATCCAAAGGCGGCGATGCGCCGCAACACCACTCCATCGCGCTCTTTCACGTAGAGCGCCGCCACGACCACGTCGAGATACTCGGCGAGAAAATTCAGGATGGCATTCCCCAGAACCGGCAGGGAAGTCTGGCCGGCGCAGCGGGCCGCCAGATCCGCCTGCCCTGTTCGCTGCCAGGCCTGATATTCCAGCAGTTCAGTGTTCTGCCGGGACCGGGTGAGTGTATCGTCGTAAGCCATGGACAACTGCACCAGTTCACGGCGGCTGAAGAAGCTGACGAAGCCGGCCATGACAAGGCTGATTGCGATGTAGCCCAGCACGGCCATGATGGTGACCGTCCGCACCTGGTCCAGCTGCCTTTGCAGCTGATCGCGTTCGTCCTCCTGGAATTCGAGCATTTCTGTCCGGATGCCGTCGAAGGAGCGCGTGTTCTGCTGCACCAGGGACATGAATTCCCGATTCTGCCGGCGCCGTTCAACTACGGCTTCGGCATAGCTTTCCCATTCTCCCATGGTGTCCACGACCCGCTCCAGCCGCGCCATCTGCTCCGGCTGCTCCCTGACCATCATCTGCAGGTTGGCCATTTCCGTGGCAAACCGGGCCTTCGCCGCTTCCCTGGGTGCAAGTACTTTTTCATCGCCGGTCAGCAGAAAACCGCGAATCCCGGTCTGCATGTCCAGCGCGAGCTTGGTTACCTGGTGAGATTTGCTGATCACTTCTTCGGACTTTTGGGCCAGGCCGAACAGCGACAGTAAATAGATCACCAATGCAGCAAAAAAGGCGGCGTTTAACAGGCCAATAATCAAGGGAGTCGCAACGTTGCGCGCTAGAATCTTGCGGAACTTTTCCTGCGAGATAGGCGATGATTCGGTCATTCTGGTGGTTATCCTGATCAGTCTTCAATTCTGTGCGTCACACCTGACAGCGAACCTCCGTTCACCGCCCGGGAGACGCTCAGGTCGAATGTTTATTGTCGGTCAGCGTCTGGAAGAGCCCATCCAGATCGTCGATACCTATGGGTTTGGTCAAATGGTGGTGAAAGCCTGCCTGCGACGACCGTCGCCTGTCCTCTTCGCTCCCCCAACCCGTCAGCGCCACCAGGGTGGTGCCGGCTAAGGAAGCATCGGCGCGCAGGGTGGCAGCGACTTCGTACCCGCTCATGCCCGGCAACCCGATATCCAGAAATATCAATTCGGGCACCCAGCGCGAAGCAATCGTCAGGGCTTCGGCCCCATGATAGGCCAGGCGGGTTTCATGTCCCATCAATTCGAGCAGTGTGCCCAGCGTCTGTGCCGCCTCGACATTGTCATCGACGACGAGTACGCGCCTGCAGACACTGTCCGATGTTTGCCCGGTGCTGTCGGTATCGGTATCGGTATCGGTATCGGTATCGGTAAAGAGCTTTTCACCCTCATCCGATTCCTCGGTTCCGTCCAGCCGCGGCAACCGCACCGTGAAGCAACTGCCCTTACCCGGCCCTGCACTGGTGGCAGTCACGCTGCCGTCATGCAGTTCAACCAGTTTTTTCACCAGCGACAGCCCAATTCCCAATCCGCCCCGGGAGCGGTCAATGCCTGGATCGACCTGGGTGAACAGGTCGAATATCCGCACCAGCATGTCGGCACCGATGCCGATGCCGTTATCGCGGACCTGAATGACCGCCTGCCCCGGCTCGCTCCAGCCACGCAATTCAATGGCGCCCCCCTCAGGAGTGAACTTGGCTGCATTATTGAGCAGATTGATGATCACCTGGGCCAGGCGGGTCGGGTCTCCCGCAAGCGCCACCGGGGCAGAAGGGAAGGTCACCGTGAGCCGCTGATGTGCCGCGTCAATCATCGGGCTGCTCGCCTCCACCGCACTTTCCATGATCCCGCGCAGCGGAATTGTCTCGCGTTTGAGCTCTACTTTGCCACGACTTACCCGTGACACATCCAGCAAATCGTCAACCAGGCGCACCAGGTGCCCCAGCTGGCGCTGCATTATACGGTATACCGGATGGGCGGTTTGCCCGTCCTCGGACAGACGCCCCAGCAGGTCCAGTCCCGTGCGCAGGGGCGCCAGGGGGTTCCGCAGCTCATGCGCCAGCGTCGCCAGAAACTCATCCTTACGACGGTCCTGCTCCCGCAGGGAGTCGTACAGTAACGCATTTTCGATTCCGACGGCCGCAATTACTGCCAGCTGCCGCAATATTGCCTCGTCTTCGCCGGTGAACTCGCCGCTGAGCTTGTCCGAGGCTTGAATAAGGCCCAGGTTGCGCCCGCCGTGACCGATCAGCGGCACCGCCAGCCAACCGTTCAGCGGCGGGCCGTACTCGGCGGGCGGGCCCGGTTTCTGCCAGACAGATTGCTGCTCAAGCTCTTCGCGCGTCAGACGCATTGCCCGGCCGGAACGACAGACTTCGGCGAAGCTTTCCACCCCGTCCATTGGCACCGGAAAGTCCTGCCGACTGGTGAACTCGTCTGACCTGGATACCGCGGTGACTGCCTGGGTCCAGTGAACATCAAGGGTGAGTGACACCGCCGCCTGATGTACGCCAATAATTTCCCGCACTTCCTCCGTCAACGTGTGGGCGATCCCTTCCACGGACAATACCGCGTGGATGGCCTGGGAGGCGCCGGCCAGTCGTGCCAGCAGCGCGGCCTGGTAGCGCTCGGACGCCAGATTCTTTGTGAGTTCCAGCTCCGCCGCTTTCAGATCATGAATATCGGTGCTCGAACCGACCCACATCACTACATCACCGGCCAGGTTCTGCAAGGGTGACGCGCGTGACAGATGCCAGCGGTAATCGCCATGGCGATCCTCAAACCGGTGTTCAAAATGAAATTCCGTGCGGTTGGTTACCGCGTCCTGCCAGGCTTCGATATTGCTCTCCAGGTCGTCAGGATGAACCATTTGCATCCAGCCGCTGTGCAGCAGCCTTTCGGGCGCATTCCCGGTAAAGACCCCCCAGGCAGAGTTGTAGTAAGTAGTTTCGCCCTGGGGATCGGCGGTAAAAACCTTTTGCGGCATACTGTCCATGACAAAGCGCACCTGCCGTTCACTCTCTCGCAGACTGCGCAAAGTGCGGGTCCGCTCAATCGATTCCCAACAACGCCCGACCACCAGCTGCACCAGTTCGACTTCCGCTTCATGCCAGTGACGCGCCGCTTTCTGGTGCACAGCCATGGCGGCGACGAAACGCCCCGCCTTGTGCAACGGGACGCATACAACCGCCTGAATCTGCGTTTGCCGGTAGGCAGAGAGATCCGCACCGGCTCGCGAATCGTTGTCGACATCATCAATGACATAAGGAAGATTCGCCCGCATCAGCCGCAGCACTTCGCTGCCGAACTGCGACATGGAAAAGCGCCCGACGATACTGGGGACATTGCGGGTGTAATCCCCCGTGATGGTGAAATGATCTTCGTCCGCCTCGGTTTCGGCGTACGCGCAGCGGTCAACCCCCAGATGTTCTCCCAGCATGCGGGCGACTACGACCATGATTTCTTCCGGGTCCACCAATTGCTGACAGGCGTTGTTGACGTCCACGAGAAAGCGCAACGCCCGCTCTTTCTGCTTCGCGCCGGAGATGTCCTGAATGCCGGCAATCAGCGCGCGGGGGTTGCCGTCGGCATCCACTTCCAGGGACACGCTGACCTGCACCCAGACGACCTGTCCGTGTTTGCACACGTACCGTTTTTCGATCTGGTACTCGTCGATCTGCCGGCGCAGCAGTTTTTCATAGGAGACGCGGTTGCGGTCGATATCATCGGGATGGGTGATGTCCAGAAAACTCTTCGCGAGCAATTCCTCGCGCGTGTAACCGGTGATCTCGCAGTAGCGGTCATTCACCAGCAAATGCCTGCCCTGCAGGCTCGCTTTTGCCATACCGAACGCAATCTGATTGAAAAAAAGCCGCTCTTCGCTGCCAACATCGGTATCCGGAGTTCCTTCCTGCCGCGGACTGTACGCGTCGCTCACTTCAGTCATAGTTCAAGCCCGACAATAGCCATAGGGAGGTTCAATCCGTGCCTGATCAGAGCTGGTTGCGCAGCGCATAGGCAAACCGGTCGAACAGCTTTGTATACCAGGGTCGCTTCAGCCAGTTCTCCAGAAGAATCTCCTTGCTGCTCTGCAGATCGACTTCAAAAGCCTGTTTCAACTGCTGCGCCAGCGCCCCGTCCAGCAGGCCGATACCGACTTCCTCGTTGAGCGCGAGGGAGCGGGCATCGAAGTTGGTGGAGCCGACATGAACCCAGACGTTATCGATAATCACCACTTTTTGATGGAGCAGGGTCTGGTTGTACTCATAAAGGCGGATGCCGGCTTCCAGCATCTGGCGGTAGAGCGTGGACCCCGCCCGCCGCACAAAGGGCGCATCCGTGTGAGTGCCGGGCACCATCAGATGGACCGCCACGCCGCGCCGGACCATATTGCCCAGCAACCGGACCACCCCGCGATCCGGCGCAAAGTAGGGGTTCTGGATAATGATTTCTTCCCGCGCACAGGCAATGGCGAGGGAGTAAAGCAAGGCTACCGAGGACAGCGCCTCGCCCGTGGCACTGCTGACCACATGCGCCATCACCGGTCCGGCCGGCTGGATTTCGGGGAAACAGGTATCCTCTGTGGGAATCTGGCGCGTTTCCTCCACCCAGTTTTCCAGAAAAACCGCCTGCAGGGACTGCACCACCGGGCCTTCGATGCGCACGCCGGTGTCACGCCAGTGATCCCCGTCCTGCCCGTCTCCCAACCACTGGTCGGCGATCCCGTGACCAAATGTAAACCCGATACGACCATCGACGATCAGCAGTTTACGGTGGGTGCGGTGATTGAAACGGCGAAAATTCCACCAGCGGGGCCGGCAATACAGACGCAGATCCACACCGCCATCGCGCAGGCGCTGTAACTGATCCGGATCGGCATTCATGGAGCCCACGGCATCCAGCAGCACTCGCACTTTGACGCCCTCGTCCGCCTTGGCGCACAGCACATCGACAAACTGCTGCTCAAGCTCGCCTTTGGTCCAGACAAATGATTCCAGATGCACCGTGTCCCGCCCGGATTTGATGGCCTCCACCAGCGCAGGATAGAGAGCACCGTTCTGGAAAATACAAGCCGCATTACCCAGATGCACCACGCTGTCGGTTACTCCTGCGAGAACCCGCAGACTGCTGCATATTTCGGGCAGTTCGTCGGGATTGAATTCCAGATCGGGAGTGCGGCGCCGATGGGTGACAATAAAGTAAGCCGATGTCGCCAGCATCGTGAACAGCATCAAGACAAGTGTGGTGATCAATTGCAACATCCGTCCGGGAAGTTTGATTCGAATCCGGCCCCCCGCAGGTCTGGCGGCGCCGGGATATGCAAGCTCCCTTGATACGCAGGCGTACGGCTCCTTGCCCAGCGGAGGCCCACCGATTGACGGTTTTTCCGGGGCATACCGAAAAATTTGTGGAGTGCTTGGAATTTATGGAATGAAGGGAATGTGCGGGAATGAACGGAACGCAAAAGCAGCGGGGGCCGCGAACGGCAATGGGCTGACGGCCATGAACCGCAACCGCGTGCCGGTTCTCAGATGTGGCTGCAACCCGACGCGATTGCTACCAGACCATGATCTTCATGTCTTCCTGCGCTTCGGCCAGATTCTGCTTCATGCGCTCACTGGCCTTGATGAGATCGGGGCTGACAGTTCTGTTTTTCGACTTGACCACTTTGAAACTGCGAGGCCGCTCCACCAGGGATTTCGGCCGTAACGGTTTCGGAACGGAAAGATTCATTGGAGTACGGTTTATTGAAGTACGATTCATGGACACCTCCACTGCTAAAACGCAAATCAGCCTACCAATTCCTGAAATCGAAATCTATGCCCGCCTCCATGGACTGGTCGATCAGCTCTGCCAGCATGTCGCACAGCGGCGTCATCAGGTCGCTGTACTGCTCGCTGGCTTCGCGCTTGCCGCCCAGCATGTGCGGCGAGTCCCGGAAAATATTGACCACGCCCATGTAGGGACAGTTCTCGGCTTCCCAGGTGTTGATGCGGCGCTGGGCAGGCAACGGAATCGACATGATGGAGCGGGCATGGCGTTCGTTGCGATAGTACTTTTCGATTTCCGACTTGAGTCCTTCGAAGTATGGATCGCTGGTCATGGATTGCGCAATTCTGGCGGTGTCTGCGATATATTGGGTGCGCCCGTGGAACAGGCTGTAAGGGGCGCCCACCACCATCTGTTCAGGCTTCACGCTCGGGTGCACCGGTGCCTTCACGCCGAGTATCAGAGGCCCGACACTGTCGTCCCATTGCTCCGGATCGATCCGGTTACTGGTGCTCAGGACAGTGGCGGTACGCAGATACAGATCAAAGTGCTGCCAGCCCTGAGCGGGCGCAAGGGCATTGCGGTCTGCAAAGCGAATCTCGCGCAGCAACAGCTGTCTCTGCTCGGGGGCCGCGTATTCCCCGGCGGGATAAATCAGCATGACCGTCGCCCGGTAAACATGGGCGGTGCCCTCTTCCGCGTGAGTGTCCCAGTAGTGGGCCACATCCACCATGCCCCTGAGTATCACGCGAATGGCGTAAGCGAGATTCTGATCTTCGATTACATTACTGCGCCGCAACTGCGCTACCGTATCGCGGGCGCTGGTATATCGAATATTCACAAAGCGCAGCAGGTGTCGCGGCGGAGCCGTGTCGATCAGCGCCCGCGTTTCCGCCAGGAGCGCTTCGGTGTCCCCCTGCCGCCTCGCCTGGGATTTCATCTGCACCAGCACGATGGGGGTCAGTATTCCGATAACCACCAGATAAAACAGGGTCGCCTCCAGTGACCAGGACAGGCAGGCCGCCTCGCCGGGAAAGCAGGAAAACGGAAAGGTTTCATTGAGCGCACTCGCTCGTACCGACGCATACACGCCGATGCCGACGACAAACAGCAGGCTGAAGAAAGACGGCAGGTAGGAGCGGTCGATCCGCGTTTTCATAAATTACCTCAGGCCGAACAGCCACCGGCCGGCGACCGCGTTCAGACCCTGAAAAAGCGCCATTTTACACGTTCAGCAATCGCGCAGATGCGATCCCTTCAACGCCCGGCAACAGGCCGCTTCCAATCTGGTCGGCTTGCGGACCCGCCGCGTATTTGAAAGAAGAAAATTCAGGGGAGCGAGATGAACGTGAAACATTGGTGGCAAGACGACGCGATTTACCAGATCTACCCGAGATCCTTTCAGGACGCGACCGGCGATGGCGTGGGTGACCTTGAAGGCATCCGCCAGCGATTGCCCTACATCAAGGAACTGGGGGTCGGAGCCATCTGGCTGTCCCCTATCTTCTTGTCACCCATGAAAGATTTCGGTTATGACGTGGCCGACTATACGGCCGTTGATCCTCTGTTCGGCGCTATGGACGATTTCGACCGGCTCCTCGATGAAGCCCACGGAATGGGTTTGCGGGTGTTGCTGGATTTTGTGCCTAACCACACTTCGGACCAGCACGCCTGGTTTCGCGAGAGCCGCGCCAGCCGTGACAACCCCAAACGAGACTGGTATCTGTGGCGGGATGCGGCGCCCGATGGCGGTCCCCCCAATAACTGGATCAGCAACTTCGGTGGCCCTGCCTGGACCTGGGACGAAGCCACCGGGCAGTATTACTACCATGCATTCCTTAGCAGCCAGCCCGACCTCAACTGGCGCAATCCCGAAGTCCGTGCCGCCATGCTGGATACCCTGCGCTTCTGGCTGGATAAAGGCGTTGACGGGTTTCGGGTGGATGTCATCTGGCATCTGATCAAGGATCAGGGCATGCGCGACAACCCGGTCAACCCGGCCTACGATTCGCGGCAACCTGAAATCCAGCGGTTGCTTCAGGTTCACTCAGTGGATCAGCCCGAGGTCCACGAAGTGATTGCGGAAATGCGCGCCGTCATTGATGCCTACCCGGAGCGGCTGCTGATCGGCGAAATCTACCTGCCGCTGGAAAGGCTGATGACCTATTACGGCCAGTCAGGCGAAGGCGTGCACCTGCCGTTCAATTTCCAGTTGTTGCAGGCGCCCTGGCGAGCCGAGCGCCTGGCGGATCTGATCGACAAATATGAAGCCGCCCTCCCTGAAGGCGGTTGGCCCAACTGGGTTCTGAGCAACCACGACCAGCCCCGCATCGCCGCGCGGGTCGGCGAAGCCCAGGCGCGGGTCGCCGCCATGCTGCTGCTGACCTTGCGGGGCACGCCGACGCTTTACTATGGCGACGAGCTGGGTATCGGCAAGGTCAACATCCCGACGGACCGGATTCAGGACCCCTGGGCCAGACAGGAGCCGGACACCAGCTTCAATCGCGATGCCGCCCGCACTCCGATGCAGTGGTCCGCGCAGCCTCACGCCGGCTTTTCCGTCTTTGAACCCTGGTTACCCATGACCGATGACTGGCAGTCACGCAACGTCAGCCAGCACCGTGAGCAGCCCGATTCGCTCCTGAACCTGCACCGTCAGTTACTGCAGTTACGCCGCGCTGAACCAGCGTTGCGCACCGGGTCGTACCGGACGCTGATGGTCACTGACCAGGTTCTGGCGTTCGAGCGTGTACTGGGTGATCAGCGCCTCGCCATATTGCTTAACCTGACCGACCGGCCCGCCCCGATCGATCCACTGCCCTCCTATCGCGAAGGCGTTCCCCTCCTTTCCACCTCGGGCCGGGTTTGTGCTCCACCGGTGGACCTGTTGCAACCCAATGAAGGTCTGGTCGTGAAAATGCGTGCGGGGAGAAAGTCCTGATGGTTACCGATCTGTGGTACAAGAATGCAATTATTTATAGCCTGTCGGTGGACAGCTTTCTCGACAGCGACGGTGACGGCTGCGGTGATTTCAATGGCATTATTCGCCGCCTGGACTACCTGCACGGCCTGGGGATCACCGCTATCTGGCTGATGCCCTTCCACCCCTCGCCCCGGCAGGATCACGGCTACGACGTCACCGATTACTACAATGTCGATCCCCGCTTCGGCACTCTGGGTGATTTTGTAGCCTTCACCCACGCCTGCCGCCAGCGTGGCATCCGCGTGATGATGGACCTTGTCATCAACCACACTTCGGAGCAGCACCCCTGGTTTCAGGCCGCGATAAAAGACCCGAAATCCCCCTACCGGGATTTTTATATCTGGTCCGATGAAAAGCCGGACAATGCCGAAGAGGGTGTGGTGTTTCCGGGCTACCAGAAAACCACCTGGACGTGGCACCCGCAAGCCGGTGCTTATTACTATCACAAGTTCTATGAGTTTCAGCCGGATCTCAACATTGCCAATCACGCAGTGCGTGAGGAAATGCTGAAAATCATCGGTTTCTGGCTGCAGTTGGGGGTGTCCGGTTTCCGGATGGATGCGGTTCCTTTCCTTATTGCGATCGATGCCAAACATGCCGAAGCCGCTGAACCTGCCGACGAATTTCTGCGGGACATCCGTGCGTTTGCCCAGTGGCGTAACGGGGATGCGGCCTTGTTGGCCGAGGCCAATGTTCCTCCCGAAGAATGTCTGACTTATTTCGGCGAAAGTGGCGACCGCCTGCATATGATGTTCAATTTCGCGGTTAACCAGACGGTTTTCTACGCCCTTGCCGCTGGCGACACCGCGCCTCTTAAGGAGGCGCTCGCCAGCTCCGCTGGTATTCCGCCGACAGCGCAGTGGGCGAACTTCCTGCGCAACCACGATGAACTGGACATCGGCAGCCTGCCCGAACCTCAGAAAAAGGCCATCTTCGATGCTTTCGCTCCCAGCCCGGACATGCAGCTTTACGAGCGCGGCATCCGCCGGCGGTTGGCACCCATGCTGGGCAATGATCGCCGCCGGATTGAACTCGCCTACAGTCTGATGATGTCCCTGCCCGGCACCCCCGTGTTGCGCTATGGCGACGAAATCGGTATGGGCGAGGACCTGTCTCTGGACCAGCGCTTTTCTGTGCGCACCCCCATGCAATGGTCCGCGGAGCGTAATGGTGGCTTCAGCAGTGCGACCAAACCGGTCCGGCCGGTGGTGAGCACAGGCCCGTTTACCTATCACACCGTCAATGTCGCCGCCCAGCGTTCTGACTCCTGTTCCATGCTCAACTGGATGGAACGGATCATCCGCATGCGCAAAGAGCTGCCGGAGATTGGTCTGGGTAAGGCGGACGTATTGCCGACGGCATCGACGGTGCTGGCGATACGGTATCGCTGGGGGAATGCCGTGACACTGGCAGTGCACAACCTGGCTGATGAGAAGATTGAGGTCAGCCTTTCTGCGGATGAATTCGGTGATTCTGGCAAACCGATGATTTGCCTGCACACCGATCACCGCTGCGAAGTCCGCTCCGGCAATTATCTGCTGTCCCTGCCAGCCTACGGCTACCGATGGTACAAGCTGGGTGGGCTGGAGGACATGATCGACTGTTCCCGATACGCCGATTGAATCCAGCCACCCGGAGGCGGCGCTTAAATTCCCTCAGGCGCCGCTTTTACTGACGTCCCATGCCCGCCGTCATGCTCTATGCCCAGGGTTGGCTCTTTGCCCTTCTTGCGCGAAAGCCGGTGGGCAACTTTGAATACCACCGTAAAGAACAACGGTACGAAGAAGATCGCCAGCAAGGTTCCTGTGACTACGCCGCCAAGCACCCCGGTGCCCACAGCGTTCTGACTGCCGGAACCGGCACCCGTCGCAATCGCCAGGGGCAGAACCCCCAGTCCGAACGCGAGCGACGTCATGATGATCGGCCGCAGACGGATACGAACCGCTTCCAGGGTGGCATCCATCAGAGTCATGCCGCTTTCATACAGCTCCTTGGCAAATTCCACAATCAGAATGGCGTTCTTGGCCGACAGTCCGATGGTGGTGAGCAGTGCGACCTGGAAATAAATATCGTTTGACAGCCCCCTCGCCATGGCGAAGAACACCGCCCCCAGAATCCCCAGAGGCACTACCAGCAGCACCGCAAACGGCACCGACCAACTCTCGTACAGCGCGGCCAGACACAGGAACACCACCAGAATCGACAGGGCATACAATATCGGGCCCTGGTCTCCGGTCTGCTGCTCCTGCAGGGACATTCCCGTCCATTCAAAGCCAAAACCCGGCGGCAGCTTCGCGGCGATTTCTTCCATCGCCTCCATCGCCGCTCCGGAACTCAGCCCGGCGGCGGCCTGCCCTTGAATGTTGACGGCGGGAACGCCGTTATAGCGCTCCAATCTGGGAGAACCGAATACCCAGCGGCCCGTAGTGAATGCGGAAAACGGCACCATCTCGCCGTTCTTGTTGCGCACATACCAGTTGCCCACATCCTCCGGCAGCATGCGATCCCGGGGTTCGCCCTGCATGTAAACACGCTTGACCCGTCCCTTGTCGATAAAGTCGTTGACGTAGGAGGATGCCCAGGCCGAACTGAAGGTATCGTTGATGTCGACCAGCGAAACGCCCAGCGCGGCCGCTTTTTCATGATCGACATCGAGTTTGAACTGGGGGTTATCTTCCTGGCCGTTGGGGCGAACGTTGGCCAGGCGCGCGTCTTGGGCTGCCATGCCGAGAATCTGGTTGCGCGCGTCCATCAACGCCTGATGCCCCTGGCCACCCAGATCCTGCAATTGCAAATCGAAGCCTGAAGACGTTCCCAGCTGCGTGATCGCTGGCGGCACGAATGCAAAGACCATTGCTTCCTTGATCTGCATGAATGCGCCCATGGCCCGCGCGGCTACGTCCTGGACGGTATCCTCCCGCTCACTCCAGTCCTTGAGCCGCACGAAGGCAATACCGTTATTCTGTCCCCGGCCGCTGAAACTGAATCCGATGACCGAGAAAACGGATTCCACGTTATTGGCTTCGGTTTCAAGAAAATGTCGCTCGACTGAATCCATGACCTGCATCGAGCGCTCTTTGGTGGCGCCTGCCGGGAGGACCATCTGGGTGAACATCAGGCCTTGATCTTCATCGGGCAGAAACGAACCGGGCAGTCGGGTGAAGGAAAACGCCAGCACTCCAAGAATCACCCCGTAAATCAGCATGAAGCGTCCGACGCGGTGCAGCATGTACCCCACTCCGGACTGATAGCGCCGGTTCACCCGGTTGAAACTGCGGTTGAACCACCCGAAAAAGCCCTTGCGTTCGTAGTGGCCGTGCGAAACCGGCGAAAGCATGGTGGCGCACAGGGCGGGAGTCAGGATCAGGGCGACGATTACGGACAAAGCCATTGCGGCCACGATGGTCACGGAGAACTGCCGGTAAATTACGCCGGCAGAGCCGCCGAAAAATGCCATGGGGACGAATACCGCGGACAGCACCAGGCCAATCCCTACAAGTGCCCCTGTGATCTGGCGCATGGATTTCTGCGTGGCCTCCTTGGGAGGAAGCCCCTCTTCGGCCATGACCCGTTCGACGTTTTCCACCACCACAATGGCGTCATCCACCAGCAGGCCAATGGCCAGTACCATGGCGAACATGGTCAGGGTGTTGACCGAAAAGCCGGTAAATGACAGTACTGCGAAGGTGCCCAGCAATACCACCGGTACGGCGATGGTAGGAATCAGCGTCGCCCGGAAATTCTGAAGGAACAGATACATCACCAGGAACACCAGAACAATGGCCTCGATCAGCGTATGCACCACCGACTCGATGGACAGCTTCACAAAGGGCGTGGTGTCATAGGCGGAGACGACCTCCAGCCCCTGGGGGAAGAACTCACCCAGCTCGGCGATGCGTTTGCGCACGGCATCAGCGGTATCCAGAGCATTGGCTCCCGCTGCGAGGCTGATCGCCAGACCGGTCGCTGTCTGATTGTTGTATTCCGTCTCGAACTGGTAGTTTTCGCCACCGAGTTCCACCCGGGCGATATCCCCCAGCCGGACCCGTGAGCCGTCCGGATTCACCCGCAGGAGAATATCGCGGAACTCTTCCGGCGTTTCCAGGCGTGTCTGCACAATGATGCTGGCGCTGATCTGCTGGCCTGGCAATGCCGGCGTGCCGCCCAGTTCGCCCGCCGCGATCTGCGCGTTTTGCGCCCGGATGGCCTGGGCCACATCGGTCGTGGTAAATCCAAAAGTGGCCATGCGATCCGCATCCAGCCAGACCCGCATGGCGTACTGCGAGCCAAACAACTGAATCTGACCGACCCCGGTCACCCGGCTGAGCTGATCCTGCACGTTGGCAGCGACATAGTCAGCAATGTCGTAGCGGTCCATGCTGCCATCGGTGGAGACGAAGCCCAGAACCATCAGGAACCCGGCGGTTGATTTGTTGACCCGGATTCCCTGCTGCTGCACATCTTGTGGCAGCAGTGGCATTGCTGACTGCAACTTGTTCTGGACCTGCACCTGGGCCGTATCCGGATCCGTGCCGGCATCGAAGGTGATGGTGATCTGGCCGGTGCCACTGGCGTCGCTGCTGGACGACATGTATTGCACATTGTCGATACCCGTCAGATTCTGCTCAATGATCTGCACCACGGTGTCCTGCACCGTCTGCGCGGACGCACCGGGATATCGGGCCTGGATGCTCACCGCGGGTGGGGCCACTTCGGGATATTGCGCCACCGGAAGCCGATTGATCGAGAGGATTCCCGCGAGCATGATGACGATGGCAATAACCCACGCGAAGATAGGCCGGTTGATAAAAAACTGCGCCATCTTCTATCGTCCCCCGACTGCGGCTGAGGCGGGCGGCGAATCTCCAACGCGAACAGCTTTCACCACCGCGCCCGGTTTTACCCTCTGGAGCCCGGAGACGATCACCTGCTCGCCCGCTTCGATTCCTTCCAGCACCAGCCACTGATCGCCGACCGCTCGACCCGTTTGCAGCTGACGCTGTTCGACGACGCCTTCCTCACTTACAACCAGAGTGGTCGCGCGGCCTTCGCGATCGCGCGACACCGCACGCTGGGGAATCAGCACTGAGCCGGGACGCTGGGCTTCGGTAATTTCTGCACGAACAAACATGCCAGGCAACAACAGGTTGTCCGGGTTCGGAAAGCGTGCACGCATGATGACGGTGCCGGTGGATTCATTCACGTCCACCTCGGAGAATTCGAGCTGACCTTCATGCTCAAACCGCGAGCCATCAGATAGCTTCAGGAGCACGCGCATTTCTGCATCGGCCTGAAGATTGCCCTGGAGGATCTGTCGGCGTATATCAAGCAACTCGGCCACCGGCTGGGACACGTCAACATAAATCGGATCATATTGCTGGATGACTGCCAGCGGCTGGGCCTGACCGGCAGTCACCAGCGCCCCTTCGGTCACCGCCGATTTACCGATTCTGCCATCGATGGGAGCAAGTACTTTGGTGTATTGCAGATTGATACGGGCCGTCTCTATGGCAGCCTCGGCCGCCTTTCCGGCCGCTTGCGCCTGAAGAAAGCTGGCCAACGCTTCGTCGTAATCCTGCTGACTGATGGACTTGCTACCGAGCAGCCCCTTGAGACGTTGCTCCCGCGCCCGCGCTACCGTGACATTGGCGTTGGCCTGCGCCATTTGTGCCTGCGCCGTGGCATAGGCCGCTTTGTAAAGTGCATCATCTATTTGGTAGAGCTGGTCGCCGGCTTTAATCTCGGCACCTTCCTGAAACAGTCGCTTAAGGACAATGCCATTAACCTGGGGCCGGATTTCCGCGGTCCGCAGGGCGCGGGTACGGCCGGGCAGTTCAGTGGTCAGCGTTACATCGGACTGACCCAGGATCATAACATCGACCTCCGGGGGTCCCTGCTCCGGTGCGGCCGCCTGCTCGTTGCTGCTGCAACCGGCGAGCGCCAGTACCATCACTGCCATAAGCAGTTTGGCGATGTTCAAATTCATGGATATTCCTCGGTGGACGTTAGATCACGGATACGGGCAGCGGGGCGAAGAACCACCCCGGATTACATGCATGAGTGCATGTAAATTTAATCCCATAACCTCGATTTATCAAGCCACAACTCGCGGGTGACCGGCAAAAACCCGCGCGCGGGCCACATGCGATGCTAACGGCGACAGAAAAATTCGCTATTTTCAATCCATTTGGACAGCCAGCAAGCTGGTTTGAGACCCGCGGCACAGACCTCGCTGTTTTTGTTACGCAGCCGGCGCGGGGTGGCTCACCTCTTTCGATTCGCAAAAACACCTGACTGCGATTACCCTTTCCCATATACATGCATGGGCGTATGCTAAAACCCTGATCAAAAGTACCTGACGCTGGCCCTGAAGTTTCCCACACTTGACGCAGTTTGAATTTGCTTATGGCCCGTAAAACTAAAGAAGATGCTCTGGCAACACGGAACCTGCTGCTGGATGCCGCGGAGAAGGTTTTCCTCGAGAAAGGTTTCTCCCACACCAGCCTGAATGACATTGCCCGCGCCGCCGACCTGACCCGGGGGGCGGTCTATTGGCATTTCAAGAACAAGGCGGATTTGTTCGAGGCCATGGTAGAACGGGTTCGACTGCCGGCTGAAACTCTGGGTGATTGTGGTACATCAGGAGAAAACGCTGACCCTCTCGGACGCTTACGGGATTTTGCCATACTCGCGCTCAAGGAGACCGCCGTAAACCAGCGCCGGCGCCGGGTGTTCACTATCCTGTTTCACCGGTTCGAATACAATCAGGAAGCCCGGACACTTGAAGTCCGGCAACAGTCGGCCTTCATGGATTGTGCAAGACGCGTCGAGCAGAGCCTGACAGCGGCGGTGGAAGCCGGTCAGTTACCGGAGGCCCTGGACGTGCGGCGCGCAACGGCCGCATTCCTGGCGTTCTTTACCGGGTTGCTTTCCAACTGGCTGTTCATGCCCCGCAGCTTTGATCTGGAGACCGAAGCCGGGTTTATGGTTGACGGGTTTTTTGAAATGTTGAAGGCGCCGGCCATGCGTTCTGCCTCGATGGCTACGCAGAGGCTTTGATCCAGGCCAGAAGCGCCGGCGTGGAAGGTCTTCCGGGGCCTGTTCACACTCATTTGATCGCG
>CAZXLJ010000050.1:21423-23131 GCA_964641175.1 uncultured Cellvibrionaceae bacterium
GTGTGAACAGGCCCTAACAGCCGTTGATCACATCGAGTACGCGCGCCAGCTCCACCGGCTTCACGAAGTGATGGTTAAAGCCGGCACTGCGTGAAAGCTGGCGGTCCTTTTCCTGCCCCCAGCCGGTCACCGCCACCAGAATGCTTTGGGATGTTTCGGGCATTTGCCGCAGGGCGCGCGCCAGGTCGTAGCCGTTCAGTCCCGGCAGGCCGATATCCAGGAAGGCGCACTCGGGCTTGAACTCACGCGCCACCGCTTGCGCCGCCACGCCATCGTGCGCCACGCGCACTTCGTGCCCCAGGGTCGTGAGCAGGGTGGCCATCGTGGTTACATAGTCCACATTGTCGTCAACAAGCAGAATCTTCCGGCAGATTTCACCGCTCGTAGCGGGCTCTGTCACCGTTCCCACCTCGGCGCCGGTGGCCGCATGGGCCTGCAGGCGTACCGCGAAGGTGCTGCCCTGCCCGATCCCGTTACTGGCGACGGACAGCTGCCCGCCGTGGAGTTCGACGAGGTGGCGGGACAGCGCCAGGCCCACCCCCAGCCCCGCATGCGTGCGCTCCAGCGACTGGTCCACCTGAGTGAACATGATAAAAATGTTGTGAAGCATTTCCGGCGCGATGCCAATGCCGTTATCTGTCACGCTCACTACGATTTCGTCTTGTTCACGCCGCCCCGAGAAAACGATATGTCCCCCGCCGTTGGTGTATTTTGCCGCGTTATTGAGCAGGTTGGAAAACACCTGGGCCAGCCGGAAAGGATCAGCATCGACATAGACCGGCTCAGGGGGCATTTCCAGAACAAGCTGATGCCCGCAGGATTCGACGAATGCGCAGCTGGATTCATAAGCGTCGCGCATCACCGCCTGGATATCGACCAGCACCCGGCTGATCGTCAATTTGCCGGTGGTGATGCGCGAAACGTCCAGCAGGTCGTCCACCAGCCGGACCATCTGCTTGAGCTGGCGTTCCATGATTGCCTGGGCGGAAAGTTTTGCCTCGGGGCCGGTATCCTCATGCCGCAGAATGCGCAGACCATTGATCAGGGGCGCCAACGGATTGCGCAGCTCGTGCGCCAGGGTAGCCAGAAACTCGTCCTTCCGCCGATCTGCCAGGCGCAGTGCCTGCTCGGCTGCCTGGCGCTCCACCATTTCATGTTCGAGAGACCGGTTCGATTGTTCCAGGGCTTCCGCCCGTCGTCCGACTTCAATCAGCATGTCGTTGAACGCGTCTACCAGCACGCCGATTTCGTCCTCGGTGAATTTTTCCGCTCGCAGACTGAAGTCACGGCTTTGCATCACATCCCGGGCAACGTTGGTAACCGCCAGCACCGGCTTGATGACCGCCCCGCGCAGCCAGATGGCAACCAGTGTCGCCAGCCCGAGGCTGGCGCCCATCACGAAGGCAAGAATGACGGCATAGTCAATCAACCGGGCGAGGATCTGGTAATGAGCGCGGATATAGACTCGGCCCAATACCTGATCGTCCTTGATGATCCGCTTCCATACCTGCAAGCGGTTTCCCTGCACGGTGTACTCATCGATAGAGTGCGGCTCTTCCTGCCACCCCGCGAGAACCTCCTCGGATCGTCCCGAATAATCGGCGAACAGATTACCGTCAGCGGTATAAATGGCGGCGCTGACGATCATTGGCCGGGTCCGCAACAGGGCCAGGTTTTCGCGTGCGGTAGCCGGATCATCGAACTCCAG
>CAZXLJ010000051.1:0-23067 GCA_964641175.1 uncultured Cellvibrionaceae bacterium
GCCCTGGATTGTGATTCCAGTGGTCGCGGGTTCGAGCCCCGTCAGTCACCCCATCAAAATGCCCCGCTACGTATCTCGGCTTTTTTAATCATCTTCCTTTATATCAAGGTTTTTTAGCTCTTCACCGGTCTCTTTTCGAGCTTTCTCTGCAGCGTACGCCGATGCATTTTTAATTGCCGCGCAGTTGCCGAAATATTGCCATTATTTTCCAGCAGAGCCTGCTGGATACGCTCCCATTCCAGGCGCTTCAATGACAGCGATTCCGCAGGTGTGGCTTTAATTTCATCATCAACCGCCTCTTCATTAGAATTGAAAGCGCTCAGAATTTCGGTGACTGTGGCAGGTTTTGTTAAATAGTTCAGGGCGCCTGTTTTGATTGCCTGAACCGCGGTAGCTATGCTCGCATATCCGGTCAGCAGCACGGCTTTCGCGTCGGGATTGCGTAAAAGCAACATTTCCAACAGCGGCAGGGACGACGTACATCCAAGCTTTAAATCCAGCAACGCGAACTCAAATTTCTCGGTTGCGATCGCCTGAGCAGCCGCGTCAAAATCGGAAAAGTGGACAATATCAAATCCGCGCCGTTGCAAAGCCTGTCTGGTGACGTGCGCCAAAATCTCATCGTCTTCAACATAGAGCATCGTGCCGGAGAATTTTGATTCTGGTTTTGTACTATTCAAAAGAATTCACACTTCGACAGCCAACGGAATCGTAACGCGGACGCGTGTAATATCGCCCGAACGAGCGTCATGATATCGGGAAAGCTGGACAGTGCCACCTAATCTTTCAATGGTGCTGTTCGCAAGAAATATTCCGATACCCAAACCGGAAGCCTTGGATGCACTCACAGGCTTGCCCCAGTTATTCGCCAGTTCATCGGGAAGACCGGCACCGTCATCTTCAATGTCGATCTGCAGTTGGTCAGGAGTGCAGGAAAACCGGATCTGGACCAGGCTTCGTGAAGCGCGCACTGCGTTGTCAACAAGGTTGATGAGCGCATGACGCAACAATACGCTGTAGATAATCCGATGCTTCCGGAGCGAAGCATCCCGCACAACCGAGAACCGGCGCAAAGGCTGCATTATGGCGTAGTGCTCGCTTAAATCATTGGCAAGGGAGTCGACTGGTTCACTTTCCTGTGCATTTTCGTTGTGCTCAGCCAGTAAGGCCAGTTTCTGCATTGTCTGTTTACAGCGTTCAATCTGACTCGACATTATGACAAATTCCTCCTTGGCAACGTCCACAGCCTGAGAAGATTGCAGCTCTTCCAGCATGATTGACAGGGTCGACAGGGGCGTGGCGAGGGAATGCATGGTGGAGGCGGCCAGGGTGCCAATTCCGACCAATTGCTCGGCTTTGAGGGTTTCCTCTCGGGCCTTGGCCAGCTGGAGCTGCTGATCGCGGAGCGCGGCCGCAAGTCGCGATATGAAAAAGCTGATCAGAATGGCGCTGCCGACGAAGTTCAACCACATACCCGCAAGATGGAGCTGGAAACCGCGGGGCAGATGTTCGAAGTGATCTTTCATGTCAAATAGAAACAAAGCCGTATAACTGACAATTGTACCCAGGCAGAACAGTGACGCCGCGCGTCTGCGAAGCACGGTGGCACTGATGGCTACGAGAACCATCAGATAGTAAACAAACGGATTGGCAGTGCCTCCAGTGGCAAAAATCACGGCAAACAGGACCAGCGTATCTACCACAATATGGGCCATCAGGTCGCTGCTGTCCGTGCTCTCAGACTGAATCCGGCGATAAAGCCAGATCGAATGACCAGTAAATACTAGGCTCGCTGCAAAGAGCAGCAGCTCGGAACCGTATCTCGGCGCAATTCCATCCAACGCTAACCAGCACACCGCTGCGACAGCACATAAAATCAGGCGGACATATAAAAGCCGGAGCAGGATGGAGCTATGGCTATCCACTGACGCAGTTTCTTGATTACGCATAAAAAATCCGTGAGCGCCTATGCGCGGTTATAACAATATTTTCTTTTTAAGCTAATTGATATTTCCGTCTCGGAGCCGCTCGCGATTCTGTGCTTCCTTAACGAAATAAATAACATTAATAACAGTACTTATGCTTGCAAAAGATCACCTGATGGCTAGCCTTAAAAATGTACAGATTCAGTATCGTATGCCGCGAGGGTACGAACGAATTGCCAGCCAGATATTTCAGGAGATAAGGACTATGCCAGATCGTTCGTGGTTATTGCGACCACAGGCAATCAGATTAGCTAAAGAATGCATTGACATAGTTCGGGCCGAACAGGGGTACAAGCTGCTGCTGTCAGATCCGGAATTCATGCAGCTATTGCACGAATTCGTAGATGCGAGCCAGTCCCCGCGGCTACGCGATGCTTACAGTCGCCTGGTCGCCATGGCGGGTGTCGGCAACGTCATGAAGAATCTGCGTTCAAAGGACGAACGTGAACTCGCACACGGCCAGCGACGCGGATAATAATTGCCTGCAAAAGCGCGGGTGCATTAGCTGCCATGCATTTTCGGATTTCATTTGAGCTCGGGGACAGGTTCTTTTCGCTGTATGTAAAATCGTCCCTTTAATACGACAGCATTCACATCATTTTTTTCCGGTTCTCCGTCGTCTACTCGGCGCGGTAATCGTCCGTTGACGCTCCGGGTTTCTGGAAAACACTACTCTTTGTCCTCATCGCGTACTTATATGTGATGTGGATAACCTTTTTTACAGTTTCTTACAGAATATGGATACCGATTTGCGTACCTTCTGTGGTCTGCGGCTCGGTTTGTCGTATGCCACTGTCACCGTTGAAGGTACAGGCAAAAGCCGGAGGTATCCGGCCGCGAACTCAGTATCTATTCAACCTAAAGGATCTGATCATGGTGATAAAGATGAGAAAACACGCGTTAGTCAGTTGCTTGCTGGCGAGTCTCGCACTCACTGGCTGCGGAGCCGATGATACGGTAGTGACAGCGGCCTGCGCAGAACTCGAAGGGGCCGTGTACTACTCGACGACACTCGAGGAAGGCGGACTTACCCCGGACGGCGTATATCTGACCCACTGGCGGATGGGCTTCTATCAGGGCGAAGCTCACTTGATGCAATCGGATTTTGGTTTGGCCGGAACCTATGAGTGTGGTGAGGACGGTGTTGTTTTGACCCTGTTCGACGAGGCGCAGGTTTTGAACTTCAGTGACGATTTTTCAACATTGCAGTTCAACCCGCTCGGCGTAGATCCACTGACATATGTCCGTGCTGAAGTGCCGCCAGTGGAAGACTTCCACGCTTGCACCAATGTTCGCGGCAAGACCTACAGGACGATCGCTGAGGCTACATCTTCCAGCGGCACTCCGGCTGAACTGGTTGCAGGCCCGGAGGTATCCGTCAGTTTTGCAGATAATCAGGGGGTGGAAGTAAGTCTGCCCGACGGGAGTGTCATTTCCGGACTCTATGAATGCTCGATCCAGGAGTTGCACATCCACGAGGACGAAAACGATGAAACACCGCTGGTGATCGAGGCATCGACAGACGGATCTTCAGTCAGTTTCACCTTCGAACAGCGAAAATATGAACTGTTCTCAGAAACAGCGGGTGGCGTGTGCGCAGAAATTTATCAGCCTGTATGTGGAATAGAGAAGCGTGACATTCAGTGCGTGACGACGCCATGTCACAACCAGTTCTACAAAACCTATGGCAATGCGTGCCACGCGCGGAATGCAAACTCTCCCATCGTCGCAGAAGGTGAGTGCGGCGACAGGGAAGACCAGCCCGTCGCTCAGGCTTGCACAAGGGAATATAATCCGGTTTGCGGCGCCCAAAATACCACCCGCCCTTGCTTGTCTGCTCCGTGTCCCAAGCTCGAATACCAAACCTTTGGAAACCCCTGCGAAGCCAATGCGGCAGGTGCGATGTGGCTCTTTTCCGGAGAGTGCGGTGACAAGGAAGGGGAGGAGATCATCAATTTGGGAGAGTACATTGCGTGTCCGGCGATTTGGAATCCGGTGTGTGCCAAAACGCTCGGCAATGTGCAGTGCATCACGACACCATGTCCGACACACGAGTACCGGACTTTCGGTAGCGCCTGCTCCGCCACGCAGTCAATGGCCAGCCTGATCGGCAATGGCGAATGTCCCAAGGCGCTGGTCGACATGCCGGTCACCGAAGAGCCGCCGGTCGTCCTGGTAAGTTCCTTCCCGACTCCAGCTGAGCAAGTAAAAGTCGTTAAAGCGGACATTAAAGGGGATGTGCTGACTGTAACGCTCGGATACAGCGGTTGCAGCGAGCAGCATTACAGTTTACTTGTGGGAGACGCGTTTCTGGAAAGCGACCCGGTGCAGGTCAGTTATCAGTTTCAGGCGGTTGTAGAAGATTTCTGTGATGCCTATTTTGAAACAGAGTTCGCCTACGATTTGATGCCGCTGCGAATTGCCTATAGTCAGTCCTATAAAGGGGACGGCGTGATTGCAATCCCCGAGATCGGACGGTACGAATTTAACGCGGTCGAATTGTCGGCACAGTAAGTACTACAGTCGAAGTGAAATGTTTCCCAGGTCGAGTTCCCGGATTTTCCGGGATCTCGACCAGCTTTTAATGCGCATTTCTTCCCGTAAGGCTTCAGATCGTGACGAAAAGTTTTTCCTGTAAACAATCTCGACCGGTTTCTGGCTGCGGAAGAATTTTGCCCCCTTGGCATTTGGAGTTCCGTAATAACTCGCCAAATGCTCCTGAAAACGCCGCTCTGCGTCTCTGGCAATCCCGGTATAAAGTGCCGTTCGTTCCGTCAGGATGATATAAACAGTCCAACTCTCCCCTATGCCTTTCGTAATGTCTTCAACAGGCAATTTCTCCACCCACAAAGTAAAACGGTACCATTCGGAGGATTACCTGGAGCCGCCGCGTTCAAGCATGCGCCGGTGGCGCCCCCAAAAACCTGATTGCTAAAGTGACCCCCATCGAAATCCCAGTCTCTTCCAGAGTCCTGATCTGTTCGCCAGTCTGGGGGAGGCCGGAAATCCTGACCGGCCCGATATCGCTCCGCCAACTGATCATAAGCCGCGCGCCTCGTTAATTTCCCGTATCTGGATTTCGGCATCGGCTTCTTTGCTGACAACTGGATGGATATGTGCGTACGAACCGGCAGCACGCATTGCGAATATCTCTTCGGATGCCGTCCTTTCAATCCTCAGGATCTAATAGGAATCTTTGAACCCATCAAGCTCAAGGCACGGGGAGATCAGTTCCCGGCGAGAGGCATCAGGGCTGCCGGTTGAGACGACCCAGCGTGGTAGTCAATGCGCTTTTTAATTTTTTTGATGCACCATCAATGGCTTGGTGAATGGTATCCGCATGATGGGAAACTGCAACCGGCTGATGCTTCTGTAGACGCGCTTCCATCATGCAGCGCTTGTCCTGACTGCCACTTTTATGACTGTTTTCGTCATTGATGTGGACCTCCACTCGAGTAATGTGTTCTTGAAAATGCCGCAGTGAATTGCCAATCGTTGTTTCGACGTGCGTAATGAGTGCCTCTCGCCCTTGAACATTATTGTCGGTATTTACCTGTATTTGCATGGCTATCTCCATCATTGAACAAGGGTGATTTGAATTGGCTTCTCGAATGCGGCAGCCGAGAACCCGGCGCTGCCATTAAGATACGTGGTGTGCAGCCTTTGTCAACCATGCCTGCATGGGTACTTTATGGTTCGGTTGTCGGTAAAGATGGTTGCGACTTGTCTTCCGCCCTGCGTGTTCTCCGGGTTCGCATCAATTCTTCGTCACTTTCGGACTTCTGCCGTGCGAGGTCCTTGTTGGCCAACGCCAGCTGCTTCATCGCATCTTCTGCCTGCGTTAATCGTTTCTCGGTTTTTTCCAGGGATAGTGCCAGTTGTTTACTGGTTTCGAGGGAGGCCCCCAGCGCGGCTGCCGCCTGTACTGTCTGTCTTGTAGAAGCGTCGAGGCGGGTCTGCATTCTGTCTTTCTCGAGGATCACTTCTTTCATGCGCAGCATTATCGATTCCATGTCTCCTTTGAGGCGGTTGTTGCGATCGCTTAAAGTGAGATTAGCTTCCGTTCGCTCAGCCAGCTCAACGCGAAGGTTTTGACAGGTCTTGTTCAGATCACTATAACGATTTTCAATGGTAGTGACCTGGTCGAGCAGCGTTTTAAGTTGACCCTGATATTGCTGGATTTGCAAGAGCTGCTCTGCGCGTTCCTGTCTTCGATCCTCGGCGACTGCTTGCTGAAAATGCTCGGATTGTTTCCGGGCCGCTTGGAGTTCGCTTTTCTGTTCTGCCAATTGCCCCCTCAGTGTGGCAACTTCGGACACGGCGTCGTCTCGCGTCACTTCCACCCGGGCCAGACGAATTCGTAGCTGCTCCAACTCACGCGCGAGGGCGCTTGTCTGTTCATGGCCGGCGGCTACTTGGTTCTTCAAATCCGTGTTCTCGGCCATTAACGCGGCAGTGCTTGCCGCCTCGCGAGACAGTTTCTCTTCCAGCTCGGCCATGCCCGCATCGAACTCACAGCGCATCCTTTCGAGTTGCGAATCAGCCATAACTTTGACCCGTGCGCTTAGCGCTTTCATGGCCTCCACCAGATCCTGTGGAAGCTCCATCTCTTCGTTGTTAACCCGCTCACTCCGCCATTTTTTTAACAACGGGGCGATGGTGCTGCGACTTCCCGTCCCCAACCATTCCCTTACCCGATCCACGGTAGGTTCTATGCCGTCTGCTCGAATGGCAGCTGCAGCTTTCGCAATATCGAGGTAGGTGACGCCCAAGCGTGCCATAAACCGTCCTGTTTCAGAATTACGTGAAATAACATGATACGTTATATTACATGATGCTTTCCATTATGTTACATCCTTTGGATAGATTCATAACCAACGATAATGATGCTTATCGACGGTTATATCCTCGTTCTTTGCGATCTCGGCCCGTTTGCGCAGCTGTTGCTAGGCGCGACGGATTGCAGGTTGAAAGCTGTGGCCGAACTAACTCCCAAAACGGGGGAACCGCCGTCCGAATTTGCACTGTCACTGAAAAGGTCTTTCGTTGCCGTCGACTGCCTCATTTATCAGCCCACGACCAAATGCGATGTCCAATGACCGTCGAGTGGTTGTCTCTTCATGTAAACTTCGCGTCAACCGTTAGCGCTTTTTCTTTCCTGAACAAAAGATTGGTAAAGCAGCGTTTATCGAACGAATCGAGATATAAATGAAAATATCCACCTCGCCCACTGCTATCGCACTAATTTCTCCTGCGCAACTGGATCCTGTGCAGCAGGAGCGTTACAGGCAATATCTTGAAGCAGCAACCGCAGCAAACACCCGCAAAAGTTATCGAGCGGCGATCCGCCGGTTCGAGCGCTGGGGCGGGGTACTGCCGACGGATCGGGATACGGTAATCCGTTACTTGCTTGAGCAGGTTGAGGTTCTTAATACCCGGACACTGGAGCTGCATTTGACGGCGCTGGGTCAATGGCACCGGTTCCAGGGGTTTGCCGATCCCACTATGGATGCGGCCGTGCGCAAAGCCCTCAGTGGCATGCGTCGGGTACACGGGAAGGCCAAGAAAAAAGCGAAAGCGCTGCGACTCGAGCACATTGTGGAGATGGTCGGGTGGTTGCGTAAGCAACCTGAAGATTTGCGGCTTTTGCGTGATCTGGCATTAATTCAAATTGGGTTTTTCGGCGCTTTCCGACGGTCTGAGCTGGTCGCCATTACTGTTGAAGATTTGACCTGGGAGCCGGAAGGTCTGCTGATACGGCTCCCGCGTACGAAAACCGACCAGCAGGGCGTCGGTGCGGAGCGGGCTATTCCGATCGGCGGAAACACACTCTGTGCCGTGAAGGCGCTGAGGACGTGGCTAATGGCAGCGGGGATCACTTCCGGAGCCGTCTTTCGGCCGGTGAATCGCTGGGGAACGATTCAATCCCGCGCATTGCGACCGGCGGCTATCAACGACCTGGTGAAAGGCCTAGGTACGGCGATGGGCTGGGATTTCGCTGAAGAATTAAGCAGTCATAGCTTCAGACGCGGATTGAGCACCAGCGCCGCCCGGGCGAATCTGGATTTTGATCTGATAAAGAAGCAGGGCGGCTGGAAAAGTGATGCTACCGTACGAGAGTACATCGATGAGGGACAGCGCTTTACGGACAACATTGCGTCAAGGCTTATTTCAGGGCTGGACGAGCGCATGCAAGCCGACAAATCTGCAAAATCCGGTTCCGGATCATGACGGTTTGCATGCGCCTGCGCGAGGCGAACTACGCTTCGCGGATGTGCGGCAGATTATCAATGACAGCTTGAGTGAAATCGGTGGTAGAAGCCTTTCCTCCGAGATCGCGAGTGGTCTTGTCTCCCAGAGCGATTACCTTTCGTACGGCTAGTACAATCCGCTGAGAGGTCTCTCCCATACCGAGATAATCCAGCATCTGGCAGGCAGTTAGAATTGCAGATGAAGGATTGGCAATATTTTTCCCGGCAATATCCGGCGCCGAGCCATGGACCGCCTCAAACATTGCGCAGTCATACCCGATGTTCGCACCCGGCGCCATGCCCAGGCCGCCTACCAGACCCGCGCACAGGTCTGACACCAGATCGCCGAAAAGGTTAGTAGTAAGGATCATGTCAAATTGCTGAGGGTTGAGAACCAGCTGCATGCAGGCGTTGTCGATGATCATTTCGTTAGTAACGATGTCAGGGTATTCGCCGGCTATCTCACGCACAACTTTCAGGAACAACCCGGAGGTTGATTTCAAGATGTTGGCCTTGTGGACGATAGTGATTTTCTTTCGGTTCTTCTGCCGGGCCAGATCATAAGCAAACCGGGCGATTCTCTCGGTACCACCGCGGGTTATTACACTTAAAGTCTCCGCGGTATTGCCGTCCTCGGATACCTTTTGCCCACGGCCACAGTAGAGCCCCTCGGTATTTTCCCTCACTGTAATTATGTCAACGTCATCGTAGCGCGCCTTGGTTCCGACGAATGATTTGGCCGGCCGGACGCTGGCGTAAAGCTGAAATTTCTGGCGTAACAGCACGCTGATCGACGAGAATCCTTCTCCAATCGGCGTCGTTAACGGGCCTTTCAACACCAGTTTGTTGCGCGCGATGGAATCGAGGGTGGCTTGAGGCAGAAGTTCACCAGTCATGTCGAAGGCGCGTTGACCTGCCTCCACAAATTCATATTTAAAGCCGCATTCAACGTGGTCAAGAATCTGTATTGCTGCGTCCATGATGCTCGGGCCAATGCCGTCGCCCCGGATTACCGTTACCGTTCGCTCGTTCAAAATCACCTCCGTAAAACGTTGATAAAAGCTGGTCGCTCCAAACACTTCCGACAGTTACTGCAAAAACCGGATCACCTAAAGGCAAATGGTGAAACGGAGGGCACGTAATGCAATTGCAGCCTGTGACGGACCGCAGCCGGCTGCTATTATGCCACCGTCGGACCGCCAGGTCAGGCGAAGACCAAGCTGTAAGCCAGTCCGTATAAAAACCCAGGTTAATATGACGGCCCCACTCATGCCCGATTTCAGAATCTTGCTGAGACAACATGTCTCTTCTATACATCAGTGTCTCGAGGCCGTGCCCGAAATGAAGGAATACGCGGCCGGGGATGTCTCTTTAATGCAGTATCAGTCTACTGTCAACAAGTTATCCCACTTTTGGTCAGCCAATCCGCCCGCGACCTGTAATCTGGCCCGCCGTTACCACGACTTTCGGGAAAGCTATCTTCATGCATTGCAATCTGATTCGGGGGCGCGCGTGCAATCCGGTAGCGCCGATCCGTCAGAGCCGGTGACTCCGCGGAATGAAGTAGCGCTGTTCTATGTCCTGATAGGTTCCAGTCTGGGGGCCAGGCACATGCTACGACAACGCGCGAAGACGTTATTGCCCCAGGGACATTTACAGGTGCTGGCGGAACAGGGAGGCGCCCTGTGGAGAGAATTTACTGAAAACTATCTGGCCAGAGTGCCGGCGGCGGAAGAGTCAGATGTATTGAACGAAAGCCGGAATATATTTGAATCACTTTACCAACGAATTCGACGTGCAGGATGATGCTTTCATGAGCTTAGACGTGGAAAAGCTTAATTTTGAGCGATGCGAGGACGAACCGATCCATATTCCGGAATCGATTCAGAGTTACGGCTATCTCTTTGCGCTTGATGCTGCCACCGGCAATATAGCGATCGCGAGTGAGAACATTTCTGATTTGCTTGTGGATAAAACTGCAGTGTTGGGGCGTTCATTCTTCAGTCTTTTGAAAGATGACGACGAAGCACTGGAATTTTTTCTCAACACTTACAGGCGAGCGAAGGACAGAAACACCCGGCTACCGGCACGCCTTACATTCCGGGAAGATGTATTGGCGGATGACGCAGAAGCAGCATTTTTTGCTGTGGTCTACGACAGTGGAGGAATGCTCATCGTAGAGCTGGAGCCGGCCGCCAAATTTCGGGAGATTTATACCGCTGAGCATTATATAAAAATATATGCGATGAGCATCGCGCCGAAGTTCAACACCCTGGAATCCCTGGATGTGATGGCTCAGGAGATTGTCGACACGATCAGATACATCACTAACATGGAACGGGTGCTGTTATACCGGTTCAATGATGATGGCTCCGGGAAAGTCATCGCGGAAGCGAAGGTCGATGACATCGAGACGTATCTGGATCTGTATTACCCGGCATCTGACATTCCGCCGCAGGCACGCGAGCTGTATAAAAAAAATTGGGTGCGCTTGACCCCGAACGTAGACCTGAAAGCTTCCCGGTTGGTACCGGAGATGAAGGAGGTCGGTCGCCCACCGTTGGATCTCACCCATTCGCTACTGCGTACGCTCTCGCCCATCCATCAGCAATATATTCGCAACCAGGGCTTGCGCTCCTCGTTTTCGATGTCCCTGGTAACTCATGACCGTTTGTGGGGACTGATTTCCTGCCACAGTCGCGAAACCGCTTATATTCCTCAGGATGTCCGACTCCAATGCGAAAATCTCAGTCAGCTGTTCAGCTGGCATCTGTACGCCAAAGAAGAGCAGCTCGCTTTCAGGCAGAAAGAGCGGACGGACCAGTCAATTCAGCGCATGCTGGATAAAGTATCGCCGACTTTTCCGATTGTGGATGTCTTTGCAGCCCATCAGGATGATGTGTTGAAGCTGATGGATGCTGATGGCTTTATTTTTTATTCGGATCAAGAATCTATTGCAATTGGAACCACACCGGATCTCCCCGTGATCCTTGAAATCTATTCGCTGGCGGATGGCCTTCAGGGGCGTCCCTTCATTACCGATCAAATTACCCGTTATCTTCCTGATCACGATTCTCTCCACGGAATTTTCGGTGTAATGCTTATCCCTCTTGTCGAGAAAAAAAATTATTTCACTGCATGGTTTCGCAAGGAAAACCGCTACATCCAGAAATGGGCAGGATTGCCGCAGGAGAAGAGCATAGATGCATCCAGGAAAGAGCGGCTGACACCCCGGACTTCCTTCCAGATTCATATCAAGGAAATCAGTGGCTCCGCGAAGGAGTTCGATCAGAATGATGTGGATATGGCGGGTCGGTTTAATCGCATGTTTCTGGCGCATGCTCTGGAAGTGCAGGAAAGAATGCGCAAAGACATGTCGGATCTGGAGCGGCAGGATCGGCATAAAAATGAGTTTCTCGCTACATTGGCTCACGAGCTGCGCAATCCATTGGCACCGATCAGCGCAGGGGTGTCGCTGCTTGAACATTCAGAAAGTGAAGAAATACGGCACAAAGTTGTCGCCACCATCAAGCGACAAGTCAGATACATGACAAAACTGATAGATGATCTGATGGACGTATCCCGCATCACGCGAGGAAAGGTGAAGCTTGAACAGCGCGTCCTGAGTATTCAGGAGGTAATCAGTAACTCCATCGAAATGGTAGACAGCCTGGTGAAGGCGAAACACCATCAGTTAAGTGTACACATGCCGCAAGAGCCGCTTTTGCTGCGAGGTGACAGCGCGCGCTTGTCGCAGATTTTTTCGAACGTTCTTAACAACGCAGTGAAATACACGGAAGCCGGAGGAAAGATTTCGATAAACGTCTCTGCAACCGATACCAGGATAATCTCGCTCATCCGCGACAATGGCTTGGGAATACCGAAAGACAAGCTGCAGGATGTATTTTCCATGTTCACTCAGGTCGAAGCGCATTCCACGCATACCAAAGGAGGGCTAGGTATCGGACTGACCCTGGTTGACAAACTTGTCCGATTACACCAGGGAAGTATCACTGCCCGCAGCGCGGGCCTGGATTGCGGCAGTGAATTTGAGATCGTATTACCTCGGGTAAAGCAGCAAGTCGATCGTCAGTCGGATTCCCCGGAAGCTTCCCAGGCCAGCGGCGGTGGAATAAAAGTTTTGCTGGTTGACGATAATCCGGACGTAACGGGAATGCTGGAGCTGCTACTGCAATTTTCGGGATATGAAACCCGGACAGCAAGCAATGGCCGTGAAGCCATAGAAGTGTTTTCTGCTTTCAGTCCCCGGGTGGCGCTACTCGATATCGGCATGCCTGACATGGACGGGTATGAGCTTTGTCTGCGCTTGCGCGCACTTCCCGAGGCGCGCGACACGGTGTTTTTCTCTCAGTCTGGCTGGGGCAATAAGGAGTATCGGGACCGGGCTCTGGCCGTCGGTTTCACGGAACATTTCGTCAAACCGCTTGACATCAAAGTGCTGGAAGAAGCTTTTCGCAGATATTGTGGTTTCGATGAGCGCTCAGGTCCTTGAAAGTGTTTCACTACGCTTGTGGCAAGTTGAGGGAGGCCAGCGAAATGTTTTCTGCGGAAGATCCGGGACATCAGTGGTGGCATAGCGGGAGATTGTCCAGAAGGTTGGGGCGCAGCGGATTATTGCGTGGCAGGCTTTTGCAGGTTCTTTGGTTGGTTCTGCCTCTGCTTTCAATCACCACTGACGCACAGCAACCGGAGGACAATGACCGATTTTGGTCCATTTCCCATGTGAAGCGGATATCACGGCAAAACAGTGGCGAAATTATGGCGGCGACGGCGGCTGTAACCGCCGCGCGGGAGCGCGCTGTAGTGGTATCCAGTCTGGAAGATCCAATGCTGATGACCGGCATCGATCACTACCCTTACAACCGCAGGGAAAATCGAGATTCGATGGATCCGATGTCGGCAACTTCCGGCGACGAACGCTTTGACTGGAGCGTCGCAATCGAACAACGTTTTCCTCTGTCCGGTGAGCGCCGATTCCGTCGATTAAGTGCGGACGCCAGAGCCCGTTCGCAGCTGGCGGTTGCGGATGAAATCGTATTGAATGTCGAAGCTCAAGCTGCGCAGGCTTTTGCGATGCTGTGGGAAAACCGTCGAATGCAGGAAGTTGTAAGGCAGCAGCTCGAGCTGGCGGAGCAACTGGTGGACGCAGCAAGCGCGCGGTTTTCGGCGGCCCGCGGTGGTCAGGTGGACCTGCTGCAGGCCGAGGTGGAACGGGAGCGGTTAAAAGCGGACGCGGCAGCTTTGCAGGCCGAAGAGGTTGGAGCAATGGCCATGCTCAACGCCCGATTGGGGCGCCAGACAAACGCGCCGATACCACCTTTGCTGATACCGAACTTCGCGGTGCAAGTTCCCAGTGAAACGGAAGTCTTGCGCCGTGCAATCGCGCAACGTCCGGAACTCGCCGCGGGGGCTGCGGAAATTGAAGGCGCGCAGGCGGAGAAGCGCGTGATGGGCGCCATGTACAAGCCAATGGCTGTGGTGAGACTGGGTACAGCGTCCACCATGACTGAAGGAGAGGGAGCCATGGTGATGGTTGGCATTAGCTTGCCTATCTGGCGAGACAAACTGAATGCGGGAGTCGCCGAAGCAATCGCAATGGAAACCATGGCAAAAGCGGATCGCGCGGCAATGCAGAGAATGATTGAGGGAGAAGCGCTTTCTGCACGGGCTCAGGTGATCGCAATGCAGAAGCGCTACCAGGCACTACTTAAAGATGTTTTACCTCGCGCACGAGCCACTCTGTCGCCGGCCATGGCAGGCTATGCGTCGGGCACAGCCTCCTTGCCTGGTGTGATAGACGCTGCCAAGTCCCAATGGATGGCCGAGGCCGACCTGGCAATGGCCGAAACCCAGTTGATCATTGCGAATGCAAGACTCGACAGGGCAATTGCCGCAAGAGGCCCTCATGAGAAGTAATGCGCCGAGACTCCGTTTTTATGCCTGCATAAATCTGATAGCGATGATTTTGTGCTCGGTGGCCTATGGCCAGCACGACCATCGTCTTGATCCCGGGATGACACAACCGGAACCCGAACCAGGCAAACATGCAGAGCGAGCGCACCGCGATCACCTGAAGCACTCCGCGCAGATGCCGGCGACCAATGCAATCGAACAGCAGCGGGCGTTAGTAACGGTTGATCCGGCCTGGATATCAAAGCTCGATTTGCGTACGCAAGCTGCACGAATCGAGCCCCTTGCCAAGACCATTCGAGCCACCGCAACGGTGGTTCCGGCGGAAGGAAAGATCTCCCATGTTCATACCCGGGTAGATGGCTGGATCGAAAAGCTGATGGTCCGCACTACTGGCGAACATGTGAAGGCAGGCCAGCCACTTGCGGCAATATTTTCTCAGAACCTCTACGCTTCTCAGGTTGAGTATCTGGCGGCTCTCGAACGGGCGGGCAACTCCCGTAGCGAAGTGGTACGAAGTGCACGCCGCCGTCTGCAAGTGCTGGGCATGTCCGAACGCGAACTGGATACCATAGAAAAAAGTGGCGAGCCGCGCGACGTGATCACGCTGTCCTCACACAGCGATGGGGTCGTGCTCAGATTGAATGTATCAGAAGGAACGGCAGTCGATCCATCCACCGAGCTGGTAACCATTGTCGATCTCAATGAGGTATGGGTGGTGGCGGAAATCCCCGAGCGCGAAATTCCGCTCATTGCCAGCGGGATGACGGCTACCGTGGAAATACCGGCGTCGGGGATGCCGCCTTTTGACACGTCGGTAGATTTTTTATATCCGACATTAAGCGAGCGGACCCGCAGCCTGCGTGTCCGCATTGTGGTTGACAACCCGGACATGCGCTTGCGACCTGGAATGGTCGGGACAGCGGTGCTTCGCCCCACTCCCCGGACAGCCTTGACGGTACCTCGAGACGCCGTCGTGGATACCGGCGAGATGCAGTATGTTTTCATAGCGGCCGGGAAGAGTTCCTTCGAGCCCAAAGCGGTAAGCGTTGGCATGCGTACTTCGGATCGGGTAGAGATTACCGCCGGGCTGGCGGAAGGGGATAAAGTGCTGACCAGTGGCGTATTTCTCATCGACTCGGAAAGCCGGTTGCGAAGCTCCGGCGGGGGCGGTTTAAACCATTCACACGGCTCCCACGGAGCCGCCGGTGCAGAGCATGAGAGTAACCACGATAAACACAGTGACCACAGTGACCACGATAAGAACCACAGCGTCCCAGACGATTCTGAATTGTTGAAAGATAATCCCCATCGGGGACATTAAGAGATGATCGAACGCATCATCGAGTTTTCTGTCCGCCGTTCCTGGGTCATTCTCATCCTGACCTTGCTGCTTGTAATCTGGTCCGTCGATTCGATGCGCAAAACACCGCTCGATGCAATTCCGGATTTATCGGATCCTCAAGTCATCATTTATACCGACTGGATGGGGCGCAGCCCGGATTTAGTCGAAGATCAGATCACCTACCCGCTAGTGCTCGCCTTGCAAAGCACGCCGGGAGTACGGACGGTACGCGGCTACTCAATGTTTGGCATGAGCTTTATCTATGCCTTATTTGACGAGGGAACCGATATCTACTGGGCGCGAACCCGAGTTCTGGAACAGTTGACCCGTGCGCAACAGCAATTGCCCGCAGACGTTACACCCACTCTGGGTCCCGATGCGAGTGGCGTGGGCTGGATCTATCAGTACGTACTGGAAGATACTACTGGCAGGCTGGATCTGGCCCAGTTGCGGGCTTTGCAGGACTTCACGGTGCGGCCTGTTCTGCAATCGGTAGATGGTGTTGCCGAAGTGGCAACGCTTGGCGGTTTTGAGCGGCAGTATCAGGTGGTTCTGGACCCTGCAAGGTTGGCGGCTTTTGGCCTCCAGTTGAGCGATATCACCCAGGCGATTGAAGGCGCGAATACCGAAGTCGGAGCGCGCGTCATCGAGCAGGCCGGTCGCGAGTTTGTGCTGCGGGGACGGGGCTATATCAAGTCCGTCGCCGATCTCGAGAAGAGCATCGTTTCCTCCGGAGCGGGCGGCACGCCAGTTACCATCGCGGATGTCGCCCGTGTCCAGTTCGGGCCGCAAATCCGCCGCGGGGCGGTGGACTGGAACGGTCTGGGGGAAGCGGTGGGCGGGATCGTTGTGATGCGGATGGGCGCGAATGCGCTCGACGTGATTGACGCGTTGGAGCAACAGATAGAAACGCTAGCCCTGCCCGCGGGTGTGCGACTGGTCCCGACTTATGATCGCTCTGAACTGATCAAAGCATCCGTGGCTACTTTGCGGGACACCTTGATCAAGGAAGGCATTATCGTGCTGATCGTATGCATGGTCTTTCTGATGCATGCCCCTTCAGCGCTTGTGGCGATGATTATTCTGCCGCTATCGGTGGTGATCTCGTTTATTGCTATCCGTTACCTCGGGTTAAGCACCAACATCATGTCGCTGGGAGGAATCGCCATTGCCATGGCGGAACTGGCTGACGCCGTACTGGTGATGATCGAAAATGCTCATAGCCGTCTTGCCGCAGCCCCCGCCGCAGTCGCGTCGGCGAGGAAAAAAATCATTGTGGAGTCTTGCAAGGAAGTGGGCCGGCCCATTTTTTTTTCGGCCATCTTGCTCACAGTGAGTTTTATCCCCGTTTTTACCCTGGAGGGCCAGGCGGGTCGGCTGTTTGATCCGCTGGCCTATACCAAAACAGTGGCCATGCTGGGTTCGGCGATACTGGCAATAACATTGGCACCTATCCTGATGGTCTGGTTTATTCGCGGCCGGATTCGCAGCGATGATGAGAATCCAGTGTCGCGAGGACTGCGTGACGCCTACCGGCCCGTAGCCCGCTGGGTAGTGCGAAAGCGCAAACTCGTAGTAGCGGGTGCGGTGGCGATCATGCTGGGCACTGTACCGGTTTACCAGCAATTGGGTGCCGAATTCATGCCGCCGCTGGATGAGGGTTCCTTGCTGCTGATGCCCACGACCTTTCCGGGGATATCAATCCAGCAGGCTAGCCAGGTGTTGACGGCGCAGCACCAGGTGATTATGGAATTCGCTGAAGTCGCCTCCGTACACGGCAAGGCGGGCAGGGCGGAGACAGCAACGGACCCGGCCCAACTTGATATGAACGAATCGGTCGTGCTTCTGAAGCCACGTGAAGATTGGCCGTTAAGATATTCAGAACGCTGGTATTCCACAGTTGTTCCTGAGGCAATAAAACCGTTATTTCGGGTATTCTGGCCGGAGCGCCAACGTTGGAGCATGGGGCAGTTGGCGCGCGAGCTTGATGAGGCACTGCGCACGCCCGGGTACCAGATGGCGATAGCGCCGCCAATCCGCACGCGTATCGACATGCTTTCCACGGGTGTGCGCACGCCTGTCGGAATCAAGGTTTTTGGCGACAGCCTGGACGAAATAGAAAAGACATCGATAGAGCTTGAAAGTTTATTACGCGACGTACATGGCACCCGGAGCACATTCGCGGAGCGGCAGACTGGCCGTGAATATATTGATATAACGCCAGATCGCGATGCTATCGCGCGGTATGGTCTCACCGTTAAGAACATACTGGAGCAGATCGAGCTGGCGGTAGGCGGGATGTCGATCACCACCGTTATCGACGGTCGCGCCCGCTATTCGGTGAACCTCCGATTTGCGGCGGACTACAGGTCCGATCCGGAAGCACTGGCGGCTTTACTCATTCCAGTGCCTTCAGTTTCGCCCGTCGCAGAGCTCGGCGCGGGTCTCTCAGGTCGCGGCGGTTCTGAAATCTCGCCGGGCAGCAGCGGCGCTATGGACTCTGGCGCGGGGAGCATGCAGATGGGGTCGTCAGCCGGGGGAGCATCGACCTCTGGCATTGATTCGGGCTTGCAGGGGTCCATGACATCCGGGCAGCCGGACTGGGACGAACGCTGGCGGCCTTCCGGGACGGCAGTACCCCTCGGGTCACTGGCGAGCGTAAGAGTGGTGACGGGGCCACCCATGATCAAGAATGAAAATGGAATGCTGGTAGGCTACGTTTTTGTCGATATTGACAGTGGCACAGTTGACCTGGGTCGCTGGGTAGAGAACGCACGCAAACTGGTAGCGGACAGCGTAAAGCTGCCTCAGGGAATCCGGCTGGAATGGACCGGTCAGTATGAATTCATGGCAGAGACCACTGAGCGTCTGCGAGCAATGATTCCCCTGACCTTGATTCTCATCGTGCTGCTTCTTTACCTTGCGCTGCGCGGATGGGGCCAGACGTTCATGGTATTGCTGAGCGTCCCGTTTGCGGTTGCGGGCAGCATCTGGCTCCTGTTCGCCATGAATTACAACCTGTCCACGGCAGTCTGGGTAGGATTGATTGCGGTCAGCGGCGTGGCAGCGCAAACTGCGATCATCGTCGTGGTGTATCTAGATCAGGCATTGGCAGCTTCGTTTAATGAAGGTCGGCTGCACTCAGAAAACGACTTTGAAGCGGCCATCACAGACGGCGCCGTACGAGGCGTGCGCCCGATGGTGATGACGGTGGCAACCACGGTTCTGGGGCTGATTCCATTGCTCTGGGACAGCGGTGTCGGGGCGGATTTGTCGGCACGCACCGCGGCCCCGGTCGTCGGTGGCATGGCTGCCTGTCTTGTCCTCACTTTGCTTGTTGTACCGGCTGCCTATGCGCTTTGGCGGCATCATCAGTGGGAGAACGATAGCTTGGAAACTCTGCAAGTGGCGGCTGAACTGTGATTGATCCGATCATCCTGTTTTTCCTGCTGGGCGTAGTAGCAGGCCTTGCCCGCTCGGAATTACGTCTGCCAGCCCAGGTATATGAGTTCGTCAGCATCCTGCTTTTGTTGTCGATTGGCCTGAAAGGCGGCGCAGAGCTGGCGAAACAGCCCTTCATGCAACTGGCTCCCCAGCTGGTAGCCGTGATGGGGCTCGGTTTGCTGCTTCCGCTGGTGGCTTTCCCGGTACTGCGTTATCTGGGTGGCTTCAAACGGGCCGATGCGGCCTCCATCGCGGCTCATTACGGGTCAGTCAGCGTCGGAACCTATGCAGTTGCCGTGGCTTATCTGACCAGTAATAAAGTGTATTTCGAAGAACATATTCCAGTACTTCTGGTCGTGCTGGAGGTGCCCGCAATTCTCGTCGGCATACTGCTCGCGCGCGGAATATCGGGAAACATCAAGTGGGGTGCGGTCGCTCACGAGATTTTGGCCGGGAAGGGCATTGTGCTGCTGTTAGGCGGCCTTTTGATCGGATGGGTAGCTGGTCCCGAAGGCCTTGAACCGCTCGCACCTTTGTTTGTAGACCTGTTCAAGGGCATTCTCGCCCTGTTCCTGCTTGAAATGGGCCTGATTGCAGCGGCAAAAATGGGCAGCTTGCGGCGCTATGGACTATTTTTGGTGGTGTTCGGTATCGCCATGCCGCTGTTCTCTTCTCTGTTCGGCGTCGGCCTGGGACTACTGTTCAACCTGTCGGTTGGCGGTACGGCGATGCTGGCGACGCTCGCTGCCAGCGCCTCTTATATTGCGGTGCCTGCGGCCATGCGCATTTCCGTCCCGGAAGCGAATCCAACCCTTTCCCTGACGGCCTCGCTGGGAATCACTTTTCCATTCAACGTGCTCATCGGTATCACGTTGTATCATCAGATGGCTGTCAAAGCCCATTCGTTGTTTGGAGGTTAGCCCCGTGACCACACCCACCAGAACATTGCTGACCATCGTGACCGAATCTTCCCTCGAAGCGACCCTCTTGCGGGAAATTGAAAAGCTCGGTGCCAAGGGCTACACGGTGACGGATGCGCGCGGCAAGGGCGATCGAGGTACTCGATCCGCAGGGTGGGACGCGGACAGCAACATCCGGGTTGAAATTATCTGCAGCAAATCTATTGCAGATGCGATAAGCGAGCGAATGCGCGAGGTTTACTACGATAACTATGCGATGGTTCTCTACGCACACGATGTGACTGTACTTAGGCCAGATAAATTTTAACCCTGCACCTGCACCTGCACATTCATCATCTCCCTCAGGGTTCGGGTTCGGGTTCGGCCAGAGCATCCAGAATGGGGCACTCCGGCTGTACATCACCATGACAGGAATACACCAGGTTCATTAAAGCGTCCCGCATTTCCTGCATTTTCTGCAGGCGACGATCCATATCTTCGACATGCGCGAGCGCAAGCTGCCGGACGTCAGCGCTGCTGCGCTGACGATCCTGCCAGAGGCTCATCAGCTGGCCGATCTGTTTTATCGAAAACCCGAGTTCGCGCGCCCGCCTGATGAAGCGTAACTGGTGAAGATCGGTCTCCGGGTAAACGCGGTAATTCGCGGACGTCCGCTGGGCGTCACGAAGCAGTCCGATAGCCTCATAGTGGCGAATCATCTTGCTACTGACACCGGAGGCTTTCGCCGCTTCTCCTATGTTGTACATTCTCGGGTGATTGGCCCTGCCATGCAGGGGTCCGGCTTTGCTATCGCTCATGCGTATCACCGTATTGTCGTGGCGTAAAACGCTTCAGGCGCAGGGCATTACCCAAAACAAATACACTGGACATCGCCATCGCGCCCGCGGCGAAAACCGGAGAAATCAAAACTCCGAAGCTTGGGTACAGCACACCCGCTGCAACTGGAATAAGGGCCGCATTGTAAGCAAACGCCCAGAACAGGTTCTGACGGATGTTGGCCATGGTTGCGCGTCCCAAGGCTATGGCTTCGGGTACCCCGCGCAAATTCCCGGACACCAGCACCACGTCGGCGCTTTCGATGGCGACATCTGTCCCCGTGCCTACGGCAACACCGATGTCGGCCTGTGATAAAGCGGGCGCATCGTTGATTCCGTCTCCGACGTAGGCCACTTTCCGGCCGTCCGCCTGCAGCGTCTTGATTGCTTCGACCTTGCCGGCAGGCAAAACTTCAGCCACTACGTGGTCGATGCCGAGACGCGCTGCGATGGCCTGCGCTGTCCTGCGGTTGTCCCCGGTAATCATTGCAACTGAATAGCCGAGGTGGTGCAAGTGCGCGATCGCATCCTGTGAGCCGTCCTTGACAGGATCTGCCACCGCAATGACTGCCGCGAGCCGACCCGCGAACGCCACGTAGATTGGTGTTTTACCCTGCTCCCCCAACTGTTCGCTTTGTCCGGTAATGCCAGAAATATCAATTGAGTTTTTCGTCATCAGACGATCGGCACCCACGAGCAGCGTGCTCCCGTTCACTTGTGCTTGAAGTCCGAAGCCGGGCAGGGCTTCAAACTCGCTGACGGCGGGAAGAATCAAATTGTCGCGCCGGGCGGCGGCGACAATGGCCTCCCCGATCGGGTGCTCGGATCTGGTCTCGACAGCCGCGACCATGGCCAGTATCCGTGCCTGGTCAAATCCTTCCATAGCTATCAGATCGGTCAGTTCGGGCTTGCCCATCGTAAGGGTGCCGGTCTTATCCAGCGCCACAATCTGCGTCTGACCCAAAGTTTGCAGGGCTTCTCCATTTCGAAACAGGATGCCCATGCCTGCTGCCCGGCCACTGGCGACCATGATGGAGACGGGAGTTGCCAGTCCCATGGCACAGGGACAGGCAATGATCAGCACGGCAACGGCACTGACTACCGCCATTCCCACTGCGGGAGGAGGTCCGAAAAACAACCAGATGCCAAATGTGAGCAGTGCAAGCGCCATTACAGCCGGCACAAACCCGTGGGTTACCCGGTCAACCAGTGCCTGTATTGGGAGTTTCGATCCCTGGGCCGTTTCCACCATTTGAATTATCTGCGCCAGTAGCGAGTCGTTGCCGGTTTTCGTGACGCGGAAAGTAAAGGCGCCATTTCGATTGATTGTGCCGCCAGCCACTTGCGATCCGAGTTCTTTGGCGACGGGCATCGGTTCACCTGTAATCATCGACTCGTCCACGTATGAACCGCCTTCAACGATTTCTCCGTCGAGCGGTATCTTTTCGCCAGGCCGTACCATTACCAGTTCGCCGAGTTCGATCTCCTCCGGAGGCACTTCCGTAAGACCGTCTTTCCGAAATACCCAAGCCGTTTTGGCCTGCAGGCTGGTCAAGCGGGTAATGGCCTCACCGGTGCGGCTGCGGGCGCGCGCTTCGAGCAGCCGACCAAGGAGGATCAAAGTAACTATTACCGCGGCCGCTTCGTAATACACGTTCACCGTGCCGGCAGGAAGTATCTGAGGTACGAATGTAGCAACGGTCGAGTAACTCCAGGCAGCAGTAGTGCCGATGACGACCAGAGAATTCATGTCCGGACGCGCTCGCGCCAGAGCGGGCAAGCCGTGCCGGAAAAAACGTAATCCCGGGCCAAAAAGTACCAGCGATGCAAGCACAAACTGAAGTATCCACCATGTCTGGAGCCCAATGGTGCCGGTTATCCAATGGTGGACCACGGGCAGTACGTGGGAGCCCATTTCAAGTACAACGATCGGGAGGGTAAGCCCACCCGCAAACAGCAAACTTTTTTTCAGGCTGCGAAATTCGTCTTCCCGCTCCTCGGTACGGGGATCCACACCTGCGGAAGCCTTCGAAGAGGGTGCGGAAACCTTGTATCCCGCACGATCGACGGCGTCTTGCAGCGCCTGCAGAGGAGCCGGAAGTACCAGGCTCGTAATCTGCGCTTTTTCAGTCGCGAGGTTCACCTCCGCCTCGACGATTCCGGGCACACTCTTTAACGCTTTCTCGACATGGCTGACACAGGAAGCGCACGTCATACCGGATACCGACAGCTGTATTGGGTAACGAGTCACTTTAAATCCTGCGCTTTCTATAGCCCCGCCCAAAGCAGACGCCGGCACCGCCATCCCTGCAATTACCTGAACTGACTGAGTGGCCAGATTGGCCGAGGCCGACTCGACCCCGGCCACCTGTAGCA
>CAZXLJ010000052.1:0-22836 GCA_964641175.1 uncultured Cellvibrionaceae bacterium
GACGTAGGTGCATAGGGTATTTCACGCATGGCTCGTTTATCCAATCTTTGACAACAATGCCCGGGACAGCAATGTTCATTCATCGAGAGGTCAAACCATGTTCGAAGTGCGCAACGCAAGGGTCCGCAGGCCGGGAGCTATTAAATCGGGGCCCGGTAACCTGAAGTACATTCTCACAACCGGGTTGATTTATCTGGCTTGCATACCCGGCTTGCTGATCGCTGAAGTGAATACGACGGGCCTGGCTGTGACAGACAAGGAGGTAACCGTTGGAATTCTGCATTCTGTGACCGGGACCATGGCCATCAGTGAGACAGGCTCGGTTCAGGCAGAAAAACTGGCAATCAAGCAGATTAATGAATCGGGGGGCGTACTCGGTCGGCAGATCAGGTTCATTCAGGAAGACGGGGCAAGTGACTGGCCAACGTTCGCCGAAAAATCAAAAAAACTGCTCGTTAACGACAAAGTCGCGGCAGTTTTTGGATGCTGGACTTCGGCTTCACGCAAGGCAGTCCTGCCCATATTCGAACAGTACAACGGGATGCTTTACTACCCTACGTTTTACGAAGGGCTCGAGCAGTCTCCCAATGTCATCTATACCGGCCAGGAGGCGACTCAACAGATTCTGGCCGGGATTGACTGGATTGTAAAAGAAAAGGGCGCGAAAACTTTCTACCTGCTTGGATCGGATTATATATGGCCAAGAACATCCAACAAGATCGCGCGAAAACATATTGAAAAGCTGGGATTAAAAGTAGTCGGCGAAGAGTACTATCCATTGGGACACACCCAGTTCAATTCTGTCATCAACAAGATAAAGCTCAAAAAGCCCGACGTTATCTACGCTATCGTTGTGGGAGGATCCAACGTTGCGTTCTACAAGCAGCTAAAAGCCGCAGGTATAGATCTGACCAAAGAAAAGCCCCTTCTTCTTACCATTTCAGTGACTGAAGATGAGATTCTGGGAATTGGAGGTGAAAACATTCAGGGCGCTTATGCCGCCATGAAATATTTCCAGAGTCTGGACAACCCCAACAACAAGTCATTCGTCGACGCATTCAAGAAGGAATATGGCGATGATATTGTCATCGGAGACGTCACCCAGGCTGCCTATCTCGGACCGTGGCTCTGGAAAGCCGCCGTGGAAAAAGCCAAGTCGTTTGATATAGACAAAATTCGAAGTGCATCGCCAGGAATCGAATTGACAACGGCTCCAGAAGGCTACGTAAAAATCCACCCCAACCACCATCTTTGGTCGAAGACGCGCATTGGATTGGCTTCAAAGGCGGGCCAGTACAAAGTCGTGCATGAAACCAGCGAGCTGATGGAACCCGATCCGTTCCCGGAGGGCTACCAGTAGCCCTTTCTCCGGCAGGCGCAATGCCTGCCGCATTCAGTCCGACAGTTAGAGAATATTCTGAACGAAGCCGGGATGGGGTCTACTTATGTTTGCTGAATACACTACACCGGAGCTGCTTTCCATTTTCGCCATGCAAGGTTTTGCGGGGTTAAGTCTGTTCTCCGTCTTCGTGCTTATGGCTCTGGGACTGGCGATCATTTTTGGACAGATGGGCGTCATCAACATGGCTCATGGAGAATTCATGATTCTCGGCGCCTACGTTACCTACCTGGTTTCCATACTCTTCGAACGTCATCTGGAAAGCATCTTCAGCATCTACTTTTTTATTGCAATGGGAGCTGCCTTCCTTTGTGCGGCTGCACTCGGTGCTTTGATCGAGTGGACCATAATTCGCCATCTGTACCGTCGGCCCCTTGATACGCTTCTGGCTACCTGGGGCATAAGCCTAATTCTGCAGCAACTCTATAGAAGTACGTTCGGCCCGAGAGAAGTCGGTGTAGTTTTGCCCGAATGGATGATGGGATCCTTTCCGGTTACCGACATGATCGAAGTTCCGGTAAATGGGCTTTTCGTAATGCTGTTGACCGTTCTGCTTGCCGTCAGCGTGTCTTTGTGGATGTATCGCTCGCGTTGGGGAAGCCGTGTGCGTGCGGTCGTTCTGAATCGTGCCATGGCGGGCGCGGTTGGAATAAATACCGAACGGGTAGACCGGATGACATTTGCGCTTGGATGCGGAATAGCAGGTCTTGCCGGCAGCGCGTTCACCATGATCGGCTCAACCGGTCCGACCTCGGGTCAGCTTTATATAGTCGATACATTTCTGGTGGTGGTATTTGGAGGAGCCGCAAGTCTGCTGGGCACCATCGCATCTGCTTTCACAATTTCCCAGGCACAGTCAACAATGGAGTTTTTTATCAGTGGCTCTATGGCAAAGGTGATCACCCTGCTGACAGTTGTCGCAATCTTGATGCTTCGCCCGCAGGGACTTTTCACATTGAAAGTTCGCAAATAGAAATCGGGATATTTATATATGACCAGCGCGGTTATTAACAGAATCAAGATCACTGACGACACAATCAACTTTCTTGTACTGCTTTTGATCCTGGCGGCTCTGTTGCCTCTAAGCATGGACATTTTCAGATTAAACCTTATTGGCAAATATCTGACTTACGCTTACGTCGCAATAGGATTGGTGCTGTGCTGGGGCTATGGAGGAATTCTGAGCCTGGGGCAAGGGATATTTTTCGGCTTGGGAGGTTACTGCATGGCGATGTTTCTGAAGCTGGAAGCATCAGATCCGTTGAACACCAAGATTCAGTCGACTCCAGGAATCCCGGATTTCATGGATTGGAACCAGCTGACGGAGTTGCCTTGGTTCTGGGAGCCATTCTATAGCCTGACCCTGACGTTGGTGGCAGTTGTGGTTGTGCCCACGGTCTTCGCTTTGATAATTGGAGTGGCGATGTTCAAGCGTCGCGTTGGAGGGGTCTATTTTGCCATCATCACACAGGCTGTTGCCGCTATCCTGACAATTCTCATAATTGGGCAACAGGGTTATACCGGCGGCATAAACGGGATTACGGATTTGCGAACTCTCCATGGTTGGGACATCAGGACCGATTCGGCGAAATACGTGCTGTATTACGTCAACGTTGTCCTGCTGTTTTCATGTCTTGGCGTGGCGCAGCTAGTCAGAAAGAGCAAGCTGGGACGTTTACTGGTTGCCATGCGGGGACGTGAAGACAGGGTACGATTCTCAGGTTACGACATTGCCAACTTCAAAATATTTGTGTTCTGTCTCGGCGCCGCAATGGCAGCGATTGGGGGCGCAATGTTCACGCTTCAGGTTGGGTTTATGTCGCCTTCGTTCGTGGGAATAGTCCCGTCCATTGAAATGGTAATTTACTGCGCCGTCGGAGGAAGGCTGTCAATCTTTGGTGCTGTTTACGGAACTTTGATAATCAACTGGGCGAAAACCACTTTTTCAGAATCGTTTCCGGAGCTCTGGTTATTCGCAATGGGCGCACTGTTTATTGGCGTAGTCATGGCCTTTCCTGACGGGCTTGCCGGACTTTACAAGCAGTACATTGCGCCCTCGCTCCGTAGCAAGCTGAAAATGCACCCCGGCAAGGGTATCTCCAATAAACCTGTCATTAGCGCCCCGGCTGCAGGAAAGTAATCATGAATAGCGCCTCTGTAACCAAAGATTTTGTGCTGGCAGTAGAAGGATTAACCGTTTCATTTGACGGGTTCAAAGCGGTGAACGATCTGTCCTTCTATGTCGATGAGGAAGAAATAAGAGTCATCATCGGCCCGAATGGCGCTGGGAAAACCACGGTGCTGGATCTGATTTGCGGAAAAACCAGAGCCACAGCGGGATCCATCAAATTTCGGGGCAAGGAGCTCACCAAAATGAGTGAACACCGGATCGTGCAGGAAGGTGTCGGTCGTAAGTTTCAGAATCCGTCAATCTATGAAGGACTGACGGTTTTTGAAAATCTGGAAATATCCTATCCGGGAGGACGCAGCGTGTGGGGCGCTCTGGCATTCAAGCGCAGCGCGGAGGTAATTGCGGCGGTCGAATCGGTTGCTCTCGACATATTCCTGCAGGATTTCCTGCGCGTCGAAGCGGGTTTGCTCAGTCATGGCCAGAAACAGTGGCTGGAAATCGGCATGCTGCTTATCCAGAAACCCGATCTGTTAATGCTGGACGAGCCTGTGGCGGGCATGTCTATCGTGGAACGACGCCAGACCGCTGAACTTCTCAACCGGATCACCAAGGGCCGATCAGTCATCGTCATCGAGCACGATATGCAGTTTGTCGAAGATATAGCGCACCGGGTTACGGTTATGCATCAGGGGCAGACCCTGTCCGAAGGAAATATGGCAAAGGTCAAGGCAGATCCGAAAGTCATTGATGTCTATCTGGGCCACTAAATGATTGAAGTCGCACTTCCTGATTGATGAGAGGTAAAAATGCTTTCTGTCCAGGACTATCAGGTCAAATACGACCAGAGCGAAGTGATTAAAAAAATGAATTTCAGCGTCAATGCGAATGAGATCGTCGTAATTCTCGGACGCAATGGCATGGGCAAAACAACTTTGATGCGCACAATGATGGGAATAGGCGGTAAAGAGGGCGGAACGATCAAACTTGGGCAGCGGACCCTCAACGGTCTGAAGAGCTTTCAACGCGTGCGGGAAGGTCTCGCATTCGTACCCCAGGGGAGGATGATTTTTTCAACTATGACGGTCAGGGAAAACCTTGAAACCGGACTGACGGTAACCGGAAAACGCCGGGTACCCGAAGAGCTCTTCGAGCTGTTTCCGGTTCTGAAGGAAATGCAGGCGCGTCGTGGCGGGAATCTGTCGGGCGGTCAGCAACAGCAACTTGCTATTGCGCGAGCGCTGGCCAGTGAACCGAAGGTGTTGTTGCTGGACGAGCCCACCGAAGGAATTCAACCATCGATCATCAAGCAGATTGCGGTGACCTTGAGAAAAATTCGTGAGATGCGCGGCTTGACGATTATTGCATCCGAGCAGGTTCTGAGTTTCGCCCTCGATATTGCCGACAGGATTCTGGTGATCGAGAAAGGTGAAATCGTCGTCGACGAACTGGCCGAAAATCTGAACCGGGAACGGGTTGCTGCGTTTCTGTCGGTATGAAAAGCATTTATCAGGGTAGTAATAATCAACCATCATGAGAGAAAGCGTTATGGCAGAAACCATCATTAAAGTAGATCTGAAAAAATCACCGTACGAGAACGAGCAAGTACATAATCGATGGCATCCGGATATTCCCATGGCTGCTACGGTTAAGCCCGGAGACGATTTTATCATCGAATGCTATGACTGGACGGGGGGGCAGATCCAGAATAATGATGACGCCCGCGATGTACGGGATGTGGATCTTACAAAGGTTCATTTTCTGTCGGGGCCGGTCGGTGTCGAAGGGGCGCGCCCGGGTGATCTGCTGGTAGTGGATATTCTTGACATAGGCGCGTTCGAATCCAGTCAGTGGGGATTTAATGGGTTTTTCTCAAAGAATAATGGCGGCGGATTCCTGACCGAACATTTTCCCGAAGCGCAGAAATCAATTTGGGATTTTAACGGAATGTTCACCAAGTCCCGTCACGTACCGGGTGTGGAGTTTGCGGGACTTATACATCCCGGCTTGATTGGTTGCTTGCCTTCCAGGGAGTTATTGACCGAATGGAACGAAAGAGAGAAAGCGCTCTTTGATACGGACCCGGAGCGCGTGCCGCCGCTGGCGACGTTACCCTATGCCGAAACCGCTCACATGGGCAGTTTAAAGGGCACTGATAAGGCGGTTGCGGCTGCCGAAGGCGCTCGCACCGTACCTCCTAGAGAACACGGCGGAAACTGTGACATTAAAGATCTTTCCCGAGGCTCAAGAATTTATTTTCCGGTTTACGTGCCGGAGGCAGGACTTTCCATGGGCGATCTGCATTTCAGTCAGGGTGATGGCGAGATAACATTTTGTGGCGCTATCGAAATGGCAGGCTGGATTCATTTGCGGGTCACTCTGATCAAGGACGGAATGGCCAAATACGCCATTAAGAATCCGATATTCAAGCCTAGCCCCATGGCCCCCAAGTATGACGATTATCTGATTTTTGAAGGAATCTCGGTGGATGAAAGCGGCAAGCAGCATTACCTTGACGTTCATATAGCATATCGGCAGGCCTGTTTGAACGCCATTGAGTATCTCGTGAAATTTGGGTATTCCCGAGCTCAGGCGTATGCCATTCTGGGTGTTGCTCCGGTCCAGGGTCACATCAGCGGCGTGGTCGATATTCCTAACGCCTGCGCGACCTTGTGGTTGCCGACGGATATTTTCGAATTTGATATCAAGCCTAATGCTAACGGTCCGCAACTTGAGCTGGACGGTTCAGTCAATGTTCCTCTGGCACCGGATAAGTGAACGATTGCGAGCCGACTGAATAATGGTGCTTGCAGAAAGCCTTTGATCCAGGTCGACCGTCAGAAGAGGCTTTCTTAAGTGCTACCGGATTATTGACGACTGGTGGAGGGGCTCATGCCCGTTTACGATTATCGCTGTAAACAACACGGATTATTCAATGAAGTTCAGACCCTTGCTCAGCATGCTGCACCGTGCCGTTGTCCCCGATGCGGTGTATTTTGCGCGCGAGTGGTGGTTCTGCCACCGATGGTAAGTCAGGTTGCCCCCGCTATGAAACGCGCCCATGTTGCCAACGAGAGGGCTCAGCACGCTCCCAGAACGCGTGCTGAGTTCGAAGAGCATCAATGTCGCCACAATGAAAGCAATGGATATTGCAGTCACCGCGAAAATCCCCTGGGGCAGCGCAAATCAGGCCTGCTGTACACCGCCCAGGGAGAAAAGTTGTTTATTGGCCAGCGCCCCTGGATGATCAGTCATTGATTGATGTGCCGATTGTAAACATGCCAGGCGGCAGAACAGAACTCAATTTATTGGGGTTGCTGGTACAATTCGGGCTTTTGTCTCGTGAGGTGAAGAATGGCCGCCGATTCGATCGCGCTCAGTATTTTCGCAAGCAGGATAGCGGCGGTTTGTGACGAAATGGGTGCGGTGCTCAAGCGATCCGCGTTCTCTCCCAACATAAAAGACCGCCTGGACTTCTCGTGCGCTTTGTTCGATCGTTATGGAGGTCTGTGCGCGCAGGCCGCGCATATACCTGTACATCTTGGAAGCATGGCTTTCGCCATGGCCGATCTGGTCAATTTGCGGCGGTGGAATCCGGCTGACCTGCTGATACTGAATGACCCCTTCATGGGCGGGACCCATCTGCCGGATGTTACGGTGGTGTCTCCGGTATTTGTGGACGATTCCCTGATCGGATTTGTAGCTAACCGGGCGCATCACGCCAACATCGGCACTTTGCAGCCCGGTTCTATGCCGGTCGCTCGTCGTCTTGAAGACGAAGGACGGGTAATTCCTCCGACTCTGCTGATAGACCGTGGTCAATGGCAGGAAGAGGTTTTCGAGACGATTTGTGGGGGGAGCGGGGACCTCAGGACTCATGGAGATTTTCATGCCCAGGTCAGTGCCTGCAAATTGGGAGTGCAGCGGCTCGGAGAGATAGTACGACGCCTGGGGCTGTCCAGTTATCTGGATAACCTGATGGCCCTGAATGACTATGCGGAAAAGCTCGCGAACAGTGAGTGGCGTCGCCTGCCCGATGGCAAATATTCGTTTACTGACTACATGGATGATGATGGGCTGGGTACGGACACTATTCCTGTCTCTGTTTCGATAACCATAATATCCGGACGTATCGAAGTGGACTTTCATGGAACAGCGCCGCAGGTGGAAGGCAATATTAATTGTCCGTTGTCTGTGGCGGCAGCGGCGGTGTTCTATTGCTTCAGGTGTCTGTTGCCAGTTTACGCCCCGGCCTGCGCCGGTACCTTCCGTCCAATCAAGATCCGTGCTCCCCGGGCATGTCTCGTCAGTGCGGAACATCCAGCTGCTGTCGCCGCAGGTAATGTGGAAACGTCGAGCCGAATCGTTGATGCGGTTTTTGGAGCCTTGGCAGACGCGCTACCGGAGCTGATTCCGGCGGCCAGTCAGGGAACCATGAATAACCTCGCGATGGGAAGCCGGGCGACCGGAGACTGGCCGACCTGGGATTATTACGAAACCATGGCCGGTGGTCACGGCGCAGGCCCACGTGGAAAAGGTATGAGTGCACGCCACTCCCATATGACCAATACCTTGAATACGCCCGTGGAAGTTTTTGAAGGTCAGTATCCGGTCCGAATTTTGCGCTATGAGATCCGCGAAGATTCGGGCGGTTCAGGAACCTTTAGAGGAGGCGACGGCATCATCCGTGAGTTTGAATTTCTGGCTCCGGCTCAGGTAAGCCTGCTGAGCGAGCGCCGAACGTGTGGGCCGTGGGGATTGCATGGAGGTTCCAGTGGCGAAAAAGGCTGCAACAGTCTGAACGGGATCATGATTCCGGGCAAAGTGAATCTCGGAGTGAAAGCGGGGGATCGTCTGCGGGTCGAAACCCCCGGTGGTGGTGGCTGGAACAAGTGGGGCAGTTCGCGCTAAAATGCCCGGCAATTTCCGACTCGCTCACTCGGTTTTACCCACCGGTTTTCTTTCACCGACTCAGTCAAAGGTAGCGTCCACCATGGATATCATGGAACAAATCAAGCAGCAGATTGAACAGAATCCAGTCGTCCTTTATATGAAAGGCTCTCCAGACGCACCACAATGCGGTTTTTCGATGCGGACGGCTCAGGCGTTAATGTCATGTGGACGGCGATTCGCCTTCGTGGATGTGCTGGCCAATGCCGATATCCGCGCCAATCTGCCTAAATATGGAAACTGGCCGACGTTCCCCCAGTTATGGGTGAACGGCGAGCTGGTCGGTGGTTGCGACATCGTGACGGAAATGCATGAAAAGGGCGAACTAAAGCCTTTGATTGAAAGCGCCGTGCCGGAAGACCCAGTTCAAGGCTGAATCGGGGGTTGCGCAAGAACCCGCAAGCCGTGCCATTCGCGGCTGTCCGGCCCCATCAGGAACAGGTAGCGATTCATGATCTCTTCGGGTGTCTTGATGGAAGCCGGGTTCTCTGCGGGATAGGCTGATGCCCGCAGTTCGGTGCGCACCGCACCAGGGTCGATAGAGTTGACCCGAATTCTGGTCGCTTCGAGTTCGTCGGCCAGGACCTCCATCAGATTGTCGCTCGCCGCATTTGACACTGCGTAGGCTCCCCAATAGGCGCGGCCTTTTTTCCCCACGCTGTCGCTGGTGAAAATGATACGTGCGTCCTCGGATTTCTGTAGCAACGGCATCAGCGCGCTGGTCAGTAAAAAGCAGGCAGTGACATTGACCTGAAGGACTTTTTGCCAGTCGTTAAGCGGATACTGCGCTATCGGAGTTCTGGTTCCAAGGATACTGGCGTTGTGCAAAAGCCCGTCCAGTCGGCCAAACTCGTTGGTGAGTGCGGTGTTAAGCTGCTGATAATCTTCCGGGGCCGCACCCTCAAAATTGATAGGAAATATCGCCGGTTTCGGATGTCCGGCGTTTTCTATCTCGTCGTATACCGCTTCCAGCTTCGCCAGAGTCCTGCCCAGCAGGACCACCGTTGCGCCATGGGCGGCATAGGTTTTGGCTGCAATTCGACCGATACCCGCGCCAGCTCCAGACACCACAACGATCCGGTTCTCAAGCAAATTGGGAGGGGGTAAATAGCCGGTGAGCCTGTTGAGGTCATAGTGTGTATCCATAAAAATCACTCCTGCAGATAATGTTGCACAATCGGCCAGATATCTTCTGGATGTCGGGCCGCATGGGTTGCATTCCAGTGCAGATAGTCTTCAGGGTCCGCGGTGAACCCATATCCGACCGCGATGGTTGGCATTCCAGCGTTGGCGCCGCATTCGATATCGCGCAGGTGATCGCCAACGTAGAGTGCTTCCGCCGGTTCACACCCGGCAAGTTTACACGCGTGCAGGAGTGGCTCAGGGGCAGGTTTGCCAACACCCACGTGATCCGGACAGACTATGGCGCAGGGCGCCTGGGGGAAATCAATATGGGCGAGGAGCGCTCGGGTATAAGTACTCGGCTTATTGGTGACGATACCCCAGACGAGGCCATTTTCGGTTAGTGCGGCTATCAGTTCATAAATGCCGGGGAAGGCGTGAGTATGTTCAGCTACGCCGGCAAGATAGAAATCCAGGAGACGGCTGCGATAGAGGTTCATTGCAGCTTCGCTTAGCTCCTGGCCGAACCCTAATTGAATCAGTGCAGTGGCACCGTTGGATACGTGACTGCGAATCAGATGGTGGTCGATCAGGGGCAGTTGTTCTTCCAGACGCACGCTGTTGAGTGCATTGCCCAGATCCTGGCTTGTGTCCAGTAAAGTTCCGTCCAGATCGAAGAAAACGGCTTTCAACGTCATAACGAACCATCCGGGCCGGGTTTGATGAAATGGGCAATATAGTTGACGTCTACATCGGCTTGCGAGAGTGAAAATCGACGCGTCAGAGGATTGTATACGAGACCGTTAATATCCTGCAGGTCGAGACTGGCCCGCCGCGCCCACTCTGCGAGTTCGGACGGGCGGATGAATTTTTTGTACTCGTGAGTGCCTTTCGGCAGCCAGCGTAGCAGATATTCGGCTCCGATCACGGCCAGGGCGTAGGCTTTGGGGGTGCGATTAATGGTGGAAAAGAACAGGTGACCGCCTGGTTTGGTGAGGCGGGCGCAGCTTGAGAGTAGTGCGGCCGGATCCGGTATGTGCTCCAGGACCTCCAGGCAGCAAACTACGTCGAATCCCTCGAGCCGGGTTACGGCTAACTGCTCTGCCGAAATTTGCTGGTAATCAATAGTCAGCCGACTTTCCTTCGCATGCAGGCGCGCAACCGACAAGGGGGCGGCTCCCATATCTATGCCAGTAACTGTGGCGCCACGTTGAGCCATGGCTTCTGTCAACAAGCCGCCACCACAACCGACGTCCAGCACGGTTTTGCCTGCGACCCTTGCGCGCAGATCAATATAACCGGCCCGTATCGGATTTACCTGATGAAGAGGTTTAAACTCGCCTTCAGGATCCCACCATCGGTGAGCCATGCGCTCGAACTTGGCGATTTCAGCGGGATCCACATTTGCGGCAATCGATGGTTCCATATTTTATCTTTCTCGGAGAAAAGTTCTCGGTTGTTGCGCCGGCGGCCGAGCCGTCCTCGATTTCCGCACAAAGCGGTTATGCGGCCCGATGGAGGCTGTTGCTGGGCTTTCTGCAATGGCCGATCGGTGCGCGCCTACGGCTGTTGTGGTACCATTGCGCCCTTTTATCGCAATCCAATCGCCGCGCCATTGCAATGAATTGCCGGATCATAAAATGTCGAAGGCGGAGCCGCGGAAGGAACGAGTAGCGGCCAGCGTTCCGCATACTGGTAAAAACCGGCTTTCATTGTCAAGCGCAACCCCTCGATAAATCCAACAATCAGTAAGGAATGCCTGAGTCCATGGGCGATATCGCAAAAGAAGTTGTACCCGTCAATATCGAAGATGAGTTAAAGCAGTCTTACCTGGATTATGCGATGAGCGTAATCGTGGGTCGCGCGCTACCCGATGTACGTGACGGCCTGAAGCCGGTACACCGCCGCGTGCTGTTCGCCATGAGCGAGCTTAAAAATGACTGGAACAAGGCTTACAAAAAGTCTGCCAGGGTGGTGGGCGATGTGATCGGTAAGTACCATCCGCACGGTGATTCCGCGGTATACGACACAATTGTCCGGATGGCGCAGCCGTTTTCATTGCGTTACATGCTGGTAGATGGGCAGGGCAACTTCGGATCGATCGACGGCGACCGGGCAGCGGCGATGCGATATACCGAAATTCGGATGTCGAAAATCGCCCACGAATTGCTCGCCGACCTCGATAAGGAGACGGTAGATTTTGTTCCCAACTACGATGGCAATGAACTGATCCCCGATGTATTGCCAACGCGCGTACCCAACCTGCTGGTGAATGGCTCGTCCGGGATTGCTGTAGGGATGGCGACCAATATTCCGCCCCATAACATTCGCGAAACAGTGCGTGCCTGCCTGGCTCTGATCGATAACCCGGAGCTTACCGTTGAGGATTTGATGGAATACATTCCAGGGCCGGACTTTCCGACTGCGGGAATCATCAACGGCCGGGCGGGGATAGTCGAGGCGTATCGGACGGGGCGAGGGCGCATTTATGTGCGTGCCCGCGCAGAAGTAATTACGGATGAAAAAACAAATCGCGAAACGATCATCATCCACGAGATTCCCTATCAGGTTAACAAAGCGAGATTGATCGAAAAGATTGCCGAGCTGGTAAAGGAGAAGAAAGTCGAAGGGATATCGGAAATTCGCGACGAGTCGGACAAGGACGGCCTGAGGGTGGTCATAGAAATCAAGCGGGGCGACATGGGAGAGGTTGTTCTTAATAACCTCTACAGTCAGACTCAGATGGAGACGGTGTTTGGCATCAACATGGTGGCACTCGTCGATAACCAGCCGAGGTTGTTGAATCTATTCGACATGCTGTCACTGTTTTTACGGCATCGGCGGGAAGTGGTTACGCGGCGGACTGTGTACCTGTTGCGCAAAGCGCGTGAACGTGGGCATGTGCTCGAGGGGCTGGCGGTTGCTATCTCCAATATTGACGAAGTTATCAGCCTGATCAAGCAGTCGTCGACACCGACCGATGCCCGGGATTCCCTGGTGGCGCGCGGGTGGCCGGTTGCCGCAGTCGGTCAGTTTCTGGAGCGCGCAGGTGCTGATGCATGCCGTCCCGATGACCTCGGTCAGGAGTTCGGGATGCGTAACAATCAGTATTATCTTTCGCCGGTTCAAGCCCAGGCGATTCTGGATCTGCGTTTGCACCGGTTGACCGGAATGGAGCACGACAAGCTTCTGGCAGAATACGAAGAAAGGCTTCAGCAGATAACCGGTTACCTCGAAATCCTGGCCAATCCGGAGCGTCTGATGACTGTGATCCGCGAGGAGCTGGAACAGGTTGAAAAGGAATTCGGCGATGAACGCAGGACAGAAGTGCAAACGTCCCGGTCAGATCTTACTCATGAAGATCTTATCAACGAAGAGGACCGGGTCGTGACCATTTCGCACCTGGGATACGCCAAAAGTCAGCCGCTTGACGCCTATCAGGCACAAAAGCGCGGAGGCATGGGCAAGGCCGCGACCTCGGTGAAGGATGAAGATTTCGTCGAGCACATTCTGATAGCCAATACCCATGACTACATTCTGTGCTTCACCAACGTGGGCAAAGTTTACTGGTTGAAGGTCTATCAGATTCCCATTGCATCCCGAACCTCCCGCGGACGTCCCGTGGTCAATCTCCTGCCGCTGGAGGAGAGTGAGCGGATAACGGCTATTCTCCCCGTTCGGGAGTTTGACGAGGACCACTTCATCTTTATGGCGACGTCGATGGGAACCGTCAAGAAGACCTCCCTGGTGCAGTTTTCACGCCCGCGAAGTGTGGGCCTGCGCGCTATTGACCTCGATGAAGGGGATTACCTCGTGGGCACAGCGATTACTAACGGAAAACGTGACGTTATCCTCGTCACTTCGGCCGGCAAAGCGGCACGTTTTGATGAAAGTCAGGTTCGGGCCATGGGCCGTACTTCACGGGGAGTCCGGGGTATCAGGATGGCCGAAGGAAAGCGGGTCATTTCCATGGTGATACCGGATGAAAATGGCAAGATGCTGACCATTAGTGAGCATGGATATGGCAAACGGACCGACATTGAAGAGTTCGCTAAAAAAGGTCGCGGATCGCAGGGCGTTATTGCAATGCAAACGTCTGATCGGAACGGGGATCTGATCGGGGCGGTGCAGGTATTCGAAGGGGATCAGATCATGCTTATATCGGATCAGGGAACACTGGTGCGGATCCGGGCGGACGAAGTTTCGCTGCTGTCGCGAAATACTCAGGGGGTGCGTCTGATTCGCACCAAAGAAGGCGAACATATAGTCGGCATCGAGCGCATTGAGGAGCAGGAATCGGAAGGTGCGCTGGAGACGGTTGTGAGTCAGGATCAGTGAAGCGATGGAAATGAATAGCGATTCCGACAACGAAAACGAACTGCTGGTAAAGATCCGGGACAAAATTGACGAGATTGATGGTCGCATCGGTGACCTTATCAGCGAAAGGGCGGTTTGCGCCCAGCAAGTTGCCGAGATCAAGCGCCGTTTCAGTCCGGGCACCACACCGGTTTTCTACAGACCGGAACGAGAGGCGCAAGTGTTGCGGCGGGCAATGGAGCGCAACAAGGGGCCGTTGAACAATGAAGAGTTCGCGCGCCTGTTCCGCGAGATCATGTCAGCCTGTCTGGCGCTGGAGCAGCCAATCAAGGTCGCCTATCTCGGCCCGGAAGGAACCTTCACCCAGCAGGCAGCATTGAAACATTTTGGTCATTCCGCCCAGACGGTATCCATGGCAGCCATTGATGAAGTGTTCCGCGAGGTTGAGGCGGGCGCGACGCGTTTTGGAGTGGTGCCTGTGGAGAACTCTACCGGAGGTGTAGTCGCTCACACTCTGGACAGTTTTATGGAATCCAATTTGAAAATTTGCGGCGAAGTCGTGTTACGGATCCACCATCACCTGATGGTGTCTGATGTCACCAAAACCGATCGAATCTCCCGGATCTATTCACACTCGCAGTCCTTTGCCCAATGCCGGAAATGGCTGGACACACATTACCCCAATGCCGACCGTATAGCAGTGAACAGCAACGCCGATGCAGCCCGCCGTATAAAAAGCGAATGGAACTCCGCAGCCATTGCCGGTCAGATGGCAGCAGAGCTGTATGGACTCACCATCCTGTCGGAAAAGATTGAGGATCGACCCGACAACGCTACCAGATTTTTGATCATCGGGACCCAGGATGTGGAAGCCAGCGGCGAGGATAAGACATCCATTGTGGTTTCAATGCGCAATGAACCGGGTGCTCTGCACATGATGCTCGAACCATTTTATCGCCATCAGATCGACTTGACGCGAGTAGAAACCCGGCCTGCCCAATCGGGCAATTGGACTTATGTATTTTTTGTCGACTTCATCGGCCACAGGGATGATGCAAAAGTGAAAGCCGCGCTGGGCGATGTGGCTTTGCGTGCGGCCAACCTAAATGTTTTGGGATCCTATCCGAGGGGCGTGTTATGAGAGCAGGCAGTGTCCGGTGGTCATTTAGTGCCTGGTGAAATTGCTGATTCCACAGGGCGCCTGGTCGTGGTTGGTCTGGGACTGATCGGAGGCAGCCTCGCAGCCGCAGTGCGCAACCGTAAGCTGTGTTCAGAAATATGGGGCGTTGCACTTCTAGACGATACCTGCAGGCGAGCTGTTGAGCTCGGAATCGTGGATCAGGCACATACCTCCTTGAAACATTGGGCTCCTCACCTGGGGAAAGGGGATATCGTTTTTATCGCGGTTCCGACCCTTGCTGTGGCCGGCGTACTTCGTGAGGTGAAAGCACTGGTGTCTCCGGAGGTCACCGTAACGGATGGCGCCAGTGTGAAAGGCAGCGTGCTGGCCGACGTTGAGTCGGTGTATGGCCGGATACCTCCGCAGGTAGTTCTAGGGCATCCTATCGCCGGGTCGGAGAAAAGTGGTGTGGAGGCGGCTGATCCATTGTTATACGAGCGGCATCGGGTCATCTTGACTCCAATGCCCGAGACGGGAGCCGATCACCTTGAGCGGGTGCGAGGTTTATGGCAGGCGGTGGGTGCCGAAGTGCTGGAAATGTCTGTCGGGGATCATGATGAGGTCCTGGCCGCCACGAGTCATCTTCCGCATGCAATTGCGTATTCGCTGGTCGATACGCTTGCGCACGACAGTCAGAACGAAAATATATTCCGATACGCCGCCGGCGGATTCCGCGACTTTACCCGTATAGCGTCCAGCGATGCGACCATGTGGCGTGACATCATGCTGGCTAATCGGTCGGCTGTGCTGAAGGCGATGGACATGTTTTCAGCGAATCTCGATCGATTGCGAAATGCGGTGGAAAATGGAGATGGAGAGGGGCTGCTGGACACCTTTACTCGTGCAAAGAAAGCACGCGACCACTTCACATGCATGCTCGCGCAGACCTGTGAGACCTCCAATAGCCTGGATGCCAGTAACCGTAAGCACTGAACCGGAAGTTGTTGCACAAGCGTGGCGGTACAAGGGGGCATTTCTCAAGTAAATAAGAGCGAAGTCTCACGGCCGACCGGTCCGGAAACGACTGGTTCCTCCGCAGAGAAGACCGTACAGTGCTGCGCGGAGATCTTGAAGCTCCGTCAACTAACTGTATGAAGAGGGATAAGTATGTTCAAGGATTCATCAATAGAAGGTTTGTCATTGAAAGCGAGCGCGCGCAAAGCCATCTGGAGCACTGCGAAAGCTTGCCTGGTTGCGGCCTCGCTGACGCTGGGCTCTATGGGTGCCATGGCGTCGCCTCAGGCGATTCACTTCAATAGTAGCGAAAGTGCTACTGCCCAGACGTTAACAGTTGATGTCAACGCTGCGGATGCTGAAGAACTGGCAGAAGTGCTGGTCGGAGTGGGGGAATCGAAAGCTCAGGCAATAGTCAGCTACCGTAATCAGAACGGACCGTTCAAAACCGCCGAGGATTTGTTACAGGTCAAAGGTATCGGCCAAGCGACGCTTGCCAGCAATAGGGATAGAATACGATTTTAACCTGGAGGCCCGGGCGGAAACGCCCGGGCAGAATCATCATTTGATTCGAGTGGTCGAATGAGTAAAAAGAGTCGGCAATTTGCATGAATAACCCGAAAATTATCGTAGCGCTGGATGTCGATCATTGGCAAGCTTGTGAGCAGCTGGCACGTCGACTTGATCCCAAGTACTGTCGCGTGAAAGTGGGTAAAGAGTTATTCACGGCTTGTGGTCCGGCCATCGTGGATTTGTTGCAGAAGCTCGGTTTCGAAGTCTTTTTGGACTTAAAGTTTCACGATATTCCCGCTACGGTAGGCAAAGCTGTCAAAGCTGCCGCCAATCTTGGCGTCTGGATGGTTAACGTCCATGCAGGAGGGGGTACCAGGATGCTGGAGCACGCACTCGATGGACTGGAACGGGCCAGGCACAAGCCTCTGCTCATTGCAGTGACCGTCCTGACCAGCATGACAGACGAGGATTTGAAAGGCGCGGGTGTGAACCGCAGTGTACGGGAGCAGGTAAATTTCCTGACCCGCCTGACTTGTGAGGCGGGGCTGCACGGCGTGGTTTGCTCGGCGCATGAAGCGGCATCGGTCAAACAGAATTTTGGTGAAGGCTTTTTGACAGTCACGCCGGGAATCAGGCTTGAAGGTGCGGCGGTCGATGATCAGCGGCGAATAATGACTCCTTTGCAGGCAGTAGCCGCGGGAAGTGATTTCCTCGTAATTGGCCGGCCAGTTACCGCTGCAGAGGAGCCAGCGGATGTGTGTATCAGAATTCATGAATCTCTTGTTAATGGTCACGAATAATGTCGAAAACAGAACAGCGAAACGCCGCAGTAATCCCTGTTATAGCGATTGATGGCCCCAGCGGTTCGGGTAAAGGAACCGTCGCACGTCAGGTCGCGGATGCAATGGGCTTTACACTCCTCGACAGCGGGGCGCTGTACCGATTGACAGCGCTTGCTGCAAGGAATAAATCAATTGATGTAAAGGACGAGTCTGCGATTGCAGGCATTGCAGAGCAACTAGACATCGAATTTCGAGTCGAAGCCGATGGTACACGGATATTTCTTGAAGGGTGTGATGTGTCCGACGCAATCAGGACAGAGGCCATCGGGCTCGAGGCATCGGTTGTCGCAGCTCTGCCAATGGTGCGTCAAGCGCTCCTCGATCGTCAGAGAGCATTTGTCCAGTCTCCTGGGCTGGTTGCGGACGGGCGTGATATGGGAACTGTGGTATTCCCGGGAGCGCCATTGAAGGTCTTTCTCACAGCTTCGGCCGAAGAAAGAGCAAAGCGGCGCGTGGCGCAGCTACGGCTGACCGGTGAACGGGGCGTGTTTGAGAAAGTGCTCCGAGATATCGAAGCTCGCGATCTACGCGATACGACACGCGCAAATGCTCCTCTCAAGCCGGCGCAGGATGCAGTTATCGTGGACAGTACTCACCTGGGTGTAGAACAGGTAGTTAATACGGTTCTCCAGTTGGTGAGGGCTCGTTTGGAATCATCCAGGGGACATAATCATGCTTAAAAGGCTTCTCGGCATATTCCGTCGAGCGCTCGTGTGGCTGTGGGTAGTCTTTTTGATACTGGTGGGGGCGAAGCTGGCGCACCAGAATCAACAACTGCTCGAAGTCAGTGTGTTGGCGTGGCGTCTGCCGGAAGTGTCTGTCGGCGTTGTGATTACTTTGTCTTTTCTCGCTGGTGTTGCCTTTTGCTTACTGGCCTTATTGCCTGGATTTTATTTCCTCAAACTTCAACTGCGCCGGGCGAAATCTAACCAACACCTGGACAATGGAACAGAGTCTTTGTCCGGACGTCCGCTGTTGTAAGGCATGGACTTGATAGTTTTCCTACTGTTGATGAGTGCCGTGGCGCTTGGATTTGCTGCGGGGCGCTGGAGTCTAGCGTCCCGATTTCTACCGTCCAGCGAGGCTTCGCGAGCCGTCCCTCGGCGTTACTTCGAGAGCCTCAATCAACTTTTGCATGAGCAGCACGACGTGGCGCTGGAAACGTTTGTGTCGAGCCTTGATGTAAACGCGGATACCCTGGAGACTCATCTCGCATTGGGGAGCTTACTGAGGAAAAGGGGTGAGGTGGACCGGGCAATCCGTATCCACCAGAATCTTTTGACGCAACCGGGGCTGCAAGGTCGGGAAATGGAGCAAGCCCAACTTGAACTCGCGTTAGATTATAAAGTTTCAGGTCTGCTCGACCGGGCGGAGGCGCTGCTGCGGGAGCTGCAGGTCACATCAAGTCCAGAAATCAGAGCCGCCGCTCTGGCCAATTTGGTCGAGGTTTATCAGGACGAGCAGGAGTGGCTGAAAGCCATTGATACAGCAGAAAAACTGTGTGTTCGTAAGCCGGCTTCTGATCTTCGTCACTGGCGACACCTTCAGGCAAATTATGCCTGTGAGCTGGCGGAAGCCGGCAGGCAGCGCAGTGATCTCAACGACTTTCATAAATGGACTCAAAAGGCTCTCGAATTTGAAAAGCACAGCGCTCGAGCGGCAATAAACATGGGGTTTTGGAACCTGGCACAAGGCCGGTCTGCGGAAGCAATTCGCTGGCTCTCTCCCTTGGTAAAGCAGGGCAACATGCTGGTGGAGACTCTGCCACTGGTATCAGCTGCATACAAAAATCTTGGTAACAGGGCGCCCTACCTTGATTTTCTCCTTAACGTCTTTGAAAGGTCTCCCTCTGCCGCTCTCTATTTGCCTATTGCTGACGAACTGGACGCTTCGGGTGGGAACCAGGCAGCTGTAAGCTTTCTGCGGAAAGCCCTTGCAAAGGACCCGGTGCTGTCAGCTGTTTCCCGAAGCCTCGCCCTTTGCGGCGCGGAACCAGTGTCGTACACCGATGTGCGGGCGATAGTCGCCGACAATCTTCCCCCAGTGTTTGTCTGCAAACAGTGCGGTTTCGAAGGTGGACGCCTCTATTGGTGCTGTCCCACCTGCAACTCCTGGCTGTAATCCGGTCTGTTTGTTCATTCCCGGATAGCAGATCATCACGTGAACAATGGTTACTTGAAGTACCCCGCGTTTTCTGGTAGTTTCGCGCAACTTTGCGCTGGGCGCTCGATATAGAAGCGAGGTTTGGCCAAAGTTGTTCATTTGCAGCCGGTAACCTGTGCCAGGTTTTGGCGAATCGGCTGAAGTGTTTAATCGTCCCGTACCCCTGGCAATACGGTTGAAAATGTTCGGGAATAGTCAGTCCCGAATGTGCTTCTTTATTATAGGTATCGCAATGAGCGAGAGCTTCGCAGAACTCTTTGAAGAAAGTTTACGAACCGTCGAGATGGAACCCGGTTCAATTGTAACCGGCGTCGTCATTGACATAGACAATGATTGGGTAACCGTTCATGCGGGGCTCAAGTCTGAAGGTGTCATCCCTGCATCGCAGTTCCTGGATGAATTCGGCAAGTTGAATCTCTCCATCGGTGATGAAGTTCAGGTTGCTCTGGAAACAGTAGAGGATGGATTCGGTGAAACCCGCTTGTCGCGTGAAAAAGCGAAGCGCGCAGAAAGCTGGAAGATTCTCGAAGCCGCTCACACGTCCGATGAAGTGGTTAAAGGCGTCATCAACGGTAAAGTGAAAGGCGGATTCACTGTCGACGTAGCAGGTATTCGTGCATTCCTTCCGGGGTCGCTGGTTGATATCCGGCCGGTTCGGGAGACTACGCATCTGGAAGGTAAAGAGCTTGAATTTAAAGTAATCAAGCTGGATCAGAAGCGTAACAACGTGGTCGTATCCCGACGCGCGGTCATGGAGCAGGCGAACTCGGACGAACGCGACGAGCTGCTGGCAACCCTTCAGGAAGGTATGGCTGTCAAAGGTATCGTCAAAAACCTGACAGATTATGGTGCTTTCGTTGATCTCGGTGGGGTTGATGGACTGTTACACATAACCGATATGGCCTGGAAGCGTATCAAGCATCCTAGCGAGATCGTCAATGTCGGCGATGAAATTGAAGTTAAAGTGCTTAAGTTCGATCGCGAGCGCAATCGAGTTTCACTCGGTCTGAAACAGCTGGGCGAAGATCCCTGGCAAGCCATCACACAGCGTTACCCGGAAGGCGCCAAAGTGAAGGCGCGGGTCACCAATCTGACCGATTATGGCTGTTTTGCGGAAATCGAAACTGGTGTAGAAGGTCTGGTTCACGTGTCCGAAATGGATTGGACCAACAAGAACATCCATCCGTCCAAAGTAGTGCAACTCGGCGACGAGATCGAAGTGATGATCCTCGATATCGACGAAGAACGGCGTCGTATTTCACTGGGTATCAAGCAGTGTCAGGAAAATCCCTGGGATGCGTTCTCTCGACAATACGCCAAGGGCGACAAGATCACTGGGAAAATCAAGTCAATTACCGATTTCGGAATATTTATCGGCCTTGAAGGCGGAATAGACGGCCTGGTGCATCTGTCAGATATCTCCTGGAACGAACCCGGCGAAGAAGCAGTGCGCAAGTTCAAGAAAGGTGACGAAATCGAGACCGTTGTATTGGCCATCGATTCCGAGCGTGAGCGCATTTCTCTGGGTATCAAGCAGCTCAATGAAGACCCATTCTCTTCCTATGTGGCGGAGAATGATAAAGGGACTATCGTAAAAGGCACGGTAAAAGAAGTAGATGCTAAAGGCGCTATTATTACGCTTTCGGGCGATATTGAAGGTACCTTGAAAGCATCTGACCTGAGTCGTGACAAAGTCGAGGATGCCCGCAATCTACTGAGTCCAGGGGATGAGGTAGAGGCCAAAATCACCAGCGTCGATCGAAAGAATCGTACTATTCTTCTTTCAGTTAAAGCGAAAGACGTTGATGACGAAAAGGCGGCTATCAAAGAGCACAGCACCAAGCAGTCCGATCAAATGGCTGCCACAACGATCGGGGACCTAATCAAGGCTCAGATCGAGAGCAAAGAAAATCGTTAAACAATTCTAATGTGCAAGTTCAACGGCCCGTAAGGGCCGTTTTTGTTTTGGATCCGTAGGAATCAAGATGTTGTTGCTGGGGTTCACCGGAGCGCAAAGCAGCACGGGAGAAAAACATTTAATTGATTTTTCGAATACAAACGCCGCAATCGGGGATATTTATGTCAGAGAATCTCGACAAGCCAGGCGCCACTGAGCAGGAGCGATCAGTGCTGGCCATAGTGGATGATCATGAGGAGGAGGTGGTTAATGCCAGTGGCGAAAAAGTCAGGCGCAAAGGCGTTTTTTTGCTGCCGAACCTTATTACCACGGCGGCATTATTCGCGGGTTTTTATGCAATTGTCGCCGGCATGAAAGGTGATTTTGCTCAAGCGGGCATGGCTATAATTGTTGCACAGTTTATGGACGGGTTTGACGGCCGGGTCGCGCGCATGACAAATACGACCAGCGCGTTTGGTGTGCAGTACGACAGCCTGTCGGACATGGTGTCTTTCGGTCTTGCTCCATCTCTGGTCATTTTCAGCTGGGGACTGGAACCCCTTGGTAAGGTGGGTTGGGCAGCGGCTTTTGTCTTTGCCTCCTGTGCCGCGCTGAGGTTGGCACGGTTCAATACGCAAGTCGAAACGGTGGACAAAAAATACTTCGTCGGACTTGCAAGTCCGCCCGCGGCAGCGGTGTTGGCAACGACCGTCTGGACCTGGCACGACGTTACACCGTCCCGGGAGGTTTCTGCGCTGATCGCCTTGGTAACAATCGGTCTGGGCCTACTCATGGTGTCGAACCTGCGCTACACCAGCTTCAAGGATCTCAATCTCCGTGGTCGCGTCCCATTTGTCGTCATGCTGGCTGCACTGCTGGTGTTCGTGATCATCGCGATCGAACCCTCAAGTGTCCTACTGATGATGGCTTGTACCTATGCCGCGTCCGGTCCTGTGATGTGGTTGCTGGCGTTACGAAAACGGAATCGGGAAAAGCAGCAGGCCCCAGTCCCTGCCGAAGAACGGGCGCCCGATAGCATGCGAGGTCCGGACACGGAAGCGTAACGGCACCCGATCTCGATGTTGCAGTGATGTTAATAAAATCTGGGAATGCGGTGTTGACGAACAGTAGCGGGATACGCATAATGCGCTCCCTCTGTGGGGCCCGAGGGCCGGCAGGGGGAAGGCAGCACTTTTTTGAAGCGATTAAATAAAACTTCGCTAAAGTAATAAAAAAGAGTTGCCAAGCTTCAAAAAATGCGTAGAATGCGCGCCTCACAACGAGGTACTTAGCTAGGACCTAAACGGTTCAGCGGTTTTTTAAGAATGAGGTCAAGCAAAGCGTGTGGGCGCTTGTGTTGGAATGAAGTTG
>CAZXLJ010000053.1:0-22407 GCA_964641175.1 uncultured Cellvibrionaceae bacterium
CCCCCGGGCTGGGACAAAATCGACGGCTTCATTACCAACACCTCCAACTACACGCCGCTGGAAGAACCCTACCTGCCATCTTCAGATACTCAGGTCGGTGGACAGCCATTGCGATCGGCCTGGTTCTATGACTGGAACCCGCGCTTCGGCGAGCTTGAATATACCGCGGACTGGATGGAAACGCTGTCTGGATGGGGTGCGGATACCAGCGGTCTGGGTATCATCATCGACACCGGCCGTAACGGCTGGGGCGGACCCGAGCGGCCCACTGGCTCTTCGAGCGCTTCGACTCCGGATGAAGTTGTGGAAGAGGCGCGGATCGATCGTCGTTTCCATCGCGGCAACTGGTGTAACCAGCATGGTGGTGTGGGCGAGAGACCCGGTACACCGGACTCCCATGACCGAGCCTACTCTGGCCCGGATGGTCATATCGACGCGTTTGTCTGGATCAAACCGCAAGGTGAATCGGACGGTATCAGTGAAGCCAACTTCACGCCCGATCCAAACGATCTGAAGAAGGCGCACGACCCGATGTGCGATCCGGAATCTTTGAGTCACTATGCGGAAGATGCGGAATCAACGGATGCACTGGATCTGAAGACCAGCGCAATTGATAATGCACCGCACGCCGGTCGCTGGTTCCAGGAAGCGTTCGATATTCTGGTTGAAAACGCTTACCCACCGCTCTAATCCCAATCACCGGCTGATCGCAATGATCAGCTAAGTAATGGGCTAAAAACCGTCGTCAGCAATGGCGGCGGTTTTTTTATGTGTGGAATTAAATAACGGGATTTCCATTCGATGAAAAAATATTTTCTTGCGGCAATTGCCGTATCGCTGTTGGTTTCATGTGCTCCGAAAAAGCAGGGTCGTATTTATTTTTTTGAGGACATTGTGACGGGTACCAATATTCTCTCGGTGGATCTCGAGGGCAATCTTACCGAGCATACCTCGGGTCGGGGCTCGCGGGAGATCGATATGGCCGTCGCGGACGATGGTTCGGTCGTCTATTCATCGAACCTGGTTCTGTCTGATGACCGCGCTGCGCGGCAAAACAAGAAAAAGGGGCAGAGCCGCCGTCAGGATTTCAATATTTTCCTTCGACCCGCAGAGGCCGATGCCGAGGAAGTCAGGGCCATTCCGATCGGCAAGTCCGACATGCCGGAAACCCAGGCGGGAATCAGCCCGGATGGGCAATGGTTAAGCTTTGTCCGCTCGGTTCCGGTTTCCGGTCCCGATAAAAAAAATGTCGAAGAACTGTATGTGGTAAAGCGCGGCAGTGACGAACCGGTGAAAGTCGCCAGCGCTGATGCAATTGTCCGGCCCCGGTGGTCGCCCAAAGGCGGTCAGCTGGTGTACTCGACCTATGCATATGCAGAGAAATATGGAACCGTCGCAATTTACCGCACGGATAAATCTCAAACTGAAGTGATTCTGGAAAATCCCTGGGAAAATTCCCAGATAGATTCGCCGCAGTGGTCTCCCGATGGCAAAAAACTGTCGTTGATCCAGCACCCGTTATATAAAGACGGCGTCCGCCGACTTTACGTTTATAACTTCGCCAATAAAAAACTGGAACCGGTGTCGGACGAGAAAGTCGTGGTGCAGGCACCCGTGTCCTGGGCCAGTGACGGGCGCGCAATTGTCTACGGCGGCATGGTCAACTATAAATCCGGCTGGGACGAAACGCTGCGCCGGCGTGTGGCCGAAGGCAGTGGCCAGGTTTTTCTGGCTGACCTGAAAAGCGGCACCACGCAGTTGACCGAGGGCGACCAGCAGCGTCACCTGAGCCCGGTGTTTTCTCCCAACGACAAACTGATCGCCTATCTTTACTCTCCGGATCTCACCAGCAAACGTCTTAGCCTGCGGGTAATTGATCGCAAGGGCAAACTGGTGAAGGAGAACCTGCACGAAAAGGTAAGCGGGATGAGTTTCCTGATCTGGAGATAGTGCCCCGGGGCCGGCCATTGGTATTTGTTCCTTGAACGCCTACAATGGCCGGCCAAATTTCAGCTCTCACTGCCTGCTTAATGGTCGCAATTATGGACTCTCTGGTACTCAAACCCTTTCGGCGGGTGCGTGGCGAAGTTACGCTGCCCGGCTCTAAAAGTCTTTCCAACCGCATTCTTCTCCTCGCAGCGCTGGCCAGTGGTACGACCCGCATCACCAACCTGCTCGACAGCGACGATGTGCGACATATGCTCAACGCTTTGCGGTCGCTGGGGGTGGATTATCAGCTCAGTCATGACCGTCATGAGTGTCAGCTGACAGGCGCTCAGGGGCCGTTTCGCTCCGCGCCTTCCTGCGAGCTGTTCCTGGGTAATGCCGGCACCGCCGTCAGGCCCCTTACAGCGGCGTTATGTCTGGCTGGCGGGCGATACACCATTACTGGCGAGCCGCGCATGTACGAACGCCCGATCGGCGATCTGGTGGATGCGCTGCGGGCGCTGGGAGCGGATATCCAGTACATGGGCAATCAGGGCTTTCCACCGCTGGCAATACGCGGCAAGCGTCTGGACGGCGGGCAGGTGCAGGTGCGCGGCAATGTTTCGAGCCAGTACCTGACGGCTCTGCTGATGATCGCGCCGGTTATGGAGGGGGATCTGACCATCGAAGTGGTGGGAGAGCTGGTATCCAAGCCCTATATCGACATCACGCTGCATACCATGGCGAAGTTCGGTGTGCAGGTGGAGAACCTCGATTACCGCTCATTTCGCATTCCGGGCCGGCAGACTTACAGGGCGGTCGAAGAAATCATGGTGGAAGGGGACGCGTCGTCCGCGTCCTATTTCCTGGCGGCGGCAGCCATCGGCGGGGGTCCGGTCAAGGTGGTTGGTACTGGCAGCGCCAGCGTCCAGGGTGATGCCGCTTTCGCCCGGGTGCTTGAACTGATGGGTGCGCAAGTTGAGTATGGAGATTACTGGATCAAGGTGCAGGGCGGTGGGCAATTACGCGGCGTTGATGTGGATCTGAACCATATTCCCGATGCCGCCATGACCATCGCCACGACCGCTTTGTTTGCACAAGGCCGAACCCGCATTCGCAATATCGCCAACTGGCGTGTCAAGGAAACCGACCGCCTGGCTGCCATGGCCACCGAGCTGCGCAAGGTGGGAGCCGTGGTGGACGAGGGTGAGGATTATATCGACATAGATCCGCCCGCCCGCTTGCGGTCCGCCGCCATCGACACCTACAACGACCACCGCATGGCCATGTGTTTTTCTCTGGCGGCTTTTGGTGATGCGGAAATCACTATCCGCGACCCGGGGTGTACCTCGAAGACGTTCCCGGATTATTTCGCGGTCCTGGACGGGCTCCGAGACAACTGAATTCCCGATCAAATATTCCGGCCCATCATCATGGATCGGCGGCGGGTACGGAAAAACAACCGGGTTCGCTCCTTCCAGTCTGCGGCTTGATGTATGTCCTGCCACAGCGCTATCCAGCCACCGAAAATCACCCGCATGGGATTGCGGGTGGGATGAGCCCCGGTTCCGTAAACGCAGACCTCCCGTTCACTGGCGAATGTGCCGAACAGTCGGTCCCAGATGATCAGCAGAAATCCGAAGTTTTTGTCGATGTAGCAGGCGTTGCTCGCGTGGTGCACGCGGTGATGGGAGGGCGTATTCAGCACCCACTCAAGCCAGCCCAGCTTGCCGATATACCGGGTGTGCAGAAAGAAGGTGTAATCGTTGACCAGAGCGCGGCACCAGACCACGAGCAGCGGACTCACCCCCATGAGCAATAGCGGCGCAACGGGCAGCCAGCTGTAAACTCCGTTGATGAATGACCCCCGCAGAGCCGTGGAGAAATCAAATTCGCGTGAACTGTGGTGCACGGAATGATCCGCCCACATAAAACGCACCTTGTGGGACAGGAAGTGGGCGATGTAATAGCCAAAATCGACCGCGACGATCGTGAGCAGCAACAGCCACCAGGAAAACGGCAGGGCCTCTTGACCGAAGGACGAGATAAAAACCATGAAACCGAAGGTGATGCCGCTGCCGGCCAGTTTCAGGAATGCAAAAATGATTACGCCGCAAACGATATTGGGAATGACATCAGAATTGCGGCCTTTTTTGCGCAGCAGAATCAGGACTTCAACGGTCAGCACCAGGGCGCGGACCCAGAAAAAGTATAAAGCGCCCTGATCAAGACTATTCATCATGCTATTCATAGATTATTTATAAAGCTGCCAGAGCGCTGGCTTCTGAGTGCTTCCCGGCGAGCAAACCAACGCGGGGGTATTCACTGAGCATAGCACTGGCGCAGCTGGCGGAAGGACGAAGTAATGACGCTAATCTTTCTTTGCCGGAAGGGAAATACGGGATTTTACGTAGATCGCCAGAACTGTGCAGCCGGTCACGTTAAGCCGGCGTCGGGTGGCTTCCCGAAATGCGGACTGAGTATCATCGGAATTCAGATCGTCGTATGCCAAATCTGACAGTTTGAATTCCAGCCTTGCACGCCCGACTCAACTCTTTTGAATGAACAGGTGGTCATACGTGGATTCTCGGTATATCCGGTGCGCCCTTTCGATGGTGCTGGTCTGGCTTTTTCTTTCATCGACCAGTGCCACAGCATCGACGACCTCTCCGGTGAAGGTGAGTTATGCCGTTTCGGCCAAAGATATCGATCCGCACATTGAATACTTCAACGATGCTGACGGTGCCGCTGACATCCAGTCCATTGAAGAATTTGCCGATGCATTTATTCCCCTCAAAGAAAAAGGGCTGGTACTGAACTCCCGCATTCACTGGTATCGCATGCGTCTTGACCTGACGGAAGCGGAGCAAAGCGTGCGCTGGTTCATGTCCGTAGGAGTTTCAACCGCCACTCGGCTGGATGTGTACTGGCGGCCGGATGGCGGCAACATCCAGATACTCTCAACGGACAGCATCGAATATTTCCCGTCCGGACGGAAATTCCGTTATCCCGTGCATGTGGTGCCCCTGGACATCGAACCCGGCAGTCAGGGTACGCTCTGGATTGCGTACGCGGGGGTTGCGAATTTCCCTCTGAAAGCGCGCATTTACAGTGAGCACGACATGTTCGGCAGCGGCTTGCAGTTTTCATTGCTGAACGGAATTTACCTGGGGGCCATCAGCGTTTTTTTCTTTATCTTCATGGGGCAGTTTTTAATGCGCCCCTCGAGGATTCTCGGCTATTACACGCTTTTTGTTCTATCAGTTATTACGTTCATGATGCAGATCGGCGGTTATAAAAGTCATTTTGGGTTGCCTGCGATCTGGCCGTATCACAACGAAGTAGCCGGGCTCATCGGCGGCAGTATTTATATCTGGTATTTTCTGTTTACGGATTGCCTGTTCCGGCTGCGAGAAAATAATCGCTTTCTGCACCGGATGCTGACCGGTTTCAGCTGGGCTGTGCTGATGGTTACGGCGATCGGGTTTTACACGGATCTGGACTGGTTGCTGGGCCTGTTGATTGCGCTCGGCTTGCCGTGGCCTCTGATTGCCGCAGTCTGGTTTGCGCGGCTCAAACATCCCTCCGCCCGATTTTTTATCGTCGGTTCCCTGCTGCATTGCATCGCCGCGTACTTGCTGATTCTCGCCAGTCTGGGTATGGACGTTATTTACAACAAATATCTGTTCGCGGTGGCCAGTCTGGGTCAATTGGTCGACATTGCCTGTTTTTCGCTGGCGATCCTGTTCCAGAATGAACGGCTGCGCAGCAGCTTCAATAATCATGTCAATCAGCAGGTAACCGATATTCATCACCTGGCGCAAAGTGAACGGCTGTCATCACAGGCGTTGACGCTATCGCGCAATACCCTTCTGAAAACAGCAGCAACGGCGCACGATCTGCAGCAACCACTGGCCTCTATCCGATTGCTGCTGACCATGCAGGATACTGCTGACCCTACCATTCATCAGGTTAACAAGGCACTCGACTACGCAACGACCTTGCTGCATTCGGTATTAAGCAGTTCCGCCGGTGATTATCAGGAAATTCTGAAACGCACTGACATGCAGAGTCTTCTGGAAGAAATCACCCAGCGGCATCAGCTGCGATTTGAAAGCAGGGGATTGAAGCTGATCACGCGGTGCGCACCCCACGAAATGGTATGCATGCCTCTGGTCGTGAACAGGTTGCTGGATAATTTGCTGTCCAACGCCCTTAAGTACACGCAGAGCGGCGGGGTTCTGGTGAGCGGCAGACGGCGCAACAAAGACCAATATCTGATACAGGTATGGGATTGCGGCGTGGGCATGTCCCACCGCCAGATTCGCCAGATCCTGGCCCCGTTCAAACGGGACGTCGCCGAGGAAGTCGGCACTTCGGGTTACGGGCTGGGCCTGTTCATTGTGAAATCATTGTGCGAACAGGCCGGTTATAAACTGGATATCAAATCCAGGGAAGGCCGGGGCAGCTGTGTGAGCATCCGGATTACCAGCGAGAGCCAAACGCATCTGTTCAATCAATAGGCGGCGTTTCTAAAATCCGTTACGGCGAGCCGCCCGGAGCGTATCCGGGCGGCTCGATCGGTGGTGGCTTAAGGTGGCGGCCTAAAAGGTCGCCGCGGCCATCAGCCAGACCTTGCGGGTGTCCGTTGAGAATCCGTCGGAGCTATAATCTGCGACTTTCGCAGTCACTGCGAACGCCCCAAGGGTTGTGGCAGCCATCAGGCCGGTTTCACTGCCGTAATCGGCACTGCCAAAATCCGCCGTGAAATCATGGTAGACCACGCTGAGATTGACGGGGCCGGTCTGGGTGCCGACGCTGACATAGATATCCTCAATACCGGTGGCGGGGGTGGCCAGGAACTTGTCGGTCCAGCCTTGAAATGCATGTAGGGTCGCCAGAGGTGTAATGAACGCGCGAGCACCGTCATCAGATCCGAGCAGTTCGTAGCCGGCCTTGATGTTGAGCTTGAATTCACCCAGGGGGACGCCTCCACCAATTTCCACAAGCGCGTAATCTGCCGAGTAATCCGCCGCATCGCCCGCTTCGGATTGGGTGGCATATTCCAGCGTGTACGCAAAAGCTTCCCCGATTTTTCCCTGCCAGCGCAATCCGTAAGTTGAGCTGGACAGATTGATTGCCGTTTCGTTGTCGATCAGATAAGCGTAGGCCACCAGATCACCACCGTCGGTTTTCAGCTTGCCGTTAACGAGGTGAGTGTCGTGACGATGGTCGTCAAATTCGGCGAAAATGCGGTTGGCCTTGTTGATATAGGCGTAAAACAAATCGATCGCGGTGGCCGGTTTGGCCGCTACTGAAACGCCATCGTAGGTTTGTTCGTCCTGGCGCCAGCCGACGCCGCCAACGAACCTCTGATTGTCCAGCAGTATCCGCTGGCGTCCGAGTTTCACAGTCGCCGCGTGCGTCGCATAGCTCAAATAGGCCTGATTGACTTCGGTCACTTCGGGGTCCGCAATGAGCGGAGCGGGACGCGGATCACCCGCCCAGGTCTTGTAGTCCTCGTCGATGAGTTCGGTGGTGTTGTCCATCTCGAGGGTCAGCCCGAAGCCACGGTAGTTGCCCGAGGTAAAGCTCAGGCGGGTGAGCAGCGTCGTCGCCTGCGACTGGCCGACCAGGTGTTCGTCCACATCCTCATAACGTAACCGCAGATGCAGTTGGGTTGAGCTTGCTTTCAATGCGTCGGTCAATGTTGCGGGCGCATCCTGAGCAAAAGTCGGGGCGCACAGCATCAACGCCGTGGTGCCACTTAGCAGCCGGCCTCTCAAAATCATGGTTCACTCCCAGATAGTTGTAATTGTCTGATCATCTGCAGATCCAGGTGCTGCAACAGTGACGGACGAGGTGACCATCGGCAAGGGCAACTACGGCAGAGATCGGCGATCGCCATCGCAATTCTCTTGCCAAGGCGGCGGGGTGTGGCTCTGGAACGCTTAAAGGTGCGGATATCGCGGGAGTAGAGGCGAATTTCAGGTGTTTGAAGAAATATGAAGCAACGGATGCTGCACCAGGTGCGAACAGTGCGACCTGGCGTGATTCGACAACGGTGCGGCGGATGCAAGGCTGCCGGACGAAGTTTGACGCAAAATGGTGCTTTAAAAGTCAGTCACTACCGGTGGTGTGTCCTGGCAAGGGTAAGCGAGGGGCGTTCCCCGGTCAGTTCAATGAGCATCCCAGTCCGATCCATCGACCGGAACGAAACTCCACAACTGGTTTTCACCGCCCCAGAAGCTCCAGGTAACGACGGCGCCCTGATTGTTCTTGTTCATTTCATAAACGTCGACGGCCTTGCCGTTGGCGCGGGAGGTGATGCGCCACAGGTCATCGGTTACCGGCTCGATGGACCAGTGCTGATGATTGCTGTCCAGCCACGGATATTGCTGCAATTTGGCACCATCGTTGGCGACGGTCTGTTGTGCCTGAAGTGCCTTTTTACTGTGTAGCGCCACAATGGAATAGTGGGACTTGTTGATCGGCGTAATACGCCAGATCTGGTGTGGAGCGTCCTGGAAGTCGCTCTGAGTGATCTGGGCACCGTCCCCCGCGCTGGCATTTCTCACCTCGAGTGCCTTGCCGCTGGAATGCGAAATAATGGCGTAGTCGCCAGCAGGCAGCACGGTCCCTTTTTTTGGTTCGGCTTTTACTGAAGTGGACGACCTGGAGGTTCCGGCCCGGCGTTCTGCGGCCTTGTGTACGTAACAAAGCTCCTGCCCGGTATCGGCTCGACGTTTACCGAACGCCTTGCCATGGCAGACGAATGGGCCACTCAGACTGCGCAGAACCATCTTGTCCAGGCTGCCGAACGCGACCAGCGTAGGCTGCTTGACCTCACACTGCTCGCCATACGCGCAAAGTGCCTGGAAATCGGTCGGATTTTCGGCATGTGTCGAGATTGCGCACAGCAATATCAAACTGGCGGACAAGTGGGCCATACAACGGACGTACTTCAATTGGAATCTCCTCGGGTTGTCGGTTTAAGTGTAGCGAGGAAATGCAACCTTGCTTCAAACGCTTTGGTTATAGGAAGGCGCGATTTTATGAAGACCCACGGTTCAACCAGAGGTTCCTTGTGGGTTCAGGCGGGGTTGCGTGTGAGTTCAAGGCGACTGGGGGCGCAGGGATTCCCAGTCCTGGGGGGTATTCACATTGAAGAAAGGGTCTTCATTGCCCTCCCAATGAGCAGTGGTATAGGTTAAAGTATGCGCCGCTTTGTGCAGGGACCGGACACCTTGTTGTTGCAGGTCAAGCAGGTGCGGGTAGCACCCCATCGACCACAACGCACAGGCGTAATGGTTGCGCTCATGACTGCGGGCATAAGCCACATCAGCTTGGGAAGCCAGCGCGGCGCGGTGCAGTTGCTCCACGAGATCGAGCGGAAGCCGGGGCGTATCCGTGGGGAAGCTCGCGAGCCATTGGACCCGCAGTCCCGCTGTGCAGAGCCAGGCCATGGCGCTGATGATGCCGGCCAGTGGGCCGCGGCCGGGTTCGCCGAGATCGCGGATTACCGGGAGGCCGCAGGCAGCAAAGCGCTCCAGATCACCTGCAGCGGTGATGACCAGCCCCTGGACTTGCGGTGATGCCTTCTGAATGGTGTGCTGCAGCAGCGTCTTTCCCTCCCACTGCAGGAAGAACTTGTCCGGCCGGGTCATGCGGCGGCTCTGGCCGCCGGCCAAAAGCACGCCAAATATGGAATTTGTTGCTGCATACATGGGTGAAGTACCAGTAAAATAGCCGGCTTTCGCTCCGATCCCCGCTTTCGCAGGTACGCTCTGTGGATCGCACTTTAACCCCCTGATTTAAAAAAAGCACGAGAGCCAGTGGAACCGCCTATGGATCTGGAAAACATGCGCCGGGAGTACCTGCAAGGCGGGTTGTCCCGATCGCACCTGAATCAAAATCCTGTCGAGCAATTTCGTCTCTGGTTTGCGCAGACGACAACTCTTGATCTATGTGATCCGTCGGCCATGGTGCTGGCGACGTCGGGGGAATCCGGACAAATCAGGCAAAGAACCGTTCTGCTCAAACATCTGGATGACGCCGGATTCGTGTTTTTTACTAACTACGGCAGCGCCAAAGCCATCGACATCGCCAGCAATCCGGTCGTGAGCCTGCATTTTCCGTGGCATGCCCTCGAGCGCCAGGTGATGGTGCAGGGGACTGCGGAAAGGCTAAGTGCGAAGGAATCGGGTATTTATTTTTCATCCCGGCCCCGTGACAGCCAGATCGCAGCCTGGGCATCCAGACAAAGTCAACCGGTTGCCTCTCGCCGGGTTCTCGAAGAACGGTTTGATCAATTCAGACAACAATTCAGCAATGGCACCGTTCCGATTCCCGATTTCTGGGGAGGATACCGGGTAAAGCCCCGGCGCTTCGAATTCTGGCAAGGTCGGGCAAGCCGTCTGCATGACCGCTTCGAGTACCGGCTGGAAGCGGGCAGCTGGCGGATAGACAGGTTGGCACCATGATGCGTTATATCGACTTCGAAGCACCGGGTGGCCCGGAAGTTCTGCAATTAAAGCGGGGTGCGCTGCCGACCTTCGAGCACGATGAAGTGCTCATCCAGGTAGCCGCCGCCGGCGTCAACCGTCCCGATCTCATGCAGCGTGAAGGGAAATACCCGGCACCTGAAGGTGCTTCCCCGATTCTCGGGCTGGAAGTGGCTGGATTTGTCGCGGCCGTGGGGAAGGACGCCGGCCCCTGGCGGGTTGGCCAGCGGGTGTGCGCCCTGACTAACGGAGGCGGCTACGCGGAATTTGTCAGCGTGCCCGCAAAACAGTGCATGCAGGTCCCGGAGTCCCTGGACTTTGTCACTGCGGCGGCGTTGCCCGAAGCGCTGTTTACGGTGTGGAGCAATGTTTATGAGCGCGGCGCCCTGGGTGTTGGTGAAACCTTGCTGATCCACGGCGGCAGCGGCGGGGTAGGTTCGATTGCGGTGCAGATGGCCCGCATCACCGGCGCCCGGGTCTATGCCACGGCAGGTACTGATGAGCGTTGTCGGGTCTGCGAACGGCTCGGGGCCTTGCGGGCTATCAACTACAACAGGGAAGATTTTGTCGAGGTCATCAAGCAGACCACGGGCCGCGGCGCTGACGTCATCCTCGATCCGGTGGGCGGTGACTATATCCAGCGCAACATGCAGGCTGCGGCCACCAATGGACGCATCGTCAGTATCGCTTTCCAGCACGGCTCCGTCGCCCAGATCAATTTCATGCCCATGATGCTCAAGCGGTTATCACTGACCGGCTCCACACTGCGCTCGCGCAGTGCCCAGGAAAAGGCGGTCATCGCCCGCCATGTGAGCCGCAAGATCTGGCCGGCAGTACTGGCAGAGAGGATCAAGCCGATCATCTATCGCGTCTATCCCCTTGCGGAAGCGGCCGAAGCGCATCGCGAGCTGGAAAGCGGTCGGGTAGTGGGCAAAGTGGTGCTGATCACGGACAAGTACGAGATGTTCTGACAGCCGGGAAGTCTTGCCGAACGTCGGCGAAGACACGAACTGGTCGCGTCAGGGCGCGACCAGTCCATACTCCCGGTCCAGTATTTCGATAATCTCTGCTTTGGGATTTGCCGATACCGTCAGCGGTCGGCCGGTGATCTTTTCCGCAATGCCGGTATAGGTTCTGGATACCTCCATTAAAACCTGGGCCGGCAGGGCATTGTCCCGCGCCAGTGCGACCCGCTCACCAAAGCGGTCCTTGTTGAGCAGAATGTCCGGGTCCGGGAAGTGGTTCAGCAGAAGCTGCCGAAAATCCTCTTTCGAGTTCTCCACGATTTTTCCTTCCCGATAACTTGCACCGTCCCAGATTCGGGACGAATCCGGCGTGCCCACCTCATCCATGTATATCAGTTGCTGTGCGCCCTGCGCGTCGGTGACGTAACCGAATTCGAACTTGGTATCAACAAAGATCTGGTCCAGACCGGCCAGCGCGCGCTCGATCAGCCGGAATCCATCCCGTAAAAGTGCCTCATAATGGCCAATATCGGCGACACCGGCAAAGCCGAAAGCTTCGCAGTTATTCTCCATGTCCTGGCGGGAGATGTTGACGTCGTCGGCTTCAGGCACTCCGGGAATGCCTTTGAGAATGCCTTTGGTGGAAGGCGTGATCAACAGCTCGGGCAGTCGCTGATCCTTGTGAAGGCCGTCGGGAAGCTGGACGCCACAGAATTCCCGCGCTCCCTTCGAATAAGCACGCCACATGGAGCCGGTGATGTACTGGCGGCAAATGGCTTCGATCATGACAGGCCGCGCCTTTTGAACGATCCAGACCAGCGGATGCGGGATGTCGAGAATGTGACTGTCGGCCAGTCCCTCTTCGCGAAACAGCTGAAACCAGTGGTTGGATATGGCGTTCAGCGCGGCGCCTTTACCGGGAACCCCGAGCAGGTTGCCTTCACCGTGCCAGATACAGTCAAACGCGGAAATCCGGTCGCTGATCACCATGACTGCCAGAGGCGCGTCTTCCCGGGCGGGATAATTGCGCTCCCTGATCAACCGCCGGCTATCGGCCTCGGTCAGCCAGTAAACCGAGCGGACTTTGCCGCTGTGAACCGGCTGGTGGGTGCGGATGGGCAGGTCATTGTTGACGGCGAGAACCTGGTCGGCTGAGTTCATGTGAATTTCCACTGATTTTGTCGGATTTTTATCCGTATCCGGAAACGGAATCCGGAAACGGACGCACGCGTAATCGTTCGAATGATTCCCGGGGACGCTGCCGGATGCGGTGGGAGAGGAGGCGCGATCATAGCAAATACTGGTGCAGCCATGTGAAGTGGGCAAACAGGAAATGTTGGCACTGCTCGTTTATAATTCCGCCACGTTTTTCAGCCCATCGCGGACTCGCTTCCCTCCTTCCAGGCCTGTATCAACCATGAAAACCATATTCTGGCGTCGAGTGCTGTTGCTGGCACTTCCCGTCGCCCTGCAAATGTTGTTGCAATCTGCCCTTGGAATGGCGGATGTGGCAATGGTGGCCGGGTTGGGTAGCGCCACCGTGGCCGCGGTGGGACTGGCGGCGAAGCTGCATTTTTTGCTGTTGGTACTGATGGCCGGGATAGGCACCGCCGGCAGCATCCTGATCGCGCAGTACGTGGGTGCACGCGATATTCCTGGCGGTCAGCGGGTACTGGCGGCGACCCTGTTTATCGGCTCCGCAGTGGCGCTGCCGCTCATGTTGCTGTTCGCGCTGGGCCGGTTGTGGCTCGGCTGGCTCAATCCGGACCCGGCCGTTATCGAGGTGGCCACGCGCTTTCTGTGGATCACCGCTCCGGTGGTGCTGTTCACCCAATGCATCGTAATCTATGAAGCCGCGCTGCGGGCGATGGGGATTACACTGCTGCCGCTCACCGCTGCGGCAGCCGCCGCCGCGCTTAACATTCTGCTCAATTATGTGTTGATCTTTGGACACTTCGGGTTTGATGCGATGGGCGCCGAAGGTGCCGCCTGGGGAACCTTGATCGCTCGGGGCGTCCAGGTCTCGATCATGCTGGGCTGGCTTTACGCCCGGCGCCAGCCGTTTGCGCTCGGAGGGCGGGCGCTGTTGGCGGGGACCCGCGGGCGCACCTTGAGACATTTCATTACCTTCGCAGCACCGTTGGTGGTTAACCATGTCATCTGGGGCGTCGGCAACGCGGCCTACCACGTGGGGATGGGTTATGCAGGAACGGAAGCCCTGGCGGTGATGGGTGTGATGGTCCCGTTCGAAACCGCATTCTTCGCATTGTTCGTGGGTATCGCCAACGCCTCGGCCGTGATGGTGGGTAACGCGCTGGGCGCCGACAACCCTGACGAGGCGCGCCGGCTGCAGGTATTTTTCGACCGTCTTACGCTTGTGCTGGTTGGGTGCCTGAGTGCGCTGGTGCTGACATTGGGTCCGGGCCTTATCCGGGACCTGGAGGTTCTGGAGCCGGCCACCGCCGGGTTGTTGATCAATGCGCTCTATGTTTTTTGCGCGGGCGTCTGGCTGAAGGTCCTGAACATGATTCGCATCCTCGGAATTCTGCGCGCCGGCGGTGACAACCGCTTCTGTCTGATCACCGATATCATCGTGATGTGGTTGTTCGGGTTGCCGCTGTTCCTGACGGCGGTATCCCGGGAATTTGCGTTCCTGACGCTTTATGCGCTGACCTATGTGGAAGATCTGCTGAAGTTTTTGCCGGTATTGCTGCGAATTCGCACCGGCATCTGGATCAGAAATCTCACGCGGGAGCCGGATGCGGGGGCCAAATAGGAGGGCTGCCCGGACAGTCGAGGCCCGCAAGTCGATTTTTATCGCTGTGCCTGTTAAGGTTTGCGCACTCCAGGTTCCCCACAGGATGTCATCCATGTTTCGATTACCCAAACTGATGTTTTTTTGTGTCTGTCTGTACTTTTGTGGGTGTGCAGAACTTGGAATCCGCCCGACGCCGGCAGAATCGGCGTACGCAACTTCGACTGCGGATGGCAAGGGAGCCATCGCCAGTGTCAATCCCCTCGCGACCCAGGCCGGGCTTGACGCCTTCGCCGCGGGGGGCAATGCCATCGATGCGGCGGTGGCGGTTGCCTTTACTCTCGGCGTCGTCGATAGCCACAACTCCGGTGTCGGCGGCGGCTGTTTTATTCTGGCGCGACTGGCCAACGGTGAAATCCTTGCGATCGACGGGCGCGAGATGGCGCCGGCGCGTGCAGCCAGAGACATGTTTGTCCGCAATGGTCAGGCCGAACCGCAGTTAAGTAAAACAGGGGCGCTCGCGGTGGGAATCCCCGGCTCAGTGGCCGCCCTCCACCAGCTGCAGAGCCGGGCTGGGAAGCTACGCTGGCCGGAACTGCTGTTGCCGGCGGCAGAGCTGGCTGAAAAAGGATTTGCGGTGGATAAAACCCTGGCAATGCGGCTGGACAATACCTATGCGGCGATGCAGGCATTTCCGGAAACGGCGCGTGTATTTTCGACCGCTGAAGGAACCCCGTTGCTGGCTGGAGACCGGCTCGTGCAGCGGGATTTGGCGGGCAGTTACCGGGCCCTGGCACAATGGGGTCCGGAATGGTTCTACCGGGGGGAATTCGCCAGTCGCACCGGAAGCTGGATGGCGCAGAACGGCGGCATCATCACTGCGGCGGATTTCGCGGGCTATCGCACAAAACTTCGCACCCCGGTTAAAAGCGAATTCAATGGCTACACCATTTACGGGTTTCCACCTCCCAGCTCCGGCGGCATCCACGTAGGGCAGATGCTCAACATGTTGTCATCCCTCGCCTGGGAGCGTCAAAGCGAAGCGGATCGGTATCATCTGCTCGCGGAAGTAATGCGCAGTGCCTTTGCGGATCGTTCGTTCTGGCTGGGCGATGCCGATTACGTGAATGTCCCGGAGCGCCTGCTGTCGCCCGCCTATGCACAGCAGCGCGCCAGCCTGATCAGCCTGGACAGGGCTGCCGGGCAGGTCGTGCACGGTGATCCTGCTGCGACCGCCGAAGGCCTCCTGGACAAACACACGACCCACATTGCCGCCGCGGATTCCCAAGGCAACTGGGTGGCAGTTACCACTACACTGAATACCAGTTTTGGCAGCAAGGTCATGGTCCCCGGTACCGGTATCCTGCTGAATAACCAGATGGACGATTTCTCGGCCCAGACGGGTGTACCCAATGCCTTCGGTCTAGTAGGGACCGATGCAAACAGCGTGGCTCCCGGCAAGCGGCCCCTTTCGAGCATGAGTCCCACGCTGGTCATGAAAGGGCAGACGCCGGTACTGACGCTCGGGGCGGCCGGCGGGCCCACCATCATTTCCCAGGTTCTGCAGGTACTGTTGAACCACCTTGCGCTGCAGGACCCGATTGCCGAGGCGCTTGCCAAACCGCGAGTCCATCATCAGTGGCAGCCGGACATGCTGTTTGTTGAACCGGCCATGGATCAGGCACTGCGTGATCAGCTGCAATCCCGTGGACACACTCTCAAGGAAATCGGCGGTTTTGGCGGGACTCAGGCCATTGCGCTGGAGAACGGCGTTCTGGTGCCGGTCACCGAGCCAAGAATCATCGAACGCAATGCGCAGGCGCAATAACCTGCCTGGCGTCGTCAGCAGGCGAGAGGCGCAGCCCCGCCTGAGAAAAGGCAGCGTCGATGTCGGCCGAGACACGGCTGCGCTTGATCAATTCGAAAAAAACACCCGCTTGCGGATATTGGCGCTGCAGATACACCAGCCATTGCTTCAGGCGATTGCCGCAATACCTGGCGGGGTAGTACCGCAAAGTCTGCTGATGGTATTCGTAGATCAACGGCAATAATTCCGTCCAGCTCTTGCAGCGTCGCGGCCGACCTTCCGCAGCTGCCTTGATCTGCCGGGCGAGGTCAGGTTTCGCCAGCAGGCCGCGCCCCAGCATGACATCCGTACAGCCGGACTCCTCGCGGCAGCGGTGGAAATCCGTAAGGGACCAGATCTCGCCATTGGCGATTACCGGAATGTCCACCGCCTCGCGGATTTCCCGTATGCAATGCCAGTAGGCGGGAGGCTGGTAGCGATCCGCCTTGGAACGCGCGTGCACCACAAGCTCCTGGGCGCCTGCATCGCGAATGGCACAAGCGTTTTCAACATAGCGGGCGCGTTCGTGGTATCCGAGGCGGATTTTGGCGGTGACCGGCACTTCAGGCGGCACAGCCAGCCGCACCGCATGGACTATCTCGAATAACAGGTCGGTCTCCTGCAGCAAGCAGGCGCCGCCGCGACTCTTGTTGACGGTCTTTGCAGGACAACCGAAATTCAGGTCAATGGCTGGAGCGCCCATCCTGGCGGCTTTGCGGGCATTCAGAGCAAGCATTTCGGGATCGGAACCCAGCAGTTGCACGCGCACCGGCAAGCTCAGCGGCGCGGCCAGTTCCGGGCAATACCGTCGGAAGACTTTCTGGGGAAGCACCGTTTGAGACACACGGATGAACTCGGTGACCGCAACATCTACGCCACCGATATCGGCGTAAAGCCGCCGCAGGAGGTGGTCGACGACGCCCTCCATGGGGGCCAGATAGATTCGCATTGTCTGCACCTGGTTCACCGCTCAAAAAACGCGGCCATGGTAACAGCTTCCGCGGTCTGACCCCAGAACCGGCACAGCCTTGAATAAGTGCATCGCCGAAGGCTTTCAGCGGAATTTGCGGAATTCAGTCAAGGTATCGAGGGTTGAGGTTGTAAGGAGCCGTTTTCTTAGGCACTATTCACCTCCTTTTTTTACTGCAGCCAATTCAGGACGAACCGACCGCTGTAATCCCTGCTCCGCGTTTGATCCCTGTCCCGGCCTGCCAATGGGGCCGATCCCTTGGCGATCGAGATCAGCGAGCCGCGTACCAACCGATTTCACCGCTGGCGCTTACGCGCGAGTCGCACACCACACTGCCTGTCTGCGGGGGTGGAAGATCGGTTCAGTCCGCGGGGGGCGTCCTGTGTCTTACATGACGAGGTGCACACCAATGGGCACTACCCTTATGGGTCAAGGCTTCAGTCTGCTGCTGTATGGCATGGGGCTGGTTTTTCTGTTTCTGACCTTGCTGGTGATTGTGACCGGCATTATGTCCACGCTCATCGAAAAATACTTCCCCGAAGGGGACGATCAGCCACCGGTACGTCCCGGTCGGCAATCCGAAGCGCCGGTTGAGCCGCGAATTGTCGAGATCATTGAAGCGGCGATTGCTCAGCACCGTAGCAAAACGCGCAGTTAACCCCGGGGCGGTGCCGATGCGCCCACCTCCAACAAATTGCCAAGACAGCAGAGGCTAGAGGTTATGACAGCCACGATCAGCGGGAAACTCGGCATCACCGACGTGGTGTTGCGGGATGCCCACCAGTCCTTGTTTGCCACCCGCATGCGCCTTGATGACATGCTTCCCATCGCCGCGAAGCTCGACGCTGTGGGCTTCTGGTCCCTGGAGACCTGGGGCGGCGCAACCTTTGACGCCTGCATTCGCTACCTGGGTGAAGATCCCTGGGATCGCATCAGGGAACTCAAGAAGGCGATGCCCAATACACCCCAGCAGATGTTGCTGCGCGGCCAGAACCTGCTGGGATACCGGCACTATGCCGATGACGTGGTAGAAAAGTTTGTGGAGCGGGCGGCACTGAACGGAGTGGATGTTTTTCGCGTGTTCGACGCCATGAATGACATGCGCAACATGGAAACTGCCCTGAAAGCGGTCCGGAAGCAGGGCAGGCACGCACAGGGAACCATCTCTTACACCTTGAGTCCCGTGCACACGCTCGAATCCTGGGTGGATCTGGCCAGAAGGATTGAAGATGCCGGCGCTGACTCGGTGGCGATCAAGGATATGGCCGGGTTGCTGAAACCCTATGAAGGGTTCCGGCTGGTCAAAAGGCTCAAGGAAGTCTGTTCCATCCCGATCCATATGCAATGCCACGCCACGACCGGTCTGGCCCATGCCACCATTCTCAAATGCGTGGAAGCGGGGATCGACAATGTCGACACCGCCATCTCGTCCATGTCCATGACCTACGGTCACAGTCCCACTGAAACCCTGGTGGCGACCCTTGCCGGCACCCGCCGGGACACGCAGCTGGATCTGGTGCTGCTGCAGGAAATCGCCCTGTATTTTCGGGAGATCCGCAAGAAGTACGCCGCATTCGAAGGGTCCCTGAAAGGCGTTGATGTCCGTATCCTCACCGCCCAGGTGCCGGGCGGCATGCTCACCAACATGGAAAACCAGCTGCGCGAGCAAGGGGCTCTGGACCGTCTTGATGAAGTACTGGAAGAGATACCCGCAGTCCGCAAAGATCTCGGTTACATTCCGCTGGTAACACCGACGTCGCAGATTGTCGGCAGTCAGGCCGTCATTAATGTGCTCAATGGCGAACGCTACGCCACCATCACCAAGGAAACCCAGGCGGTGTTGCGGGGCGAATACGGCGCGACTCCCGCGCCGGTCAACACGGCGTTGCAGGCGCGGGTACTGGAGCCGGGGCAGGCACCGATCACCTGCAGACCAGCGGATCTGCTGCAGCCGGAGATGCAATCACTGAAGGAAAGTCTGCGAAGCCTGGCACAGGAGCGCAATATTTCACTGGCCGGTGGTGATGGCGAAATTGACGATGTGCTGACTTACGCCCTGTTCAATCAGACTGCGCTGAAATTTCTGGAAAATCGTGACAATCCCGACGCTTTTGAGCCGATTCCCTCCGTTGAACACTCCAGGCCGACCACGGCGTCGGGCGAGGAAATCTATACCGTCACGGTTGAAGGTCGCAGCTATACCGTGACGGTCAGCGATGGGGGCGATGTCACCGGTATAGCGCCACTCAACCAGAGTGAATCCGCTGAGGGGGACTATTCTGCACCCGGCCCTGCGACCCAAAGCGAGGGCGATGACATCCAGGCACCGCTGGCTGGCAACATCTCCAAGGTGCTGGTTCAACCCGGCATCGCGGTGGACCAGGGACAGGCTTTGGTGGTTTTGGAAGCCATGAAAATGGAGACCGAAATTCGGGCCCCGCGCAACGGGATGGTCGGCAGCGTCCTGGTCAAGGACGGCGATGTGGTTGCCGTTGGCGACTGTTTGCTCACCCTGGTCTAAGGAAGCCGTTGATGAATGATCTGTTGATCCTGTGGCAGGACTCCGGTATCTATCAGCTGCGTTTCGGCCAGCTGGTAATGATGCTTATCTGTCTGCTTTTGCTGTTTCTCGCGATTCGCAAGCAGTTCGAACCTCTATTGCTGCTGCCCATTGGGTTCGGGGGGCTGCTGGCCAATATCCCGGGCGCAGGCATGGCCTATTCGGCAGTGGAAAATGCGATCTACGGGGGCGATGCGGCAGTGATGACTTCCATGGCGGGCTTGCTCGGAGCGGACGCTAGTGCGGGCGCTGCGGAATTACTCGACGTGTATCGAACAGCGCTGCCGGCCCTGCAGCATCAGCTGGTGAGTGCTGCCCAGCTGGCCGGCTTCACGAATGGCATTCTCTATGATTTTTATCAGGTCGCCATTGCGTCGGGGATCGCGCCGCTGTTGATTTTCATGGGGGTGGGAGCGATGACCGACTTCGGCCCCATGCTGGCAAATCCGCGCACGCTCTTTTTGGGTGCCGCAGCGCAGTTTGGAATATTTGCGACCATCCTGGGCGCGGTGGGACTGAGTGCCCTTGGCTGGCTGGATTTCAGCATTGCCGATGCCGCTGCAATCGGGATTATCGGGGGTGCGGATGGCCCCACTGCGATCTATGTGGCCAGCATGCTCGCGCCGGACCTGCTCGGAGCCATTGCGGTGGCCGCCTATTCGTATATGGCGCTGGTACCGCTGATCCAGCCGCCGATCATGCGGCTGCTGACGACCGAAAAGGAACGGCAGATCGTCATGAAACAGCTGCGCCACGTGGGCCGGCGGGAGAAAATCATCTTTCCCGTCTGTCTGCTGGTGCTGGTGGGACTGTTCATTCCGGCTGCCGTGCCCCTGCTGGGAATGTTCTGCCTTGGCAACCTGATGCGCGAATGCGGGGTCGTCAATCGCTTGTCCGACACGGCGCAGAATGCCCTGATCAATATCGTCACCATTTTTCTCGGGCTGGCGGTGGGGTCAAAGCTGGAGGCCGACAAGTTTCTGGATCCGAAAACCCTCGGGATACTGGTACTGGGCATTCTCGCCTTCGGCATTGGCACGGCAGCCGGTGTGATTATGGCCAAGCTGATGAACCGCTGGGGCAAGCACCCCATCAATCCGCTGATCGGGTCGGCCGGAGTGTCGGCGGTTCCCATGGCGGCCAGAGTTTCCAATAAGGTCGGGCTCGATGCCGACCCGCAAAATTTCTTGTTGATGCACGCCATGGGGCCGAATGTCGCGGGGGTGATCGGATCTGCCGTGGCCGCCGGTGTCATGATTTCCATGGTTTCAAATATGACTGGGGGCTGACGGATCGAAGTTATGAACGGCCGGCATCTGCCGGCCGTTCTGCATTTAGATCAGTCTGCAATATTGCGTTAGAATGGCCGCCCGTTGAGATAACACCGGATTGGAGAGCAGTTATGTTGAGACGTACCAAAATCGTGAGCACCCTCGGTCCAGCAACCGATGAGCCCGAAATACTGGAAAAATTGATCAAGGCGGGTGTTGATGTAGTACGACTCAACTTTTCCCACGGTTCCCCCGAGGATCACCGCAACCGCGCCGAGAATGTCCGCAAGTACGCCGCAAAGCACGGCCGTTATGTTGCGATACTGGGCGACCTGCAGGGCCCGAAGATACGCGTGGCCCGTTTTGCCGAAGGTCCGGTCCGGCTGGCGACCGGAGACAAGTTCTCCCTGGATGCGAGCCTTCCCACTGAGGCGGGCAACCAGCGTGAAGTCGGAATCGATTACAAGGAACTTCCCAACGACACCCGGCCCGGCGACCTGCTGCTGCTGGATGATGGCCGGATCGTCCTGAAAGTCGATACCGTTGAAGGGCCGCGCATTAACTGCACGGTGACGATTGGCGGCAAGCTGTCCAATAACAAGGGAATCAACCGTCAGGGAGGAGGGCTGAGCGCACCGGCCCTGACGGAAAAGGACAAGACCGACATCAAGACGGCGGTAGACATCGGTGTTGATTATCTGGCTGTTTCCTTTCCGCGCAGCGCTGAAGACATGCAACTGGCCCGTTCGCTGGTGCGTCAGGCCGGTGGTGACATCGCCATGGTGGCCAAAATTGAGCGGGCAGAAGCGGTCGAAAACGACGAGGTGCTGGATGCCATCATCGCCTCGTCCGATGCCGTGATGGTAGCGCGCGGAGATCTGGGTGTGGAAATCGGTGATGCGTCCCTGATCGGCGTGCAAAAGCACATCATCAACCGGGCGCGCGCCCTGAACCGCTGTGTGATCACTGCCACCCAGATGATGGAGACCATGATCAACAGCTCGCTGCCGACCCGCGCCGAGGTGTTTGACGTGGCCAACGCTGTCCTGGATGGCACGGATGCGGTCATGCTCTCGGCGGAAACCGCTGCCGGGCAGTTTCCGGTGGAAACGGTGGAAGCCATGGTGCGCATCATTCTGGGTGCGGAAAAAACTGAAGAATCCCAAAAGCAGGTGGATCGCGAATTGCCACCGCGAGTGGCCATCGATCAGGCGATCGCTGCCGCAGCGATGCACACGGCCAACCAGATGCCAGGCGTGGCCGCCATTGTCTGCATGACGGAAACCGGCGGTACGCCGCTGTTAATGAGCCGATACGGTACCAGACTGCCCATCTTTTCATTATCACGTCACGAGCAGACCCTGCGTCGTGCCGGCTTGCACCGCGGCGTCCAGACCGTATTGTTTGACTGCAACAACATGACCTTCGCAGAAGCCAACAGCAAGGCGATCAACGAGCTGCGGGCGCGAAACGTGGTGAAAGAAGGAGATCTGGTGATCATCTCCAAAGGGGATGTCGCCAATCTTCACGGCGGTACAAACACCATGAAAATTCTTGAAGTCGGCAAGCCGATCTCGGCCAACTAAAGCCGTTCCGGCGCATCAGTTCAC
>CAZXLJ010000054.1:0-21765 GCA_964641175.1 uncultured Cellvibrionaceae bacterium
GGCCGCGCCTAGCCGGCCGCGCCTAGCCGGCCGCGCCCTCCGGGGCTTACATCGCTCTACGAGCTCGGCGTTAATCAGAGGTTCCCTAGTACTTAATCGAAGTTTTTATGCTCGATGGTCCAGTTGGTCCCGCAGATCCCACAGGAATTTCCGAGAAACATGCCGCGACCGGTTTCGGACTGGTCGCCCTTCAAATGCCAGTTCAACCAGGCTGTCCCCACTTTGGCATACTCGCCTCCGTTATCCTGCGAGTAGGTGCCGCCATGACCGACCGGCAGGTTGGCATGGTACACGGGAACATTGTTGATCGACTGGTAATCACGCCGACCATTCTCATAGGCAATATCTGAGGATCCGCCGTTGAAATACGCAACCGGCGTATGCAGGCTGGCGTAGACATTCTGGTTCGGATTGATCAGACCACTGTTCATCGCGACCACGGTTGACAGGCGCATGTCACCACCAGCATTCAGGCTCATCAGACCGCCGCAGGAATACCCCATGACCGCAATCTTGTCATCATCAAGCTGATTAAAATAGGGGCTGCACGGATCCGCATTTTCCTCAATAGCCCAGTCGATCGCTGCAATGTGTGTCGATCCGTTGTCCGGGTCGCTGCCGCCACCGTTAGGTGCGCCATTAGCGATAACCAGGTAGCCATGAGATGCAATTTCCGCCAGGAATTCTGCTGAACTCAAACCATTGGCGCCACAGCCGCCATTCCCCCAGGAAACGATGGGAAGATTCTCGTTGGTCAACGTCGCTGGCCGATAAACCGTATGCCGGGACAATCCGCCTTCCTGTTCTACCACGACCCGGCTAGGCCCACTCAATGGTGCACCCTGCGTTGACCAGGACACTTGAGATGCCGGTGGGCGGGAACCTGGATTATTACACTGCGCTACGGGCTCACCACTGGATGAGGAGCTGGATGAACTCGTAGAACTGGATGAGGAACTTGACGAAGAACTTGACGAAGAACTTGAGCTGGAACTGCTTGAGGAGGAGGAAGAACTGCTAGATGAAGGCTCCCCGACCTGACCACCACACCCCGCCAACATGGCCGGCGCAATGATCACTGCCACGCCACCCAATAATTTGATCATGCTTAATCTTGATTCACCCATGGTAATTTCCCGCTGCAATTTATTGTTCACCCCGGAACACACCTCCTCCAGGAACCTGTCATTAAAATGTTATTGAAAATTGTCTGAGCCGAATAAAAATGGGGTCGACGTCTGCCTCCCTCCCGAAGAACTGCGCAACGTCGACCCTGAGGAACTTCACTATACGGCGCGGGATTTACTCCCGCTCTGGATTCTGTAGAAAATTATTTTGGATTCTGACGGATATAATCCATTAACCACGTCATTGCCGGCCGGAAAGTACCGTTGTCCTGAATCAGGCCGGTTCCATTGACCCAGGTTCTACCTACAACATAACCCCAAATGGTAATACCCTTGACCCGCGGATGGTTGTAAAACACGGGAAATTGATCCTGATAGTGCCGCAACTGCGCCTGGTCGTCGGTCTTGGCAATATCGTATTCCGAGATGTACATCGGCACTTGCAGCTGGTTCCACAGATTATCCATGCGCGATTTGATCTCGGCTCCCGAGTAATCTTCCAGCCCGTGCGCCTGCAAACCGATCGCGTCTACATAACCACTTTGAACAGCGGGTCTGGCCATCGCGATAAACTCGTTATGCTGCCACCGGATAACGTTGTAGTCGTTGAGTATCAGGATTGAATTGGGGCAGTACTGACGCGCCAGCTGGAATATTTTGGTAATCCAGTCGTTGCCGTAAGCCTTTTGCGCATAACCTGCCGGCTGGTGACCGGGCGTAGATTCATTGACCACGTCAATCATGGCTGTGTCCGGATAGCGCGTACAATAGTCCCGGATCCATTCTTCGATTTCGGCCGCTGTCTCGCTTGCGCTGAGATTATTGATCCAGCTCGGCGACTGCGCACCCCAGATCAGGGTGTGGGCTTTTACGGGGATCTTGTGTTGACGGGCATATTCGTAGATCCGGTCGACAGGACCCCAGTTGTATTGGTCTCTGGTGGCTTCTACCGAACCCCACTTGCCTTCATTTTCCGGTGTTATCTGATCCCAGTAATTAATGAAATCCGATCGTACCGCTCCCGATGTTGTGATATTCCCGACAAAAAACGGGTGATTCTTGCCCGGTGTCGGCGCCGGCTGCTCTGGCGGCTCGACAAACTCTCCGCCATCGTTCGAATGGATGGAGAACGCACTGATGGTGCCATTATCAATACTTGAAGTCACTTCAATCGTCAGGCTTTCATCCGCGACCAGTACCCCGGGTAGAATGATATTCAAGGCCCGGTCGTGACCGAGATCCGCAAAAAGATCCGCGTCAGTCAACACTGGCTCACCTTCTACGGTTACGCTGAAAAGGCGACTTCCTTCTGTGGTGTGATACATCTCAACAAAATGGAGTGAGACGGTGTACGCAGCATTTGTGACAGGCACTTCATAGACGAAGTCACCATAGCGTTCACTCTGATAAAGAGTGTCGGCAGTCGTTCCATCGATAGCGTCGGTTGTCGAACTGACGGAGCCGCCCGTATAAAAACTGTCAGCCTTGTATTCGATGCCGCCCGTGGTCGTAGCAGAACCACCGGCATTGAGGGCATACACCAGCGTGGATCCGGCCGGTATGGTTCCCGAGCTGGATGAACTGCTTGAGCTGGAGCTGGAAGTTGAGCTGGTACTGGAAGTTGAGCTGGTGCTTGAAGTGGAGCTGGTACTAGAGGTTGAACTTGTGCTGGAGGTTGAACTTGTGCTGGAGCTACTTGAACTGCTGGAGGATGAGACGTCGCTGCCGCACCCTGCAAGCAGCGCGCAACTGGCCAGCGTCCACCCGAGTATATTGAATGTCTTGTGAACTGTACGCATTTGTCGCTTCCCAAACTAATTATTGTTTTTTTGTTATCAACGCCGCACGGACGCTCCGATGGACGCGGAACTCCGAAGATCATTTCATATGATGATATCGCTGCTGAAGGGTCGTTCAAAGGCATTTTTCTTCAATCTGAGATGCCTTTACGGAATTCATGTGAATGAACTCACCAACCTCAAAATTCAATAAGGAGTTTCCATGGCGCTACTTGCCGCTTCGATGTATAGCGAGCCACAACTTTACTCGCGGCAGGCGCCCCTCGTACCCACTCGCGCAGTTGCGCAAGTCCGTACGAAGGACGACCGGTTCTTCGACTGACGCTGAACTTACTGGATAAGATTCACAACTGCGACTGATTTTGCCGGCAATTTGATGACCAGACTTCCACCCGTGGCGCCCGTCCTGTATGGCTGGGGCTTGACTTCATTTTGCGCGGTAAAAGTGTTGTGGGAATCCATTTTCGCCGCTGTCAGAAGATGACCTTCTGCGCTCTTCCAGCCCCCTGCAAGCGTGACGGATACTTCTTCATCCGGGTGGATGTTTGTCAGCGCCAGGACGGTTTTGCCGTCCTTGGTTTTCGCGGCTGAAGCACTTACCTGAGGGGCCGACAATTTACCGATCTTGTACTTGGGGTTTTTGCCTATTTCCAGAGCCAGATTGTTTGCATCCTGAAAAGGTACATACATCTTGAACACGTGGTAGGTCGGGGTAAGCAGCATTTTTTCCTTGTCAGTCAGAATCATTGCCTGCAGAACGTTCACCATCTGCGCAATGTTCGTCATCTGTACGCGCTCGGAGTATTTATGAAATACGTTGAGATTCAGCGCCGCCACCAGGGCGTCCCGAAGTGTGTTCTGCTGATACAGGAAGCTGGGATTGTCGCCCTCTTCCGTGTCATACCAGGTGCCCCATTCATCCACGAAAAATCCGACTTTTTTCTCCGGATCGTGCTTGTCCAGAATCGCGACATTGGATTTTATGAAATCCTCAATTTTCAGTGTGTTGACGAATGTGGAAAGCCACTCGTTTTCCGGAAAGCCGGTGGCCCGGCCTTTTTTCTCCCAGTTACCGAGAGGCAGCGTGTAATAGTGGTGGCCGATGCCTTGCATTCGTAAACTGAAGTTTTCTTTGACATTTTTTACGAGTGTTTCGGTCCATTCGGTATGGCTGTCGTAGCCACCGCTGGCAATCAGCACCGGGCGGTTATCTTCCGGGGTTTTAAGAAACGTGGCGTAATGCTTGTACAGGTGAGTGTAATACTCCGGAGTCATGTTGCCGCCACACCCCCAGGACTCATTGCCAATCGCAAAAAAGTCGACTTTCCACGGCTCGTCGCGGCCATTTTGACGCCGCAGGTTCGCGAGGGTGGACTGGCTCGGCGAGGTCATGTACTCCAGCCATTCCGCCATCTCCTGCGGAGTGCCGGTACCAAGATTGCCATTGATATACACCTGGGAGCCCAGGATCTCCGCCAGATCGAAGAACTCATGGGTTCCAAACGCGTTGTTGTCGGTGACATTTCCCCAGGAAGCATTAACCGTGACAGGCCGCTTGTCATGGGGGCCGATACCGTTGCGCCAATGATATTCATCGGCAAAACAGCCACCGGGCCAGCGGATCAACGGCACGTGCAGCTCTTTGAGCGCGGCGATCACGTCGTTCCGGAAACCCCGTGTATTGGGAATACTGGAATCCGGACCAACCCAGATACCCTCATAAATGCCACGCCCGAGGTGCTCGGCGAATTGTCCGTAGACGTTTTTATTAATGAGTGCGCCCGGTCGATCCGCATGAATTTTGACGGACACCTGGGTCTCGGCGACGGCGGAAAGGGCGAAAGTGCAAGCAAGCCCCGCAAAAATTGCGGACCTGGCGATGGGAGCAAGCATGGAGTGCCTCCTGATTTGGATTTTCGTGACTGCGATCGACAGCTTAACGTTGAGCCAGCGGGAAGGTTGAACTTGATGTTTAAAATATCAGACAATTAAAAAGGTGAATAAATATATCATATTATGATTATTCGTTTAAAGCTTTTGAGTATTACGCAGACTCCGCCGCTCCGGCCACAGCCCTGGTGGCACAGGTTTGAAGCAGACTGACCTCCAAAGTCGACGACCCTGGGCGCGCGGGCAAATAGCTTTCTGCCACTCTCCCGGGTGACTGGTTCACCCCCCGCTCAGGATACTTCCCAGCTCGCAGAATTTTTCTCGGCGAATGGGACCAAGCCCGCACTTTCTGACTTAAAGTCCCGATAACATTGCAAACACGCCGGACGCAGGAATACCATATCAAGATAAAAAAATAAGACGATATCCTGGCAAGCGGTTCTCCGGTCGAGAGGAGATGCAACCCGGCGCGAACATTATCACACTTGCAACGACTCCTCCAGCAAGCCGGCAGGCAGGCGCTGAAGTCCGAGCCCGGCTATGCTCGGCGATCGTGCAACCCAAAATCGTCAGCTCAGAAGAATGGGCGAATTATGAAAGACATGCTGTTCAACGGTCATGATGTTGTATTGGCGCTGGCTATAGGCATCAGCCTGCTGGTGGCCGGTCGGGTATTGTGCAATGCCCGCTTGTCGCGAACCTTTCGGACAACCTTATCCGCCATTTTCATCCTGAATGCCCTTATGGCAGTTCACGTACTGCTTTTCTGGGGCGATTTTGTAAAGCAGACGGCCTTTGATTTTTCTCCAAAACTTCCGCTATCCCTCAGCTTCGCATCGTTCGCAATCGGCCCTGCCTTGTTCTGGTGTATCCGGGGACTCATGCGATCAGAGGTTCCCTACCGTATCAGGGATTTTTTACACCTGGTGCCGGTATTGCTCACACCTGTTTATCTATACTGGGCCTGCTACCGTTTTCCCTTTGAACTGCAGCGCGATCTGATTCTGGATCTCAAAATATTCAGCAGTAATGGTCAGCACTTTCTTATCTTCCTGACACTCAAAAAACTGGCGCCGGTTATTTATGGACTGGTCTGCCTGAAACTTTTATTGCAATGCAGTTCCCAGGAACCGCGCCGGTCGCAGCTGACATTTTTGACCGCTTGCTTTACCACCATCTGGGCATGGGGACTAATTACACACATTCTGGGGCAATGGCTGCCACTGAACGTCAGTGATGCCATGGGCATATTCGGTAATTATTTGTCGTTGACCTTGTGTGTTGCCGTGCTGTTTAAAAGCTTTCCGGAACTGGAAGCACCGGTCGTGGCCAGGCCGCCTGCCGACAAGCCTTCCGATGATGCCCGACATACAAACGAAACCGACGCGCTGCTGGAAAGAATTAATCACGTTATAGCTACGCAGCGCCCGTACCTTAATTCCCAATTGACTCTGGAGCGTTTCGCAGACCTCCTGCCCGCATCGCCCCGCCAGGTATCCGCCGTTATCAACCGACGCTTCCAGCAGAATTTTCAGGAATACATAAATCGCCTGCGTATCGAAGAAGCGAAACGGCTGCTGCACGACCCCGGCTGTGAGAGCCTCTCCATTTTCGAAATCGCGGAGCAGGCCGGTTTCAATAGCAAGCCAACTTTCAACCGGCTGTTTAAATCCTGCGTCGGATCGACTCCCAGTGAGTATCGCCGGCAAATGCACCCCCCACCTGGCTTCCAGAAAGTGTTTCGCTAAGTCTCAATTTGCCCAATACACAGATTGAGACTTTACTGCGAACCACGCCCCCCTCAATCTGGCCTGTCAGGACAGATATAAGCCACAACATGGAGTTGTTTTATACCATCTAAAAAATCGGGGAAACTCTATGACAATTCTGGATAACAAGTTGATTAAAGGTGTAGCTCTGCTATGCCTGTGGGCCGGCCTCGCCGGCTCGGTGGCTGCAAAGCCGTACAAAGGAGCAGAGATTTTTACAAGCGAAGAAAATCTGTATGGCAAGTACGTCATTCGGATGCAGGCCGCCAAAGGCAGCGGCGTAATTTCAAACTTTTTCCTCTGGAAGGACGGCTCCGAGCTGGCTGAAGTTTTCTGGGAAGAAGTCGATGTAGAAGTATTCGGTAAAAACAATGCCATGTCCTGGCAGAGCAATATTATTACCGGGCTTGGAGAAAGAAACACATCGGAAGGCGTGCATCAGCACCCCACTTCTTTCGGTGATGCCTATCACACATTCACCCTCGAATGGTCGCCAGACCGAGTACGGTGGCTAGTCGATGGACAAGTCGTGCGCACCACCGAAGGCGGCCAGGCGCGTGAACTCATGAACCCGGCACAGTTACGGCTTAACTTCTGGCCCCCGAATGTTCCCAGCTGGGTCGGCGACTGGAACGACAGCATCCTGCCCTTACACATGTTCGTGAACTGGGTGGAATATCACCGCTGGAACGGATCGGGCTTTGAACTGGCCTGGCGGGATGACTTCAATTCTTTCGATTCCAACCGCTGGGGTAAAGCAGACTGGACTTTCGAAGAAAACCGGGCTGACTTTGCTCCGAATAATGCAGTAGTTCGCGACGGCTATCTGGTTCTGGCGATGACCCGCGAAGGGCAGGAAGGTTATAACGGCACTCCGCCCGCCGATAGTGGCAACGGTTCGAGCAGCAGCTCCTCGTCCTCTTCTTCATCAAGCAGCAGTTCGTCTTCGTCTTCAAGCAGCTCGTCTACCTCGTCTAGCAGCTCCAGCAGCAGCTCCAGTTCGAGCAGCTCTTCATCCTCCTCCAGCAGCAGCGCTTCGTCCAGCACCTCATCCAGTTCTGGCGGATCCGCAGGCGGATCTTTCGGTCTTCTGACCCTGTTTTCAATGCTGGTCTTGCTGGCGTTTAAACCAATGACCGCAGCACGCCGCTAGTTCGACGACAGAGCAGCCTCAGTCTTGAGGCTGCTCGTTCAATTCCCTTCCAGTGATCCGACAACCCGTCGACTGCCAGTGCTCCAAAACGCACGTTGCAGGCCAGCACAGCGCTTCAATGATACGACCCTCAACGATAGAACCATCAATGACGGCCGGCGTTGGCCATTAACTGGTCGGACCGGCAATAGCTCTCGATAAACTCCTGATGCTGCGGCAGTGCTGTGACTTTATGGGCAATTGATGCTTTCACGCCATCCAGCAGCTGTTTCAATTCCGCATCCGACACCGTTTTGCCCAGATGGTGGTAACGCTCCGGCACAATACCCTGCCCCAGCATCACCTGTGTCCAGGATTCTATCCGGAAAAGATCTCCTTCCTCGCGGAACACCCGGGCAGACTCCTGAAACAGTTTGATTTTCAGATCGAGGCCATCCGGCAGTTCCATGGTTTTACAATATCGCCAGAAGGCGCTATCGGTGCGCTGGGTCACGTGATAATGGAGAATGATGAAGTCCCGGATTTTTTCCGCTTCCCGACGGGACTGGTTGTTGTATTCCTGGGCCACGGCCGGGCTAACACCACCAAACGGAAAAAGCTGCATTAACCGGGTGATACCTGTCATGAACAAGTGAATGCTGGTGGATTCCAGCGGCTCGACAAAGCCACTGGAAAGACCTAAAGCGATACAGTTCTTGTTCCATACCTGCAAGCGTCTCCCCGTGCGATATTTGATAAGCCGTGGCTCGTTTTGCAATTCTCCTTCCACGCTGTCCAGCAAGCGCTTGTGCGCCTCTTCGTCCGACAGATACCTGCTGCTGTAAACCAGTCCGTTACCGACGCGGTGCTGTAAGGGAATTTTCCAGCGCCAGCCGGCATCGTGGGCAATCGCGCGCGTATACGGGACGGCCGGCCCTGTCGCTGCGGTCTGCACGACTACAGCCCTGTCACAGGGCAACCAGTGCGTCCAGTCTTCGAAGCCGACATTCAGGGTTTTCTCGATCAGCAATCCTCGAAAGCCGGTGCAATCAAGAAACAGATCACCGCTTACTCGGGTACCCGATGCCAGGGTGACGGATTCAATAAAGCCGGTTTCGACATTCTGCTCGACGGATTCTATTTTTCCTTCAATTCTTTTCAGCCCGAATTGTTCACTGTAGCGCCGCAGGAATTGGGTATAGCGGGTAGAATCCAGATGGTAAGCATATTGGGTGTTAAGCTGCGAGGATGTCGCAAATTTGTTTTGTTTTGCGGCGACCAGTTCAAAACAGTAGTCACCAAAATCAGTGACCAGTCCTTTTTCCCGCCCGAGCAACCAGAAATTCTGAAATCCTGCAATCCAGCTTTCCTGACCGGTCATGCCGAAGGAGTGAATGTATTGATCTCCTACACTGCCCCAGTTTTCGAACATCACCCCCATTTTGAAAGTTGCAGAGGTAGCTCGCATGAAGTCAGGTTCGGCGATCTTGAGAGTATGATGAAACGCGCGCAGGGGCGGTACGGTTGATTCCCCGACCCCGATGGTGCCTATTTCTTCGGATTCGATTAACGTGATTTTCAACAGGCGCCCGAAGGTTTTGGACAACGCTGCTGCGGCCATCCATCCGGCAGTACCGCCGCCCGCGATTACGACATGGTTAATTTCGCTCATATTCCGAATTGCCTTGTAGTTTTTTTTATAGAAGGCACAACAGCCGCAGGACAGTGCCGAGTTCGTCCGAGTATAGAAAGATTCTCAAGTCACTCTTCCACCCGCGTCACATTTGTGACCAGGTCCTGCAAGCCTGCGGTGAAATAAGCATAAGCAGTGTGATTGCTGTTGCATTCCCGATCTGAACTGATCGGCTTTTCGACCCGCATTATTTTGTGTCCGGCGATCGGGTTAGGAATGGGGCGAAGGTGGCGAACTTCCCTAAGCGCGGCTCTTTACCAAAGCTTGAGATTCTTCAAGAATCGCTCGAATGTTTTCCAGCTGGTTCTCAAGGTCAAGGGAAATGGCTTCGGCCTTCTCATGGTTGCCGCTATCAAAGGCATCGAGAGCCCCTTTAGCCAAGTGAACTGAATGCGAGCAGGTGGAAATTATGCGGACCAGGGTGTGATTTCCGCGGGGGGTTTTCTCGGCATGACCGATTGCGGCCATATTGGTATACAGATAATCGATTCTGGCTCGTAACTGCTCGTCCCCGCTAAGTTCGTTCCATTCAAAGGGGTCCAACCCGGCACAAGGCTCGTTGTCCAGCATTTCCTGAATGATTACCCTCACAGATCTTGTCATACCTGCACCGTCACCCGTAATGAATGAGAAAAAATATAGAGCCAGAAACCTCGCCACTTTGCGGCCTCCCGGCTTCCTTCGATTACTAAGCAGTCCGCACTTCCATTTCCACTGATTCGGGATAGCGCCGTTTTGATATGCATTAACTGCACCATTTATGAAACACCTCCGGAAAGCCCGCCACGCGGCTGCAGCTATCGCGGATAGAAATAGTCTAGAATCTCAAAGGCCATCCATTGCTGTCAAAGGTACAACTTTGCTCACCAAATTGCCCCGCTGGGTCGAGTACGGCGCCCTAGCGCTTGCCCTTCTGGCAGGAACGGTTAACGCTGTCGGCCTGCTGGGTTTTCAGCATCAAGCGGTTTCGCACGTCTCCGGTATCGCCACATCTTTCGGCGTCGAGGTCGCAAGAATGCAATCCGGCGCTCTCCATTTGGCAATTCTGTTGGTGAGCTTTCTGTGCGGGTCAGCAATTTCGGGTTTTTTCCTGAAGGGTCAGTCGTTGAGGCTGGGCCGGCATTATGAATCACTGCTGGCGCTGGAGGGCCTTCTGCTGCTTGGTGCCATCGCTTTCCTCGAGCAACAGGCGGCTTTTGGGAATTACATGGCGTCAGCGGCGTGTGGTTTACAGAATGCGCTGGCCACCACCTACAGTGGGGCGGTTATCCGCACCACCCATGTCACCGGCGTGCTCACTGATATCGGAATCATGCTGGGATCGCTTCTGCGTGGCGCAGAGTTCGACAGGCGCAAATTTATCCTGCTATTGCTGATCATGTCGGGATTTATTTGCGGTGGTATCGCCGGTTCAATACTGTATGCGGCATGGGGTTTCAGAGCGCTGGCAGTGCCCGCCATGATTTGCTTCGCCCTCGCGGGTACTTACCGGTTTTACAGTAAATTCGGGAGCCAGTAATATCGGCAGTCCGCATTCCTGACAGCCGATATTTCGATGAACGTTCATTATCTCCAACATGTTCCTTTTGAGGGCCTGGGCCAAATAGAGCACTGGCTGACAGACAAAGGCCACCCTTTCACCCGGACCCGATTATATGAGGGCGAACGGCTCCCGGCGGTCGAGTCGTTCGACTGGCTGATCGTCATGGGCGGACCAATGGGTGTTTACGATTCAGACCGCTTCGCGTGGCTCGACGAGGAAAAGGCCTTCATCCGCAAGGCGATTGAACAGCAAAAAGTCGTGCTGGGCATCTGTCTTGGCGCGCAACTGATAGCAGACGTGCTTGGGGCGCGGGTCTCGAAAAATAACTGGAGGGAGATAGGCTGGCACCAGGTAACCCGCACCACCGCGACCGAGAACTCTGTGTTGCGGGCACTGTGGCCTCGCGCCATAGAGGTCTTCCATTGGCACGGCGACACCTTCGAGCTGCCGCCCGAAGCTATCCTGCTCGCCAGCAGTACCGCCTGCCTGAACCAGGCGTTCGTATGGAAAGAAAGGGTCATCGGGTTGCAATTCCATCTGGAAACCCGACCCGAGGATGTTGAAGCCTTGCTGGAAAACTGCGCGGATGAGCTGGACAATTCCCGGTATGTGCAATCCGCTGATCAGATCCGCCAGAATTCATCCCCATTCGGAGCATCTTATCGGCTGCTGGAAAAAATCCTTGGTTATTGTGAAGCCAGGCATGCGGAGTCGTTACGAGAAATCGCTGGTGCCGTCATGAAAGCACCAGCCGCTGATACAACGTCTTTCAAGGATTGATCAGAACTCCAGTCGCAGTGTCGCGGCGGGAATGATACCGGGGGATTCGGTGTCCTCGGTATGAACCTCGCGATCAATCAGATTGACGCGGTCATAATCAAGAGACCGGTCTGATACGTTGTCCTGGTTTAACGCGTTCAGAATGTCGAGAATCGCGGCTGATTGAATTCCAAACATGGTGAAGTCCCATTTCAACCGCACATCCAGCCGGCTGTAAGTAGGTAGCCTTTCAGAGAAAGGATCGCCATAGACAGGAAAGGCCGCGTTTTCAAACCAGGGGTTTTCCTGTACGCCGACAATTGGCGTATATGGTGCTCCGGAACGCACGGTCCAGCGCCAGCCCACATTAAAACGCTCACTTTTCTGATAGCTCATAACCCAGTTCACGATAAGCGGCGTATCGAATTGGTAAATCTTGTTTACACCAGTGCGTTCATTGGTTCGCTCGCTGCGGGCATAACTCAACGCTACCCATCCGTACCAGCGATCGGTCAGATTTTTGTTGATAAACAGGTCGACGCCGTAGGCTTTGCCTTTTACGTCATTGCTGTAAAGCTGATCCGCACCGGGCTCATCCGGCTGCAATCCGAGCGGCAACTCCGCCATAGCTTTGTAATACAATTCAGTCGACCAGCTCCAGCCATTGCCGAGCATTCGCTCAATATTAAAAGTGTAATGATCGGCCACTGGCGATTGCAGAGCCGGGTTGCCCAAAGTGGGTGCCACTTTATCCAGGTCGGGAAAGCGATTATAGCGACCGGCTTTGGTCGTAAATATCCAGTCGGAATTGGGGGCATACGACAACGCCAGGCGGGGATTGAAAAATGTTTCGTCTGTATAGTCGTTGCGCTGCCATTGAAACCCCGCATCCAGGGTCCATCGTGAATTCAGAAACCACGTATCGTTGACGTACACCATGTGGTCTTCGTACTCCAGCGGCACGGTGGCACGCGTCCGGTCGCGGCGATTCAGATCGCAGTCTGCGTCAAATTCTGTACAGACGAACTGAATCTGGTCATAGCTGATATCGTAACTTGACCGCTGCAGGTGTCCCCCCAAAGAGATCCGGTGCTGCTCTCCCAGTGCCTGTTCATAGCGGGAGCGCAAGGAAACCTGGTCCAGGTCGTATCTGAAAAAGAAACCATCTCCCCAGTAGGCTTGAAAACTGTTGGCGAAGCGTCCGAGGCCGACTTTGAACGAGCGTTGCCGACTATCATAATCCCAGACCACGTTCTGTCCGTGATACTCGTTTTGCAGCCCGGCATCTCCTGCGTAATCCGGATTGCTACGGGCAAATTCGGATTCCCGCCCAAAATCCGCCGCAGCCTCGTCCGTGGCGCCGGTCGCTGAGATCGCCAAATGGTTGCTGCTATTGATTTGCCATGTGTACTTGGCCTGATAGTCCTGATCTCGCGGTGCCTTTTCAACGACGAATCCGTCCTCCTCTTCCCCTGTCGGAATAAAAAGATGAATCAGACTTTGCCGACCGGACAAATAAAAGGCCGAGCTTTCTGTTACGCCGCCCTCAATGAAGAGGCCCGAGCGGAGCATGCTCAAATCGATGATGGTTTTCAGTGGCTGCTGTCTTGGTTCACGCAGTTGAATATCGAATACAGCGCCAGTAACACTCGCATATTCAGGGCCAAAACCAGCCGAGTAAAGCTTGAAGTCCTGCAGGATGAACTCGCTGAAGACCGAATTGGTGAACTCGTGAAAAACATAACCAACCGGCAGAAAATCGACATAGAAGCGGTTATCATCCGGCGACGAACCGCGCACCGCGGGGCGACTGTCGGAACCCTCGGAACTCACCACACCCGGCAAGCTATAGATTGCGGAAATGGGGTCGCCCAAAGCACCTGGCATTTCCACCAGCTTTTGGGCGTCTTCAGTGATGACCGTGAAATTGGCCCGGCGACTGCCTTCTACAATCACTTCTTCCACGATATCGGAGGGCGGCGAATCTGACGATGCCGGAATACTGGCGAGGGCAGGTATTAAAGAGGCTATAAGAGCTACTTTGTTTAGGTGAACCATAAAAGAAGTCGAATCCATGTTTGGCCCTGTTCGGGGGGCGTACGATCTCGCAGGTTGAGCAATCACATTTTTATCGAGCTGCCGCGTCGTTCCGAAAGCGCGGACAATAAAACAGCTCAAAAAGCTAGCTTTGGCATCTAGGGAACCTCTGATTAAGTCCGAATAGCGTCTGGCTTACAGCGCTTTGCGCGATCAAGGCGGCGCTTCGAAGGCATGCTGACTGCCTGTCGAGAAGCGCCAACGCAGAGCTCGCGAAGCGATGCAAGCCCTGTAGGGTGCGGCCGGCCAGGCGCGGCCAAGACGTCCATCCGCCGCGTTGCTCTTCTTGCGAAGGGCTAAGGCCATTCGCTACGAATAGCGCCTTGCGGGCTGAACGTCCTGGCTCGCGCAGACGCTGTCCGGACTTAATCAGAGGTTCCCTAGCACTTGGTAATGGAGCTTATTCAGACTCATAAGCGTTCTGGTGATCGGGCCCCCATGGCCTTCCACAAGCACCACCAGGCGACCCATAAACACAGGCTCATCCCGACAGCCGCAATTAGGGCCGGCTGGGGATTGTCCAGACTGCTGCGTGAACCGGCGTAGGCTGCCAGGGCGGCATAGGGTATTGTGCCCACAGCAAAACACAGCGCGAAGCGAGCAAAGGGCATTCGGTTAGCGCCGGATAAACAGCAAGTAACCTCCGGCAAAATGGGCATCGCCCGACAGATCACCAACATGACGGGGCCATGCTGATCGTAAAGTGTTTTCATACGATTGATTTCCTCGGGGTCCCGGTAGATGTGCAGGAGCAACCCGGGCCCGTACCGGCGGCACAGACCATAACCCGAGAATCCGGCTATCGCCATACCGGCGACCGCGCTGGCGGCACCGGCCCCGAACCCGAGGAAGTAGCCTGCCAGGACTACGATGGTGAGCGTCGGTACAGCGATTAACAGGTCTGCGGCCAGCAGAAGCACCACGACCAGCGCCACGTAAAACCCCCGGGCCTCGGCCGCGCTCTTCAGCAATGACTCGACCCGTTCCAAAGTCAAAAGACCGGTGTTGTTCATTACGATGAAAGTAGACGCGAACAGTGCCGCCAGAACCAGCCCTACACTCACCAGCGCTCTCATGTCAGGCGCGCCTCATGATTGCTGCCATGAGGCTCGGGCTCAATCTTGAGATCAATGGCATCCAGCGGGCCTTGCCCACGTAGATTTCGCGGCGACCCGACTCCACCCCGGCGATGATTTCTCTCGCCGCTCGATCCGCGGAAATTTTGCGTCCGCCCCGACCTTCGGTCATGGGCGTTGCCACCAGCGGCAGTATTGCCGTGTGAGCAGTCACTTGCGAACCTTCGAGTTGGTGACGCAGGGCGCGGGTGAAGTTGATCAGGCCGGCTTTGGTGGCACTGTAAACAGCCGCATTGCTCTTGGGATAAAGCCCCAGACCGGAGCTGACATTGATATAAGCGGCGGGCAGGCCTCGTTCCACCAGATGACGGATAGTCAGCGCGATAATTCTGATGGGCGCGGCAAGGTTTACGGCAATCTCCCTTTCTATGCTCTCGAGCGGGAATTCCCGGTCGTGAAGCATGGAAGTTTGCTGAATACCGGCGTTATTGATCACTACCGACAGGTCGGGGTGGAGATCAATAACTTCGCCCAAACGTTCGTTTAACGCCTCAACGTCGCTCAGGTCGCAGGGCCATGGCACGACGTTACTGTATTTTGCAGCCAGCTGTTCTAAACCTTTCGATTGCCGCGCAAGGGTTATAACGGTGCGGTTGGTGGGTGCCAGTCGGGCCACCAATGCCGCGCCTATGCCGGAACTGGCACCAGTAACAAGAACGGTTTTCTCCTGCAGTTCCATGATGTCGCCTGCCTCTCACTCAACGGTGCGGAGCAAGATAGCGGCAATGATGCTCTGCACGCATTAACCCGGGTTAATGTAATCCGGAAAATGGGCGTATGATCCCAGGTTCAGTGAACGGAGATGAGCGTCGATGATGCAGGCTGACAGGGCATTTCTTGAACAGCTCGAATCACTGGCGAAAGTGCAGAAGGTCGATCAGAGGCAATACCTGTTTCGTCAAAGTGAGCGATGCAATAATTTCTTCATGATCCGCCAAGGACTCGTCAAAGCCAGCTACACCACCCTTGATGGGCGGGAGTTGATCAAATCTTTCATTCGAGAAGGCCAGTGCATCGCGAGTATGCACACCATCGCTGCCTGTGAGCCGAGCCCCTTTGGAGTAATCGCGCTTGAGCCCTGCACTCTTTTGACGATAAGCGGCACTGACCTGCAGCGACTGGCCGAGCAGAGCCACGCTTTCGCCCGGAGTCTCAATAAGCTGTTCATGGAAGTGGCCATGAAAAAGGAACGACGCGAGTACGAATTTCTGTGCCTGTCGGCGCAGCAGCGCTACAAGCTTCTTGTTCAGCGCGAGCCGACCTTGCTTTCGCGCCTGAAGCAGGCCGACATCGCGCGTTACCTGGGTATTACACCCGTGGCACTCAGCCGCATTCGCGCGCGCGTGGGCGCAGGCGCATAGACAGCCGCATTGTGTTTCAGTCTTCCAGGAACCTGTCGAGACGTTCCAGTTCGCGTGTCAGCGGTACCATTGCCGTCAGACGGGATTTGTAGACTTCGGTGGCCAGAGGAGCGATGGCACAGGTGTCGGGCAACTCTAAACCCTGCGCGACAATTGCGTGCATACGAGGCAGGAAAACGAATTGCAGCCACTGGTGCAGCTCCAGAGTGTCGATGCAGAAAGGCGCCACACTGGCCATGGCCGCCGCCGGTGGCGCTTCGGACTGCCACAGATCCAGCCGTCGCAGGGCGCATTCGAGGTCGATCAGCAGAGCACCTGCCTCGGCATGCCGCTCAGTCATGATTCAACTCCCGCCGGAAGGCAGGCAGGGTATCAAGAATCGCCCGTCCATAGCTTTTGGTGAGGATCCGCTTATCCAGAAGCGTCACCGTGCCGGTATCGGTTTCGGTCCGCAACAGCCGTCCACAGGCCTGCACCAGCCTCACTGCCGCGTCTGGTACCGCGATCTGCATGAACGCGTTACCGCCGTTTGCCTCGATCCATTCGGCCATAGCCGCTTCCACCGGATCGTCCGGTACCGAAAAAGGAATCTTTGCAATCACGACGTGCTCACAGTAACGGCCCGGAAGATCCACCCCTTCCGCAAAACTGGCCAGCCCGAAAATTACGCTGCCTTCATTGGCGTCCACTTTTTCCCGATGTTTCTGCAATAGGCGCTGTTTGGTTTCTTCGCCCTGCATGAGTACCCGCTCGCGCCAGGGGTGATCCAATCCCATATAAACATCATGCATTTGCCGGCGGGAAGCGAAGAGCACCAGTACGGCGGACCGATCCACCACAATTTGCGGCAGCAGAGTGATAATGCTGTCGGTATGGGCGCTTACCTGATTCCCTTCGACCGCCAGCCGCGGCACCCGCAAGCAACCGTTCAGGGAAAAATCAAAAGGGCTTGGGACCACCTCATAGTGCGCGTCCGCCGGGGTGCCCGCACTTGACCGGAAGCGATCAAAGGAACCGAGCGCCGTCAGGGTTGCGGAGGTCACTATGGCGCCGCAACACCGCTCCCATAACAGGTCCGAAAGTGTTCTGGCTGATAAAACGGGACAGGCCACGAGTTCAAAATCCACCGTCTCACCCTGTTCCACCAAGGTGACCCAACGGGCCATGGGCCAGGCCGGGTCCGCCCGGGTGTCGGCGTAACTGTTCCAGAGCGCTTCATTGGCTTCTACCCGGGAAAGCCAGCCACCCAGTTGAGCATAAATGACTTCAAGTTCAGTGCGATCAACCGGCGAATGCACATCGGCCAGCAGCGCATCCACGCGCTTGACCAGTTCTTCCAGCCGATGGCGCGTCTGCCCAAACTGTACTTCCAGCGACCGCGCTGCCGCTTCCAGCGCGTCGGGTACAACCCCTCGGGCAAAGCGGTACCGGCTGGTGCCACCCTGGCTGTCCATCGACGGAATAAAACCGGCCACAGATGGCTGGAGCTGTTCAATGGTCTGGCGGGCCTGCCTGAACAGATCCTCCATATTGCGGGCGTTTTCTGAGAACGCGGGCAATCCGGCCATTGGCTCAATGACTTTTTTCCACTGGGTCTCGATTTGACCCAGCCAGCGGGCGGTGGCAACCAATCGAGTGTGGACCGAGAAATGGCTGCGCGCCTTCTCCGGCAGGTGGTGTCCTTCGTCGAAGATGTAAATTGAGGCAGCCGGAGCCGGCAGGATTGCGCCGCCGCCCAGGGCCAGATCGGCCAGCACCAGATCGTGGTTGGCCACGATGACATCCAGATCCTCCAGCCGGTCGCGCGCCCGGAAGAATGCACATTGGCGTACGAAGCTGCATTTGCGACCGGTACACTGCCGATGGTCAGTGGTCACCGGCTGCCAGTCCTCCGCTGGCAACTCGCTCGTCCAGTTGTCCCGGTCACCGTCCCAGCGATCGTGGGCCAGCGCGTCCATCATGTCCTGATACAGGTTAAGGTTGGGGGTGACGGCCGGATTGTCCGAAGCAAGAAGCATCGCCTGCGGCGGATCATCCTGGGAGACGATGGCATCCAACCGGCTCAGACAGAGATATCGCCCCCGCCCTTTGGCAAGACCGAAGGTGAACTCCAGACCGCTGTGTTTCTGTACCTCCGGCAGATCCTTGACGACAATCTGCTCCTGCAGAGCCACGGTCGCAGTGGAAATCACTACCTTTTTGCCGAGGGCGTGGGCACTGGGGATTGTCGCCAGCAGGTAGGCGACCGTTTTGCCGGTGCCGGTACCCGCCTCGACGACGCACACGTGTCCGCCGCCGCTGCGATTGTCTTCGTCGTCGAGCTCTATGGCGCCGAGGGTGCGTGCGATGGCCGCGATCATCAGCTTCTGCCCCTGGCGCGGGCCCAGCTGCTTTTCTCTCAGAAAACGGGTATAGGCTTTCTGGATTGCAACCTTCGCATCGTCATTCAGCATGAATCAGGTACGGGCGGGCTTGCCGCTGCCAAATGCGCATAGACGGGGTTGGCGTATATTCGCAGAAGCATGTCCCGCCACTGGGGGTCGCATGCATCGACACGTGCTGCAAACTGGCTGCGCTGCTCGCTCCATGAGGAGGATTCAAAAGGGATGTTGCGGGCAGTCACCGGCACGCTCGGTGCCTTGCCTTCAAGGGCTTCATAAGCAAGACAGTTGCTGGGATGCAGCACGTAATTGGCAAGAATACTGGCATCAAGCGCGGCTACCACTTCCTCCACGCTGCCGAGGGAGGGGTCGAAGGGGCGCCCGAAGGTCAAGTGCACATGCCCCTTTTCACCGGTGATACCCTTGGCAATGCTGAGGACGTCCTCGTGCTGCTCCTTTTTGTACAACCCATCGCGCTGTTTGAGAGTAACCTCCCGCGCCTTGGCCACGTCGCAGGGGTCCCATTCGTAGGAAATAGACACCGGAACAATATTGGCGCGCATCATAAAATTCTGAAACGGCTCGGTTTTTTCCTTCGAAAGAGCAAGCATGCTGATAATTGCAGGGTTGGAAATATCCCTGCCATCCTTGGCGCGACCTTCGCGCTGCGCGATCCAGATATTGGCGTTGTCGACGGTCAGAGATTGATGGATATAGGCAGACAGCTTTTTCGCTGCCTTGAATTTTTCTTTCGGACTGGAAGCCGAGCGCTTGACGATAAAGCTCTTGTTCAGTCGCATGAGATCCGAGGCGAACGGCTTGGTCAGCAGATTGTCACCAATAGCAATACGAAGCGTCTGAAAATCAGCGTGGAAGAGCACCCAGTTGACGAACGCCGGGTCCATCGTGATGTCACGATGATTGCTGATGAAGCAGTACGCTTTATCCCGGCTGAGTTGTTCCAGGCCCGATACGGTCAGCTCGGTCACTGTGGTATCGATCAGTTTGCGGATGTAGGTTTCAACTTTCTGCTGAAAGGCGGCGACCGTTTCCACTCCGGCCAGCTCTTCTTCCAGTGCTTTGCGAACCAGCGGTCGAACCAGTGGCGCTGCCAGACCGGTGCCCTGCGGAAGCTTGTAGTAGGCAATGGTATCGAGGAATTCAGTATCTTCCAGCAGCCTGTTCAGGGTCTCTTTTACTTCGGAATCGCCGTACGGCCGAATGTCATCAAACTCGTCAGAAGCGGTCATGGGGAACGGTTTTCGGATTGAAAAAGGACGCACAAAATACCGAAAAGACAAGTAAATTGCCACTGGCAGAGGGCCTCAACAGCGCGCCAGGCGCGGAGCCCGGCCCACGTTCCGCCCGGGATACAAACGTGCGCGCAGGTCAGTCGGCGGCGACGAGCGGCGAATGAGGGGCGTATCGGGGGGCTTATGATATATTTAATGTACCTTCGACGGTCACAGCAGTTTGGGTTTGATGAAGATACTTTTGGTTGAAGACAGTGCTACGCTGCGTCACAAGATGTGCAGCTCCATTGTTAAGGCAGGCCACGAGGCCGTGGTGACATCCAGTGGCGAGGAAGCGCTTCAGATCCTGGAACATACCCGTTTCGACATGGTAATCATGGATGTGGAAATGCCAGGTCTCGACGGCTTTGAAACCACCCGCCTGATTCGAGAGAGCCACGATACCTGGATTCCCATCATCTTTGTCACTGGTAAAAATGATGACGAGGATTTCCGGGACGGGATTGAAGTGGGTGGCGACGACTATCTGAGCAAACCTGTTTCAGAAATTGTCCTGCAAGCCAAATTGCGCGCAATGGAGCGGATCATCATCATGCGCGATGAGCTCAATGCGCTCAACCGCGAGCTGGTGGAGCTGAGCGAACGCGACGGGCTGACGAAGCTGTACAACCGGCGCACATTCGATGAGCGCGCCACCGAGCTGTGGCGTCGGGCCGCCCGCACCAAAGAACCGCTGGCCATTCTCATCATGGACATCGACCACTTCAAAAACTACAACGATTATTACGGCCACCTGGCTGGCGATGAATGCATCGTCAAGGTCGCGCAGGCAATTCGTGCAAGCCTGAGTCGACCTACCGACCTGCTGGCGCGCTATGGCGGGGAAGAATTCATCATCGTGCTGCCCGATACTCATGAGGATGGGGCCTTTCACGTCGCCGAGCGCATCCGCGAAAACGTTCTCGCCCTCAATGTTCAGCACCGCGCCTCGCCCACTCACTCCCGGGTTTCTCTCAGTATCGGCGGTGCCGTAGTTGGGCACACCGCCGGCACCCGCATGAGAGACCAGATCAACGCCGCCGACAAAGCGTTATATGCGTCGAAACAGAATGGTCGCAACCGGGTTACCATTCGCATGTTCAGCCCCACCAGCCTGGTGCTGGTGGCCGAAAATGAAAATCTGATTGGCAGCGCCCTGGATGGCCGCCTGGTAAACCAGTGCGCAATCCTGCAGGCGCACAATCCGGAAGAAGCCGTTGAACTGGCCATGTGCAATCGGCCGGACGTGATCATTGTGGACACGCAATTGTGCGGCGGACAGGGGCTGGCGGCCGCCAGGGCGATCCGGGAAAACAGCATCACCTCTGGAATACCGCTGATGATCATCGGACTGCGACCGCAGCATGCACGTTCCAACGACGATCTCACCCAGAAGGAGTTTCACTTCGAAAAACCGCTGGATCAGCCCCAGTTCATCCGCAAATTGAATGACCTGCTGATCGCGCTCTGACCGGTCGCGCCCGGCGCGACTTCCGCTTATTCTGCAATCCCCGGCACGCGGCCGGGTCCAGCCCTCCAGGGAACCTCTGATTAAGTCCGAATAGCGTCTGGCTTACAGCGCTTTGCGAGATCAAGGCGGCGCTACGAAGGCATGCTGATTGCCTGTCCAGAAGTGCCAACGCAGAACTCGCAAAGCGATGCAAGCCCCTTAGGGTGCGGCCGGCTAGGTGCGGCCGGCTAGGTGCGGCCGGCCAGGTGCGGCCGAAACGATCATCCGCCGCGTTGCTCTTCTTGCGAAGGGCTAAGGCCATTCGCTACGAATAGC
>CAZXLJ010000055.1:0-21495 GCA_964641175.1 uncultured Cellvibrionaceae bacterium
GAGTTTGCACAACCACGGTACAACCCTGCCAGCGAGCGCATTCGCTGTCGCTCTGATTCCATAAAAACTCTCGTTGTTCATTTAGCCAGCTGTCGTTATTCCACATAAACTGGCTAACCCTTCCGGGGTTCGTGGGCCCCCGCATGCGCGAGGGCGACGAGTAGTTGGGGCAAGTTCCCTGTTAAAAGTACTCGTACACAACCCGAAGGGCCGGGCCTATTTTTCCGCCGGCGGCGTTCGAGCTTGCTTATTTGGAATACCAGACAGCGCTCGCTCGGCCTTGCCCGCCGAAAAAAGTGACCCCCGGCAGATGCAATCAAATTAGTGTGAACAGGCCCTGGGATAGGTCCGGATTGTACGTTCCTCCGAGCAAACACAAAACTCTAAAGACTGTTTGCATTCGATTCCCGTATTTACCGCCAGAGTCATAGATCCAGCACCGATTGGTTTCGCACATGAGGAAGCAATATGAACGCCGACCGACCTTTGCAGGGGCAGAGAGCCATAGTGACGGGGGCGAGTTCCGGAATCGGTGAGGCCGTCGCCCGTGCGCTTGCCGCAGGTGGGGCGAAAACGATCGTCAATTTCCACAGCAAGGACGGTGCTGCTGATCGGATAGTCAGCGAGATAGTGGCCGCGGGAGGGGAAGCCATGGCTTTTCAGGCGGACATCAGCGACGAGCAACAGGTCCGCAAACTATTTCAAAGTGCGATAGATGCATGGGGAAGCGTCGATATTCTGGTCAACAATGCGGGTATCCAGGTCGACGCCGCATTTGTAGACATGACTTTAGACCAATGGCAAAAAGTCATTGATGTCAATTTGACCGGACACTTTCTATGCGCCCGTGAAGCCGCCCGGGTATTCCTGCGTCGGGGGGTGCAGCCAGAGCTGTCCTGCGCCGCAGGGAAAATTATTTTTATTTCGTCTGTCCACGAAGTCATTCCCTGGGCTGGCCACGTCAATTACGCCACGTCAAAAGGAGGTATCGGGATGCTGATGCGGTCTGTCGCACAGGAATTGGCCGCCCAGAAGGTTCGAGTCAACAGTATCGCACCTGGCGCCATCCGGACTCCCATTAATCGCGCGGCGTGGGACACCCCGGAAGCAGAGGCGGATTTATTGCGAATGATTCCTTATGGGCGTATCGGGTTGCCCGAGGACGTGGGCAAGGCGGCACTTTGGCTGGCTTCCGATGCTTCTGATTATGTGACCGGAGAAACCCTCTATGTGGACGGAGGCATGATGCTCTATCCTCTTTTCCGTGAGGGCGGCTGAAGTTCTTTCCGTTAAGGCAGCTGAACTTCTGGAAGGGTATGCAGCTGGATTCGACCGGACTTTAGGATCCGGAAAACTAGCGATACAAGTTGGTATGGGTTTTGAATAATCAACGCGAACTAACTTTCAGAATTATGAGTGGCCCATCTATAGCAGAAGGTCACTCCGGAGATGCGATGATGGATACCAAGCCTTCCCCCCGGCCCGACCTGGACGCCGACCTTCTGCCCGATCAGGTGGAGATGCTCTACAAGACTCAGTTTAATCAGGCATGGGGTACAACGCCCCGGCATGACTCGGGGAACAAGGAGTGGGCGCTGCGCCAGATTGACAGTGCTCATCAGCGGGCGGCTGCCGAAGTCGAGAAGCATTACGTAAAAACCAGAAGTGGTAACTGGATGAGAAAGCTTCAATGGGAAATCGGTTACATATAAAAGAGGGACCAGCCGACTAGAATATTTGAGGCTGCTTCATCCATCGACGGATTGTCCTTTCCAGTAATTTCGTAGAGTGGAATTTTCCCCGCTAATGAGTGAATCAACCATCATCCAGCGGGGCGCTGGTCGGCAGACCGGGAATTCCGATTTCCGCAAAGGTTTTTCAATCGCCGCCTTCGGCGTATTCATGCTGAGCTGGGATGCGGTGTTTGTTCGCCTCGCCGATGTTTCCTCATGGGACGCAGCTTTCTGGCGCGGTGCGTTTATCGCTGTTTCCCTTTCCTGTTACCTGCTGGTAACCGGTGATTGGAAAAAGACCAGACAGCTGTTTAGCTATGGATGGATTGCCCTGCTGGTGTGCGGTTTGTATGGGTTCAACACCTTCCTGTTTGTAGCGGCGATTAGCCATACCAGCATCGCCAATGCGGTGGTGATTCTCAGCATTACCCCGGTTTTCTCGGCGCTTTTTTCCTGGTGGATGCTTCGGGAGAAAATTCCGGTACGTACCTGGATCGTCATGGCGTTTGCGGTGGCCGGTGTGGGGACGGTCTTCATCGGCTCATTAAACATCTCCGGCAATCGGGGCGACTTGCTCGCATTGCTGCTCGCCATGGCAACAGGATTGCTTTTTACCGTGTTGCGGCGCCACCCGGACTTGCCACGTATCCCGGCAGTCGCTGTGGGTGCGGCCGCTTCGGCGATATGCCTCTTTCCGTTGAGTAACCCATTGAGCGTGGGTGCGACCAGCCTGGGCTGGCTCGCCGTTATGGGTCTGTTGCAGAAGCCGCTGGCATCGGTGTGCATGTTAATTGCCACCCGTTATCTGCCCGCAGCAGAAGTGAGTCTGTTTTTCCTGCTGGAAGCTGTATTGGCGCCCCTGTGGGCATGGATGATTCTCAGTGAAACCCCCAGCCTTTATACCCTGGCAGGGGGAACGATCGTCTTGTTGACCATGGCCGGCCATGCATGGTTCGAACTGAAACGCGATTCATCGGGAACCACCGACACCCAAAAGATTAAATCCTGAACCTGCGAAATGCCTGCACGCCTGTTGGTGTTCAAATTGCTTACCTTCAGTCACCGGCACCAGCTCTAACAGACTGCCGGCACCAGATCTGACAGACTGGAAGCCCCGTGAATTTACACCCCCGGGAGGCTGGCATGAATTTGAACCTGATTGGAGAAAACCATCCCGGCAAAGTCACCGGGGAGTTTCCGGACGGTGATGCAGCGATGCTCGCGATGGAAGCCCTCGTGGAAGACGCGGCGTTGAGCAGGGATAACATAAAAATTATTCAGCCGGGCGACGTTAAGTCATTCTCCCGGAAAATTGAACCGGAAAGTCATGGTATCGCTCGCACGTTGGTGAAAACCCATATCGTTCTAGGGGTTGGAGGGCTGGGACTCGGGCTTGCTGTCTCCCTTCTGCTTGTGCTGTTCGGGCCACCTTTGACGGCCTCCAGTCCGATTCTCACGGTTACAAGTATTACCACTATCAGCACATTCGCAGGATTGTTGCTGGCGGGGTTCATCTCCATAAGGCCAGATCATGATCCCCTCATCATGAAAGCCCGGCAGTCGCAGCGCAAAGGAAACTGGACCGTGGTTGCCCACACCGAGGACGCCACGGAGAACGCCAGAGCGCGAGAGGTGATGCAACAGACTGCAGCAACGTCATCGCGGCACTCGCTTTAAAGCGCGGTTTTCGTTTTGGACAGAGAAATCAGCTGGGCCACAAGTGGACACGGATGCTCATATAGTCGATGAAAAATTTGCGCGTATTTGCAAGATTTTCCTTAGGTTGTGTACGAAAAGTGCTTTTAACCGGGAACTTGTCTCAATTGCTCGTCGCTCTCACATACGCGGGGCCCACGAACCCCGGAAAGATCTGCCGACTGGGAATTAGATGGATACCGAATGCGTTGCCGGCAGGGTCGTACCGTGGTTGTGCATACTCCCCGCCCGTCGTGGGCCCCGCGGGCGCGAGGACGACGGACGTGAAAGGCACTTTTCGTACATAGCCCAGGGCTTGTTAACGCGGGTTTGGTTGTCTTGACGGGGGTTATTGTTTCGGTGGGCAAGGCCGGGCGAGTTCGGTTTGATAGTCCAAATAAAGCGAGCTCGGACGCCCCCGGGCGGGTTGCGGTTGAACGGCTACTCTGCCTGCCTCGCTCGTCGTTTCATTTGGAAGAGCCAAACATCTCTCTTCGCTTCTTGTTAAGCCTTTTTTTCAACTGAAACAGGAGTGATCAAGTCAGTGTTAACAGGCCCTGGGTTACCTCTAACCCGCCGCCAAGCGTTCAGAGCGCTGTTTCTATATTCATAGCCAGACAAGAGCGATCCAGGAGAAAAGTCCCATGTCAGATAACACTCGTTCCGGGAAAGATGCCGTGTTGATAACAGGCGCCTCCGGGAATCTCGGATCGTCGCTGACGAAAGCGCTGCAAGACGATTTCCGGGTAATCCGGTGCGACCGGCCGGAAAAAGCCAAAGATGATGTCGTGGGGATGGATATCACTTCGAAGGAATCCGTGGAGCAGGCGCTGCGGACGGTTGCGGAACGGACGGGAGGTAAACTCGCTGCAGTTATCCACCTGGCGGCTTACTTCGATTTCACCGGCGAAGTCTCGCCGCTTTACGAGAAAATCAACGAGCAGGGCACCCGAACGCTGCTGGAAGGGTTGCAGACACATCTCGAGGTGGAGCGCTTTATCTATGCCAGCACGATGCTGGTACACAAGCCTGCACGGCCGGGCGAAGTGATCATTGAAACCTCGCCGCTCGAGCCCGGTTGGGCCTATCCACAATCCAAGCTCAAGACGGAAGAGGTCATCGAAGCTCACTGCGGCCCCATACCTGTGGCGATCTTGCGCCTTGCCGGAGTTTATGACAGTGAAAGTTGTATACCGACTCTTGCTCATCAAATCGCCCGGGTGCATCAGAATGCGCTGCAGGGACATCTCTACGCAGGAGATAAAGACGCCGGACAGGCACTGTTGCACAGTGCAGACATGCTCGCGCTTTTCCGGCAGGTGGTCTTTAAGCGCAATGAGCTCCAGCAGTACGCGGTATTCCTCGCGGGTGAGGAAAGTGTTTTGAGCTATGAACAACTGCAGGACCGGTTGGGAAAGCTCATTCACGGAGAAGACGAATGGCCTACCATGAGCCTGCCGAAGCCTCTGGCAAAGGCGGGCGCCTGGCTGCAGGAAAAAACTGAACCGCTGGTGCCAGACCAGATTGACCATGGCCAAGAGCCATTTATCAAACCTTTCATGATAGACATGGCGTCAGATCATTACGCCCTGGATATTTCCCTCGCGCGCCAGCAGTTGCAATGGAGCCCGCAGCATCGGTTAAATGATGAGCTGCCGGCGATGGTCGCGTCGTTAAAGAAAGATCCCAAAGCGTGGTATGAACGAAATCGCATTCCGCTGCCCGCCTGGATTGAATCCGCCGAAGAAAAACAGCGCAATCCCGAGACCCTGCGACAGCGATATGAGCGGTTGTATCGACTGGAACATGCACAGAACTTGTGGGCGCCCCTGACCAACATGGCGCTGGGAGTCTGGCTGTTGTTCGCGCCTGCGACCATGGGGTATGTGAGTGATGCCATGCGCTGGAGCGACTGGGTCAGCGGCTGTCTCATCTGCATTTTCGCAGCCCTGTCACTATCGCCCAAACCCTGGTGGCGTGTATCGCGCTGGCTGACGGCAACAGTGGGACTCTGGGTAACGACTGCGCCGCTACTTTTCTGGGCGCCGACGGCGGCGGCCTATCTCAACGATACATTGGTAGGCGCTCTGGTCATCGGCTTTGCTCTGGCCACGCGCCCTTTTCCGGCACTTTCTCCGGCGGCCCACCTGACCGGCCCCGATGTACCCCCGGGTTGGGACTTTTCCCCTTCAGACTGGTTTCAGCGAATTCCCATCATTGCGCTGGCGTTTTTTGGATTTTTTATTTCCCGGTATATGGCAGCCTATCAGTTGGGTCACATTGACGCGGTCTGGGACCCGTTTTTTGCTGATGGTGCCTTGGGAGACGGCAAGAACGGCACGGAAGAAATCATCACTTCGGAGCTGTCGAAATCGTGGCCAGTGCCTGACGCCGGACTGGGGGCACTCACCTATCTGCTTGAAATCATCACCGGGCTGATCGGATCACGACGACGCTGGCGCACCATGCCATGGTTGGTGCTGCTTTTCGGCTTTATGATTGTTCCCCTGGGGGCGGTTTCAATCATGTTTATCATCATCCAGCCAATTCTGCTGAATACATGGTGTGCGCTGTGTTTACTCGCCGCGGCGGCAATGCTTCTGCAGATTCCGTATTCTTTCGACGAGATCATCGCGACGTTGCAGTTTCTTCGACGGCGTGCCAAAGCGGGCCGTCCCTGGCTGGTGGTGCTTTTTACCGGCGATACGGATGACGACCATGAATGTAAAAATGACGCAGATAATTTCCAAAATTCGCCCTTTGTCCTGTTGAAGAAGATGCTCGGCGGTGGGGTGAGCTTTCAATGGACCCTGGTTGCCTCCATGGCAGTGGGGGTGTGGCTCCTGACGACCCGGTTAACTCTCGGCTCGTCAGGCAGCATGGCCAACGCTGACCATGTAATCGGGTCGCTCGTGATTACAGTAGCTGTTGCAGCGCTCGCGGAAGTAATCCGTCCATTGCGCTATATCAATGTGTTATTGGGACTCGCCTTATGGGTGACCCCGTTTGCGTACGATGCGAGCGTACCTGCGATGGTGGCAAGTCTGGTTTGCGGGTTGCTGCTGATCGTCCTGAGTCTGCCGAGGGGAAAGATCCGGAATAAATACGGGCGCTGGTCCAGGGTGATTTCCGTGTAATGGTTTGGCTGGCCTGGCCTTTGCATATGCATTACCGTCCGCAATCAAAGCGGATAGAAAATCCGATAATCAGACTGAGGAACATGATCATGTTAATCAAGAAACTGGCTGTAACTTCAGTGTTGGTGACCGCCCTGGCCGCGGGTTACACCCATGCTGGAGATGGAAAGGATCTCGGTGATAAAACTAAAGCAGCAGTTACTGGCCATGATCTTGGTTCTTCATCACGGATGAAAGCCGACTGGGTGGATGCTTTGAACATTCAGGATAGCGACAAGGCCGAGGATGTTCGTGAGATTCAGGCCAGCTATTGGGAAGACAAGAAAAAGCTGGAAGAAAAGATGTCGGAACTGGAACAGAAGAAAGACAAGAAACTGCAAAAGGTACTGTCTCAGGAAGAGCTGGAAAAGCTCCAGACTTTGTCCGGGGACTCGCAGTAATACCAACGCTGGCGAAGGGGCCGGTACGACATTAATTGCCGGTCCACCCAGATACAACATTAAAACCGGGAGTGAATCATGTTGACCAATACTATTCGAGTAATGCTCATGGCGCTGGTGGCGCTGACTTTTACTGCTTGTGAAACAACCGAGGGTTTCGGTAGAGACGTTGAAAATGCAGGAGACGAAATCGAAGATGCGATGGATTAATCCCGCACTTTGAAAGATCTACCGGACTTAACAGGAATTTGAGGAATTTCGGATTGCGCGATTCCAAAGGAGAAAAATTCATGCTTATTAAATTCTTTAGAACAATTCTTATAGCCGGCTTTGTTTTTAGTATGTCCGGATGCGAAACAATGGAGGGTTTCGGGCGGGATGTTAAAAAAGTTGGCGGAGAAATTGAAGAAGAAGCTGACCGGTAGTCTGTCGCACAGGAACCGATCTGGAGCCTGTGCGATTCCCGTGGTTAATGGTTTTCATCGTTTAGCTGCTATTGTTCTTCGTCTAATTGTCGTCATTCATCGTTCTAAATTTAATCTCCCAAACGCCGCGTTTTTCGCCATCTGAACTCGCACTGAAAGATCTCTTAGCGGGAAGGGTTCTGCGGAGGCGATCGATCGGGACCGCACCCGTTAAAGAGATTCCCGTCTGCGATTTAAGTAGCGTTCTCCGGTGCTGCAAGGATGGGTAAGCGCCGGTGCTGTAAATCGCTTGAATCCGCTTTCGCCTTTTTTAACTTTGGCACAATCAATGCACTTCCAAAGAACCTGAAACCGTGTCAGTTTTGCCATTCGAGAGATAAAAGCTCCGAACGGTGACTGTGGATTTAGTGGCAGGCACTGTTTGTAGAAAATACATCAAAAGAAGGGATGCCAAATTGAGTAATCAATTAATCAAAGTCCTCACTGTAAACATGCATAAAGGGTTCAATGCGTTCAACCGCCGCTTTGTATTGCATGAGCTGCGCGACGCAATTCGCAATGTTAACGCCGATGTCATTTTTTTGCAGGAAGTGCTCGGTGAACATCGCAAATGGTCGAAATCCTATGAGGCCCATTGGCCGGAGCTGCCCCAGTACGAATTTTTGGCTGATAGCCTGATGCCGTTTCACGCATATGGAAAAAATGCAATCTACGCGGATGGTCATCACGGGAATGCCTTGTTGAGTAAATTCCATATTGCCCAATGGCGTAATCTGGATATTTCCCTCAACGGAATCGAGAAGCGGGGCTTGTTGCACTGCGTGCTGGACACCGGGGGAGGTGGGGTCAATATCCACACTATTTGTGTCCACCTCAGCCTTAAAGAAACGCATCGTCAGCAGCAGTTACAGTCTCTGTCGCGGATGGTAGCAGAGATACCCGAGGAAACTCCCCTCATTATCGCGGGAGATTTTAATGATTGGCGTCTCAAGGCGCAGCCTGTACTCCGAGACCTGGGCATGGAAGACGTCTGCACCGTGTGTGAAGGAAGACCTGCGAAAACCTTTCCCGCGATGAGACCGATCTTGCGTCTGGATCGAATCTATTTGCGGGGCTTTGCGAAAGCCCAATCGCTCACCATGCCGGTCAGCCCATGGAATAAATTATCCGACCATCGACCATTACTTGCAGAGATACAGTTTTAGGGGTGACCTATGTTTGGTTATAAAGGCGGCAAGAATTTCGTGCCGGGGAATTCGATCAAGCTATTACGTAATGGCGATGAATTTTTTCCGCAGCTGATTCGTAGAATTCGCGGCGCGCGTCATGAGATTTATCTGGAAACCTTCATTCTTGAGGAAGACCGGGTGGGGCTCGTGCTGCAAAAGGCGCTCGCCGCAGCGGCACGGAGGGGCGTCTGGATAACCGTCACGGCAGACAGCTATGGCAGTTTTTTTCTGGAGGAGTCGTATATCCGGGTACTGACGGAAGCCGGTGTAAACTTTCAGATATTCGACCCGCAACCTGGCTGGGTCAAGTGGCGTCCGAAAGTATTCCGCCGGCTGCATCGCAAACTTGCCGTGATCGACGGGCGGTACGCATTCATCGGCGGCATCAATCTGTCCTACGAACATGTTCTGGTGAGCGGCGAGACGGCGAAGAGAGATTTTGCGGCGGAAATTCGCGGACCTGTGGTCAAGCAGATTCGAGAGCTTTGCAAAAGCAATGTCAGCGATGCCAGTAACATGCGTCTGGGGCCCGATTTTTCAGCGATGAATAGCGCGGAACCTGTGGGCGATGCGCGAATTTCAATTGTGGGTCGCGACAATCACCGGCACCGCACTGAAATTGAAAAGGCCTATCTGGCAGGAATTCGAAACGCCAAGCATAAAATCATGATCGCCAACGCCTATTTTTTCCCTGGCTACCGGATAATGCGGGCGCTGCGCCGCGCGGCCCGCCGGGGGGTGGATATCAGTCTGGTGTTACAGGGGAACCCGGATATTCCGTTCGCACTGAAGGCAGCAAGATGCCTGTACCAGAAGCTGACGTGCGCGCGGATAAAGGTGTACGAATATACCGAGCGCCCTCTCCACGCCAAGATTGCGACCATTGATGACAAATGGTCCACCATAGGTTCGAGCAACCTGGATCCCTGGAGCCTGTCGTTTAATCTGGAAGCCAATGTATTCGTGGAGGACGCCGAATTCAATCGTCAGCTTACAAGCGAAATACTCGATCTGCAGGCCAATAGTCGTCTCATCGAGCAGGACTGGGTTCAGAGCCGAAGTTGGTGGTTTTTGCTGCGCGGCACTCTGACCTACCATCTTTTGCGTAGCCTGCCCGATCTGATCAGTTGGTTGCCCGGCAACCGTCTGCGAATTCAGCAGATCAAGCTCAGACAGCAAGCCGGCAGAAAATCTGCGGCCGAGTCGAGGCGTGCGCGCCGGGCCCACCCCCGTTTTCGCCGGAATCAGCCGGTAGACCATGGTAAACCTCACAATTCTGCGAGCGGAGTTTGAAAATGCCGACGGCTATTACCGACGAGGGAAGCAAGGACGGCGCGTCCCATAAATGGCGCTGGGTAAAAAATCCGTGGATCAAAAGAGTAGCCTGGGGACTTTTTTTTCTCGCAGTGACCACTCTTTTGATTCATAAAGGGTCCGAGCTGGAATGGGCCAAGATTATCGAGGCTTTTCGTGAAACCCCCGTAAGCTCTCTGATTCTGGGTGCCGTGGTGGGGATGCTCTGTTACTCAGCCTATGCGCTGTACGATTTGCTGGGTTGCCATCTGTTTGGAATCAATGTCAGCCGGGTTGGTGCGTGGTCATCGGCATGGATCAGCTATGCCTGTAACTTGAATCTGGGGGCCCTGGTCGGCAGTGTCGCATTTCGCTATCGCCTGTATTCAAGACTGGGCGTAGCCCCCGGTGACGTTACCCGTATTCTCGGCGTTACGGTATTGAGCAATTGGCTCGGCTATTGTCTGCTGGCGGGGACGCTGTTCATTTTTGGCTTTCTCGAATTGCCGGAAAACTGGGCAGTCGGAATGGCAGGATTGAGACTGATTGGTGCGGCTTTGGTCGGTGTTGTTATTTTCTATCTGTACTTGTGCATTTTTTCGGAAAAAAGGGAATTTCGGATTCGCAAGCAAACCATTTATCTGCCAGAGCTCAAAGTCGTCGGTCTCCAGTTCCTGATCAGTATCACCCATTGGTCGTTGATGGCGGCCGTTGTTTATATTTTCATGCCGGACGAACTGGGGTACTTCACAGTTTATGCTGTGTTACTGATCAGTGGCATCGCTGGCGCAGTGTCGCACGTGCCGGGGGGCCTGGGCGTGCTGGAAGCGGTATTTATCGCAATGCTGGCTGGTCGGGTGGACAAGCACAGTCTGCTGGCAGCCCTGTTTGCCTATCGATGTGTTTTTTATCTTCTGCCCCTGGCGATTGCAATTCCTGGATACCTGTTATTCGAAAGTCAGGCCAAACGATTGCGACGCAGTTAATTTGGCTGTCCGACTGGAGCGCTTAAGATTATGCAACGGGCCTTGCGTGAGTGAGGTCAGGGCGGTGGAAGAAGACGCGGCGCTTCAGATTTATTTCTTTCGCTCGGAGCGCTCCTCTTCCTCATCTACCCTGGATTTGCTGATATACCGGTTTTCCTTCTTGAAATACGTCATATATTTGAAGATAACAAAGTTTACAACGGCCAGAATAATAGCCACTTCGTAACGGCCATAAGCGACAGAGACGCCAATGGCACTTGTATTCCATAGTCCGGCCGCAGTGGCAGTACCGCCCACCCTTCCAGACTGTTTCACGATTGCCCCTCCGCCAATGAAACCAATCCCGGTGACGATCCCATACATCACTCGTGCTTCGGCTTCCGGGGTATCGAATACACTTCGAGCCAGCAGCGTGAACGCGCAGGATGCGATGGCCACAAGCGGAAATGTTCGCAGTCCTGCTCCTCCGGTCGTTCCTGCCTCGCGATTCAAAGCCAAAGGCAATGCCAACCCCAGGGCGATGCTGAGCTGGTAGAAATGATACAAAATCAAACGGACATCAAGATCGAGGTTAAGTAGGGTAATCGGATCCATCTTTGCGCCACGTTCTGAAAAAGGCAGACCTTCTTTTACGGCTGCAAGCTATGAGGGCCCTTGCACCCTCGGCAGGTGCGAGGGACTCGGTTCGGCAGTTCTGGAGTAATGTAAAGATCACGGTGGCTACTCGCCACGGGTTACGGTCGGCACCCGACAGTTGATGCGTTAACCTGCTGCCTGTTGCCAGATGCGAAGTTCGGCTATGAGTTCGCGAATTTTCTGAAGCTCTGAAATAAACAGTTCGCGGCGGACGTGGGAGCGGTAGGTCGATTCGGCGATTAGCTGTGCGGATTCGAGATTGTCTTTCGCTTCCTGCAACCCGTATCGGGCAGAATATTCGATTAATTCAATGGAGGTTTGCATACATTTCACCGGGCTTGGGGGTTAAAACACCCTGAATGAATACAGAGAATGCGTGAAATAATATGATTGTTTCGTCGATGAATGCAACTATCCGTCTGGCATTGCGCGATATGCTGGCATTGGTGCAGCCGGCAATGCTAGTGGGGGTAGGTCGACGTGTCGTCGCCAGGATCTGGCCTGCGGCGTCAATCTAAACAAGATCAGTTATATAGCGCTTGCTCACTTGTAATATTTGCCCGAGTGTTTCCCAAGTTTTCATTGAGACCATCGAACCAGCCTTCCCACCATTGCAGATACTGATCGGTCTGCGATCGTTTTGGATTGTTTTTTAACCAATTGCTCAACGTAAAGTCGAGTGTCGGAGAATTGATTCCATTTTTGTACGCGTTTTTACCAAGCAAACGAACCTTCATATAACCAGTCTCCCGTTTTGGAAAAAAACTTTCGTCTGTTGCTGGGAAGACAGCAAGACGCATACCACCTACGCTGATGAAGTGGCGACAACCGGTGCGGGCGAAGCGAAATCAGGATGAACTACTCCGCCAGATTGGCGTAAGCCGTGCAGGTGCATCACGTGCAATAGCCTAATGATTGCCGTCGGGGCTAACCAAACAATGAGGGAAGACGTAATAAACGCAGGGGTTGCGATCGGGGGAGCCCGTAATTTTCAGGTTTACTGGAGGCCCAATGTCCGAGCAGGACGACTCAATGAACAACAATGCGCCCGACCATTCGCCCGTCGCGCTGATTATCATCGATATGATCAATGACCTGGAATTTCCAGAAGGCGAGACTATTCTGGCGCCTGCATTGGCAGCAGCGAAACGAATCGCTGAGCTCAAGGCCGAAGCTAAGGTCCGGGGTATTCCGGTGATATTCGCCAATGACAATTTTGGAAAATGGCGCTCCAATTTTAATGACGCGGTCGAACATTGCCTGCAATCGGGCGTCAAAGGAGCGCCGCTGGCGGCGACACTGGCGCCTTCCGCAGACGACTATTTCATCCTGAAGCCGAAGCATTCAGCATTCTATGAAACGCCTCTTGAATTACTGCTCAAGCACCTGGGGAGCCGGCGGCTGATCTTGTGCGGCATCTCTGCCAGCATGTGCGTTCAGTTCACTGCGGCAGATGCTTACATGAGGGGGTTTGAACTACACGTACCCTGCGACTGCGTAGCCTCCTACAGCACGGACGATAACGAGCGCGCACTCCTGTATATGAGAGATATCCTCAAGGCGGAAACCACACCTTCGTCGGCGTTGGATTTGGCCAGCGTGATAGAGCAGGCAGAGTAGCCAGCCCCTTCGGACCAGCTACTTTGCTTCAGGCAGCCTTCTGGAGAGCGTTGATGCGGACTTCAAGGGGCGGGTGTGTAGAAAATAACTGCTGGAAGTTTCGCTTTGTGCCTGAAGCGATACCGAAGGCGGTGAACTGCTCGGGCATCTGGTTGGGCACTTCTGTTTCTGCTTGAAGGCGGCGCAATGCGGCAATCATGCTCTGGCGGTCGGCAAGGACGGCACCCGCATGGTCCGCCCGGAATTCCCGTCGACGCGAGAACCAGGCCACAATGATCTGGGCGAGAAACGCCAGGATGATTTCAGCCACGAAACTGGCTATGAAAAAGCCAGGCCCGTGGGAGTTCTCCGATCTGAAAACCACCCGGTCCACGGTATGACCGATGATGCGTGCAAAGAACATGACGAACGTATTGATTACGCCTTGAATCAAGGTGAGGGTCACCATGTCCCCATTGGCCACGTGGCCGATTTCGTGTCCGAGGACTGCGCGGACTTCATTGCGATCAAAGCGCTGGAGCATGCCTTCACTGACCGCCACCAAGGCATCATTTTTGTTCCAGCCCGTCGCAAACGCATTGGACTGCTGCGCCGGGAAAACCCCGACCTCTGGCATTTTTATGCCCGCCTTTTCGGACAGTTCGCGGACAGTTTCCAAAAGCCAGCGTTCTTCGGCCGTGCGCGGGTTCTCAATAATGTGGACACGGGCGCTGCGCTTGGCCATCCATTTCGACAGGAAGAGCGATATGAAGGCACCGGCAAATCCGAATACCGCACAGAAGATCAACAATGAATTGAGATCCAGCCCGCCACTGGCTTTGAGATAGCTTCCGACGCCCAGCAGGTTCAAAGTGACACTCGCCACCGCGAGTACCGCAAAGTTGGTCAGCAGAAATAAACCGATTCGAAACACGTTGAGACCCTCGAGTGAACATCCACAAACTGGCTACAGATATGGTAGCGAACTCTCCCAATTCAAGAGATTCAATAAAGGGAGCCAACGGCTCCCAGGTCAGCGAGGTCTTAGACCAAGCTGGTAAAGATCTGTTCGGCGATCCTTGGAATTGGTCACGGAACCCTCGTTGCGCAGCAGCTTCAGTTTATCCAGATCGAGATCGGAAAATATGATCATTTCGGTGTTGGCGGTAGTTTCGGCCATGATGGCGTCTTGCGGAAAGGCAAAGTCCGACGGGGAAAATACGGCGGACTGCGCATACTGCACATCGACGTTATCGACGCTGGGCAAGTTGCCTACCGATCCAGCGATGGCCACATAACATTCGCTTTCAATTGCCCGCGCCTGCGCGCAGTGACGCACCCGGAGGTAGGCATTTTTAGTGTCGGTCCAAAAGGGGACGAAAAGAATATCCATGCCCTTGAGCGCGAGTAATCGGGACAGTTCCGGAAATTCGACGTCATAACAGATCAGAATGCCGATCCGGCCGGCATCCGTTTCAAATATCTTCAGCTCGTTGCCGCCTTCGATGACCCAATAATGTTTCTCTTGAGGCGTGATGTGAATTTTTCGTTGCTCATCAATGGAGCCGTCCCGCCGGCACAAATAGGCAACATTGTAAATCCGGTCATTCTCCAGCAGTGGCATGGAGCCGGTAATGATATTTATGTTGTAAGACACAGCCAGATGCGATAGTCGCTTGCAGAACGTCTCGGTATATTCGGCCAGGTATCGCATGGCCTCATGACTGCTCTTGAAGGTTTTAAGCCCCATCAGGGGGGCGTTGAAGAATTCCGGGAATAGCACGAAGTCGCTTTCATAATCGGAGACCGCATCGACAAAGTACTCAACCTGGGTCATTAATTCGTCAACCGAAGCGACTTTTCTCATCTGCCATTGCACCACGCCGACCCGGACCACGGTCTTGCGATACTGCATGGGCGTTTCGGCGGGGTCATACAAGATGTTGTGCCATTCCAGCAGCGTTGCATAGCCAGAAGATTTTTCATCCTGGGGAAGATACTGGCGTAACAGGCGTTTTACCTGAAAGTCATTCGCCAGTTGAAACGACAGGATGGGATCGTAAATTTCCTTGCGGGCAACTTTTTCGATGTACTGCGCCGGACTGACCCGATCGGCATGATTGTAGTATTCCGGGATGCGACCGCCGGCCAGGATTGCCCGGTAATTCTCCTGCCGGCACAGGTCTTTGCGTGCATCGTAAAGGCGCCGTCCCAACCGGTAGCCCCGGTAATCCGGATGAATGAACATATCCAGCCCATACAGGGAATCGCCGTTGCGATCATTAATGACTTCGTCCTTGTGGTTGATCAGATCATCGTAGGTGTGGGGATTGCTGAAGCGGCTGTACTTGACCAGCAGCGTCAGGGCGACTCCGACAATTCGATCATTATCGACAATACAGATCTGGCCCTCGGGAAACGCGGATATCAGGCGCTCGATGGTTTTGGCAGGCCAGGCGCCGCCCAGGTCAGGGTAGACGGTGTCCATCAACGCCTTGATTTGGGGGTAGTCGCTCAACTGGATATTTTTGAGCGTAAGGTGAAGTTCGTGAGATTCCAAGCGTATGTCTCCGGGGAACTGGGTTGTACTGAGCAGTGGGGTGGCGCTGTACGGCACCGGTAATGGGCAAAGCATCCATTGTAGTCTTTTGAGTAGCCGTGGCGAGCGCATGCGGCGGCGGACGGGTGATTTCCTTGATCCGAGTTGCTATGATCCGGCCATTCCGCATTCAGTAACGGTGTGCCACTCTTCTTATGCGTCCGGTTTTCAATGCGTCCAGTTGCAAGTGGTCTCGTAATCTGTGGCTCCTCCTCGCCGCTCTGCTGAATGTCCATGCAGACGTCGCACTCGGCGTCACACCTGTGCTGCCCGCGCCACCGGCCGTCCTCACTTATGAAGTCGTGCGGGTCCTGCCTCATGACCGGGAGTCTTTTACGCAGGGTCTGATCGTTCAGGACGAGTCGATCCTGGAAACATCGGGTCTTTATGGCCGGTCTTTCATACAGCGCTACGATAAGAACTCAGGTCAGCGACTACAGTTCCAGCGATTGCCGGATAGCATTTTTGCGGAAGGTGTAACGTCCATGGCTGACCGCGTGTACGTTCTGACCTGGAAGTCGGGGGTACTCCTGATTCTGGATGGCAACACCCTGGAGCTGGTCGATCGGCGTAAATACACCGGTGAAGGCTGGGGAATCACTCATAATTCGACACACTTCATTGTCAGTAACGGCAGTGACCGGCTACAGTTCCGCGACATCCGGACATTCTCGCCGGTAAGGGAACTGAAAGTTGTGGATCCGCACCGCAAGTGGCACAACATCAACGAGCTGGAATTCGCAGATGGCAAGGTGTGGGCCAATGTCTGGCAGACGTCCTGCATCATCGTCATCGACCCGGTAAGCGGACACGTCGAAGGGATACTGGATCTGGCGCCTCTGGCCCAGGTGAATAATCCGCATCCCGGCGAGTCGGTGCTCAATGGCATCGCCCATGATGCGACCACTGGCACGTTTTGGGTCACTGGCAAACTTTGGCCCAAAAGATATGAAATCCGCGTAAGCTGGCCCCCATCGGTGCCGGCCGGCGCTCAGTCAAATTCAAAAGACAAGAACTAAACCCATGTTCAATAATAGATTCGCCCGCTCCAGAACGTCTTTATTGATGATCCTCGTCGCGGCTTTCGCCGGCTGTTCCTCCCCGGAGAACGCCGAACCCGCCACCGTCGCGCCGGAGCAGACCGCGAAAGGTGCACAATCCGAGGAAGATGCAGGCACCCGGTCAGGTACGGGTATTGCTGAGAGCGCACCCCGCCAGTTTCGTCTGAATGATACCGGTGTCGTGTTTGCGGGCAACCACCCTCGCACAGTCAATGACACGTGCGAGGGCGTCATAGACGCGACGGACGAATGGGTGATGGGCGAGCAGTTCGAGAAGCTGACTTTTAATGGTCAGGATTGCGAGTTCGGTCGGGATGCCCAGGTGGCAGACAGTGCCGACGGTCACGCGGGGTTTTCGTTTGTGAAGCTGGACAGCAACGGGGCGCCCCTGCCGGCGTCCGCCGAGCAGTGGAGCTGCGTGCTGGACAATGTCACCGGGCTGGTCTGGGAAGCCAAGATCCCGTCTGACGGTACCTCCGGCAATCAGGGGCTGCACGACGCGGACGACAAATTCAGTTCATATAGCACGAACAGTCTGGCCAATGGCGGGGATATCGGAAACTGGAACAAGGACTGGGCTGATTGCGCCGGTTACAAAAGCGGAGAGCCTTTGACGTTCTGCAATACACAAAGTTTTGTCGAGCGGGTGAACGCTGAAGGCCTGTGCGGATTTGACGACTGGCGAGTGCCGGGTTTCAACGAGCTGTTGAGCATAGTCAATTACTTCCAGACCATGCCCGCTGCGGAACCGGCTTTTTTCGGCGATACCCGGCCTGAAGAATACTGGACCTCATCGGTCATGGCGACGGGCGGCACCCTGGCTCGCTATATCAACTTCCGTTTTGGAACCGCTGGTATCGGCTATCGCACAGACAGCCATTTTCTGCGTCTCGTCCGCTCAGAGCCTACCGATGCTCCAATAGCAACCGAAGCCGCCCAGCAGTAATTCCTGAGCTTAAGGACTGAACCCCATGAATTTTCTATCCAATTCCGCTTTGACCGATACGTCGACGACCCGCACGGCACTGTCGGGCTTGCTGTGCGGCTTTTTACTTGGCGCGCTCCTGGTACCCGGGGCCGGCATCGCCGATCCTGTCTGTAATAACCAGTCCCTGGTACCCGAGTTCCCGGAAACGCGTCTGGAAATCGACGGTGATACCGTCCGGGACACGCACACGGGGCTTATGTGGCGCCGTTGCTTTGAAGGAAAGTCGGGCAAACAGTGCGAAGGAGGGGAGCTGTCACAAATGTCATGGCCCACGGCGCTGCAATATATTGAAGCCGTGAACGCGGATGCCCGGTACGGATTTGCGAACTGGCGCTTGCCCAACATTAAAGAGCTTGGCAGCATTGCCGAGCTGCGATGTTCCAATCCGGCGCTGAATCCGGAAGCATTTCCGGGCGCGCCAGCCGTGCGCATCTGGTCTTCCACCCCGTATCGTTTCTATCCGCATTTTTCCTGGTATGTGGATACGAAGGATATGCTGATCGATCACATCGAGCGATCAGCGAAGTACAGCGTGTTGCTGGTCAGGGATGATGAACCGGCACGCGCCGATTAAAACCGCCCGGGGCGCGGCCCGCGCGTCGATTACGCCCCTGATTATGCTGCGCTTTCATATTCCAAACCGTTGCTAGCGTCGGCAAAATCCTGTCAATTGACTTCTGTCAACGCCGATCTGTGGGCTATTTATGGCTCTTGTGATTGCGATCTCAATTGCGCATCGATTATCCGATTGGCGCAAGACATCGAAATTCCAGAACCCCAAAGTATGAACGGCGTCAATGAATAGCGGGGACCACAAGGACTAACATTCGTGACTAATTCTGCGCCCAAACCGGGCCAGCTTTTGGTATGGCGTTCCACCTCTTAAGCCTGGAAGCGAAAACCACATAATAAGGTAGGCTTCGCGGCTGATATCTAATACGAATAAAGGAACAGCGTTATGTTTGCAATGCGATATTCCTCCGAATTATTTCGGGCCGTTAAACTGGCGGGCCTGCTGCTCGGTAGCACCGCGCTGTTCGCGTGCGGCTCCGGCAGTTCCTCGAGTACGTCGTCCAGCGGCACGTCTTCGGGGAGCTCTTCGTCGGGGACAAGTTCAAGTTCATCCAGTTCGTCTTCAGGCGGGCTGGTCAGTGAGGGGGCGAATCTTTTCGAACTCCAGTGCCAGGGCTGTCACTCCGACAAGGGCGACGGTACCTTCGGCCGCATCGATCTGGGTAATCTCAAAAACCCTGATATCACCACTTACATCGAAGTATTCATGCCCATCGTTCCCAGTCCGGCTGACTGTGACCGTGAGTGCGCTGAAGCAATCGTTGCGTTCCTTGAGGATCGCTATGAAGGCGGCAGCGGCTCTTCCAGCTCATCCAGTTCCAGCGGTTCCGGGCTGTCCTACGTGGATCGCGCAGCCCGCGGTGAGACGCTTTTCGACGCCGAGTGCGCAAGCTGTCACGATGGCGAACGCATGACCGGTTTCTTCGATGAAGAAAACCTGCGCAGTGAACAGATTTTCACCCGCAGTGCTTTGCAGACATTTGTTCAGGGGCATCAGGAGCTGACTGCTGAAAACGCCGAATTCGTTACTGACTACATCATCGGCTGGCTGTATCTGCCGCTGTCAGGGACAGTGGATTCGAAACCCGGTACCGTCAATGACCCTATTCGCGGCGAACAGTGCAACATCAGCACCAGCGAAGTAGCCGGTTACCGGCAGCTGCGCCTGCTGACCAAGGCAGAATTTGAAAACTCCATCGAGTTCCTGCTTGGCGTCAGTTTCGAAGAGGGTGATTATCTTCCCTCTGACGGCACTGAAGGTGCGTTCAAAAACAACAATCACCAGGTTATCCTGCCGGGCCGGCAAATGTATTCCGGTTATCTGGCTGCGGTTGAAGCAGTGGTTGCACGCGCAGAAGAAGACAATTTCCCCGGTCTGGGTTGTAGCGGCAACTACAACACCAATTGCGTTAACCGCGTCGTCGGTGAATTTGGAAGCCAGGTATTCCGCCGCCCTCTGACTGCTGATGAGCGTACGGCCTATACCAATATCGCCAACGGCATGCAAACCGACGGTGACATCCGCGAAGGCATCAAGCACGCGCTGGCTGCCATGTTCAGCTCGCCCCAGTTCCTCTATCGCCATGAGCTGGGTGAGGCTGACGGCAACCGGTTCGCGCTCGATTCTTACGAGATGGCGACCTACCTCAGCTACACGCTGGCAGGTACCACTCCGAGCGCGATTTCATCACTCTGGACCGCCGCTACCAGCGGTAGCCTGACCACTGATGACCAGATCCGTTCAGCGGTATCAGATGTATTGTCCAGCTCACAGGTCCGCAGCTCCGTCGCCGACCGCATGGGCTACGTTGTCCGATCCTGGCTGGGTACTGAAAAACTGGCCAACTTCAGCAAGAATCGCGATCTGTATCCCGAATACACCGAAACTATCAGCGCTGCCATGACGCGTGAGCTTGAGCTGCTGTTCAGTGGCGTGATGCTCGACAGCGACCGCGACTTTGCCGACCTGATGGGTCCGGGCCTGACCTACGTCAACAGTGCTCTGGCAAGTTATTACGGCATCTCTGCTCCGGGTCAGACTGACAGCAACGGTTTTGGTCCGGTGAGCGCTTCAGACCGCGGTGGTCTGCTGCTCAGCGGTGCTTTCCTGACGATGCACGGCGATTTCGGTGAAGCATCGCCGATCCGTCGCGCAGTATATGTGCGTCGCAACCTGCTGTGTCAGGACATGCCGGCACCGCCGGAAGGTGTCAACGTCGGTCGGGATTCCAAGCGTGCTGAAGTCAGTGATTTCCTGGTTCACGAATCGACTACTAACCGCGCGGCATTCCATCGCCTGACTGAAGGTACCGGTTGTGTCAAATGTCACGCCGAGCTGATCAACCCCCTCGGATTCGGACTTGAGGACTACGACACTATCGGCCGCTTCCGCGCGACCGACCACAACGGCAACGTGATCAATGCCACTGGCCGTCTGTTTTCGCCCACCCTGGATCTGCAGTTCTATGATGATGCCGAGCGTTCCACTGAGTTCCTGGAATTCAATGGCGGTGCCGACCTGGCTACCATGATGGCAACGGGCGAAGCCTCCGGTCTGGCGAAATCCTGTTTCGCCATGCAAATGATGAGCTTCAGTGCCGGTGTTGACGTCCTGTCCATGATCAACTCCAAGCGTCCGGATGCACGCCCTCTGGCCAGCGGCGAGCGCGCCAGTTATGCCTGTGATACGCAGGCTCTGGTAGAGACCCTGGACAGCGACAGCCCCCGGGCAGTTCTGGAAAATCTGGGTACTCTGGACTCGGTGCGTTACCGTCGGGCCTGGGCGCGCACCAGCTCATCCAGCGGTTCGTCTTCCAGCTCGTCAAGCAGTTCCAGCAGTTCTAGCAGCACCAGCAGTTCCAGCAACAGCTCAAGTTCAAGTTCTACGTCGAGCTCAAGTTCAAGTTCGAGCAGCAGTTCAAGCAGCAGCTCGAGCAGCTCGTCCGGATCGGCTGCACGGCAATGTGACTGGTACGGTACCTTATTCCCGATTTGTCAAAATACTCAGGAAGGTTGGGCTGACGAAAATGGAGCACGTTGCATTTCCTTGTCAGCGTGTAACCAAGGGCCGAATCCGATCAATTAAAAGTCCTGCATGTCCA
>CAZXLJ010000056.1:0-1092 GCA_964641175.1 uncultured Cellvibrionaceae bacterium
TTAATTGCCGCGTTTTTAGAAGCAACAGAGGTGATGATGAAACGTCAACAGACCCTAGGGAACCCTCGAAAGAATAAGAACGCTGTAAGGTTCGAGATTGAACGCAAGGCTTGCCGGTTCGGGGAAATGATCCTCGTCGCTGAATTGCAGGCTGGCGGCGGCCTCTGGAGTACCACCAATGTATGCCTGCAATGTCCAGTTGCTGTCAGAGGGTAGACCAATGGTGTAATCGCGCCATGACGCAGGGGAGAAGTTCACGAGTACAAGCACTCCGTCCCGACGTTCATTTTCGTACCAGCGTATCCAGGCGATGACTTTGCCGTCGTCATTTTTGTGGACGACGCGAGTATGACTGCCGCAAAGACCCAATGTTTTACCTTCCTGGTTCAGCCGCAACTGCATCAATTTGCGCATGACAGTCTCGGGCGCGCAGTCAACGGCGTGCACCGGCGTCTGCTCATCGGGTGCTACGACGATTTTCTGCAGAAAACCGGGGGTGGTCGTCAGCGAAGGGATCCCCGCCGTGGTCAGGGCCAGTGCCGCGCCCATCTTGAATCTGGTGATGTCTGCCAGATCGTCATCTGGCTGCGCCTCGAAGGGAATCAGCCGCTTGAACGCATCGTCGCTGCTGCGTCGATACAGTGAATCCATAACCAGATCCAGATTACGCCCGCTTTCCTGCCCCGGGGCGAGAACATCATTGATCTGCTGGCAGTACTTGCGGTCTGTCCGGGCACCAAATCCCAAGCCTTTGGCATGTACGGGGTCCGTCAACCGGTCCAGGTTGAGGTGCGAATGCGCTATCACCAGCCGGTTTGGAAACCGTTGCGCCACTGTGTCGTTAATCTGCTGTAACAACGTTGTGCCGGCTTCAAGTTCACCCGCGCGGTCACTCCCGATTAAACTGATCCGGTCCACACCCTCTATGCCCAACCCGTCGCAGTGAAAGTCCGCCAGCCACGACATCGCCTGGTCATACAGATCACTTTGCGACCCGGCAGAACCTGCACAAACATCAACCAATATTGCTATGCCACTTTGATGTGCCGTATCCAGCAGCGCCCGGAAGCCTGTGTGCCCGCCCATTGACTC
>CAZXLJ010000056.1:1192-21348 GCA_964641175.1 uncultured Cellvibrionaceae bacterium
GCGGCAGCATTGCGGCCACGATCACCGAGGGGTACATTGTTCGGGCCGCGCACTTCATCTGACATAAAATTCCCTTCGGATAGCGCTTTCACGTTCTTGCAACTGGTTCATGGTTGAATTTTTCTACCTTAATGCAGGGCAATAGGTTCCATTGGTAGGGAACGGATGACAGGTCGGGAATGTGTTCCAGGAGATCCTGACTGCCGGATACGACCGCGGGACGTGCCGTATGAAGGGAGGGCTTCCTGCGGATTAATCTGGTTTTGTTTACGGTTTTTCAGAAGAGTCAGATCATGAATTGGCGGCCGTGCCGGCTCTGGCTGCCTAGGGAACCTCTAATCAAGTCCGGACTTGATCAGAGGTTCCCTAGCATTTCACAGGTTTATCACGAACGTCCATTCCGGTTTGCCGGGCCAATCTGAAAAAAGAACGTCGAGCCTTCATTGATTTCGCTGTGGGCCCAGATCCGTCCGCCATGTCGATGCAGGATGCGCTCAACCGTCGCGAGCCCCATACCTGTGCCGGGAAAATCTTCTTCGTTGTGAAAGCGCTGGGAAGCGCCGAAAAACTTGTCGACAAAACGCGCTTCGAAGCCCGCACCATTGTCCTTTACGAAATAGACGGGCTCACCATTGTCCACATTGCAGCCCACGGTAAGTACCGCTTCTTCCTTCCTCGCCGTGAATTTCCATGCATTGCCGATAAGATGAGTCAAAGCCACCCGGATCAGGTGCGGATCAGCGTTGCCCCACATACGCGGCTGGATATTCACCTTGACGTGCCGGGCAGGTTCGGCACTTTGCAGCTCCGCCACAATTTCTTCGGCAAGTGCACTGAAATCTACGGAACGCCAATGGATATTGGCGCGCGACACCCGATACAGGTTCAGCAAGTCATCGAATAACCGCGACATCCTTTGAGCCGTGGTCTGGATTCTTTCAAGACGATCTATACCTTTTTCATCGAGCCTGTCTTTGCAATCTCTCACCAGTGTCGCAGCAGAACTGTCAATTGCCCGCAAAGGCACCTGCAGATCATGAGAAACCGAATAGCTGAACGTTTCCAGTTCGTGATTGATGTATTCCAGCTCGGAGGTTCTGACAGTCAGCGCTTCATTTAAACGCTGGATTTCCAGCTCGTAGCGTTTGCGGGCGCTTATGTCCTTGATGATGCCTTCAAAATGTTTTCCGCCCATCTCGTCCGTCCCCTCCGTGCAGCTGATTAATCCGAAAAACTGCGAACCGTCCAGGCGTCTTAGCAATGCCTCAAACTGCTTGACCGACGCGCGTGCCTGCAGAGCATTTTCCAGTGAAGCCCGGTCGGCCGGCTCCACCAGCAAATCCTTGATCTTCAGATTTCGCAGCGCCTCCATTTTGGGCGCAGCCAGAAGCTCGAGCATGGCGGCATTGGCTTCCCGGAAGCAAGTATGGTGATCACCTTCAGCGCGAAACACACCCACCGGCAAATACTCCACCAGCTGCCGGTAACGGTCTGCCATCTGTCGCCGGGCATTTTCCAGGTTCTCGCGCTCTGAAATATCCCGGACGATAGCGGTTACATATTTCTTCCCGCCCACGTTAATCGGACTCAGACTGATTTCGACCGGAAAGCGCTGGCCATCCTTGCGCTGTCCGTACAGCTCCATTCCCGATCCCATCGCCCGGAGGCGCGGTCCTTCAAAAAATGTTTCCCGGGATAGTGCGTGCTTCCCCCGCAGTTCGGACGGCACCAGCAGCTCCACCGGTTGACCCACAAGTTCTGCTACCGGGTAACCAAACCAGTTTTCCGCCTGGCGGTTGGCGGTCTGGATGCGTCCCTCCTGGTCGACAATCATCATGGCATCGGGCGCGGAATCGACGATAAGGCGAAACCGTTCTTCACTCTCGGCGAGCTTTCGGCCGGTTTCCCGACCGGCTCTGGCTTTAACGGCCAAAAAGGCAGCCACAATCACCAAGAGGACTGTCAGGCCGGCATAGCTCCAAAAATAGCGCAGTTGCAAAGGTTGCAGCAATGCCTGGATCTGTTCCTGATCCCGATAACTGAGGATAAGCCATGCGGAGTCCGTCAGTGTATTGGGCTCAATGACCGCATATGTCACCCAGTACTGGTCCGAATAATAATGATTGGCCGCCGGATGGGTCAGCATCTGCTTCCACAACTCGGGATGCGCTGAAGCAGGGCTTTCAACTTGATCTGCCTCCAGTTGGGCTACCGCCAATATGTCAGCGCCATCTCCACGAATGAGCAGTTCTCCCTTCTCGTTCATCAAATCCACATTTACCCCGATATGCCTTCCGATTCGCCGCACGACCGAACCCAGCCGGCTCGCCCGGAGATCCAGATATAGCCAGTCAGGACCATCGGAGAACGGCGCCATCGCCGAAATCACCGCGGCCGGCTCGCCCGACACGGGATCAGATTTTATTGTGAACCCAGACAGCCAGACTTCTCCTTTTTTCACAGGAGTGGCGCGCTCTGCCAGAAAATTCAAACTGTTGCCAGAAGAGGATAACTGGGACTTTCCACTGAACGACTTCCACTCACCGTCTTCAGATATCAAGCCCGCATCCAGATAGGAAATTCTCGAGCTTATAAGGTGCGCCGCAACTCCAGTTGCAGTATCGATCACACCTGTTCTCGACAGATGCGCGGACCCGCCTGCGCTCGCCATCATGGCGGCGTCTTCTCTCAACCCCGTTAATTCGCTTTCAATATGAATTTCGGCAGTTCTAACAGCAATCCGTGCTTTGAGTTGATAGACGTCAGTAAGAATCTCACAGTCGCGTCTGAAAAGAAGCCAGATAACCGCTGTTAACAACACCTGAGCCAGGATAAATGCTTTCACGAGGTCACTTTTAGGTAGGTCGATCATGCTTTTAATTAGTGTAGCTGGCCAATCCATGAACGCGTTGCGACGATGGGTCCTGAATATTCCGGGGGGACGGAGCTTGAAGGGGGCATTGGTACTGTGAGAGATTGACGAGCAGCAAAAGGAATCAGAAGGTAAAAAAAAACAGCGCCCCGCCTAAACGGAAGCGCTGTAAATGTTCGAAGCAAAACTTGATTTGCAGAAGCTGTGCCAACAGGTTAAGCGGGTTTTCTTCAGGTTATCACTGTATTCTCACGGTCAGCACTCAACAAAATGATATTTCGCCGATAAATAACCCTTCCGCCTTTACAACCGCTTTGCATTTTTTTCACAGGGCAGAATGCGCTTCATTGAGGGCGGCACTCGCTACCGCACCAAAGGTATGGCGCAGGTGACGCGTTACCCACGCGGTGTCTTCCATTGGCAAAAGATGCCCTGCGGTGGGATGACTCACGAAGCGGGCATTGGGAATCACCTTCATGATTTCACGCTGGGAAAAACTCAACGGGATGACCGGATCGCGCTGGGAGGCCAGCACGGTTACCGGTTTAATGATCATGCCGGACTCAAGTGCCGTCGGTTGATGAATCCCCTCGTTTAACCACCAACGCCAGGTCCCCGGGTCCGCCATCAACTGAGTTTCCACCGCGAGCTGAAACTGCTCCCCCTTTAATGGCAGATGAACGCTCCGCCGGACATTTTCTTCAGCAGATTCGCGATGGGGATGCACCAGCAGCATCTGCATCTCTTTGTTGGACATCGGGTCGATAGACGGCGCCGACGGTGTAATAAATACGACTTGCCGCCAGCGTTTATCGCCGTGTCTGGCCAGCATCTCCATAGCCAGCTTGGCTCCAAACGAATGGGCTACCAGGTAGGCGTTGCGGGCCAAGGGCATCTTGGCAATAATGCTGTGCAGTGAATCTGCAATGGTCGCGAGAGACGGTGTTTCGACAGCACTGGAACTGCCGAACCCGGGAATATCAATGGCGAATTGCGTATAACCCTGCCCCATGGATGCGACCACCCATTGCCAGGTAAGCCCGGCCCCACCAAAGTGGTGGAGATATACAATGGACTCTCCTCCACGCCCCCAGCGTTTGAAATAATATTCCTCGTACATTTTACCCTCGCTTTGCAACCGTCAGCTTGCGTGTGGAGGAGCCTTCGCTCTTCCGGATAGTGTCCGCGTTGTTCAGCGCCTGGTTCCCGCGTGAATTCTTGTAAATACAGGCGTTTTTAACTTCAGACCATTTATGTCGAGCCGGTGCAAGTTATCTGCCAAGGCAGATAAATGTGAAGCGATTCACACGATACGATTTGAACTGCTTCCTTTGCAGGCATTTACAAGAAATTTGAAAATGTTGCTTAACCAGGAACGACCAACGTCAACCGAAGTGTTCGCGCGATACCACAGGACTTTTCGCCACTCAAGACCAGCTGATCGGATTTTCTTCCTCGTTGCCGTAACCGCGTCGCAGTTTTATTGCATGGAAATTAATAAATCCCAAGTTCGCACTTATGGCACACGAAGTGCTATCGCTAGGTCACACTTAGCGTTGACGCGTTCGGATCAAACCGTGAACAGACAAACGCTCTCTTGACAGACACTTAAACGATTAGAGGAATAATGAAAATGAGCGTGGATACGTTATTCAATGGCCATGTAATCGACATTGAAGCGTCTGGGCTTGGTGCACGCAGTTATCCCATAGAAGTGGGCATTGTGCTGGCAAACGGTCTTACTTATGACAGCCTCATTAAGCCTGCACGGCACTGGACACATTGGGACCGTGAGGCGGAATCTATCCACGGAATCAGTCGCGAGGACCTGATCGAGTTTGGGCGGGATTTGAGTACGGTCTGCCGGGATTTAAACAGAATTTGCGCTGGCAAGACTTTCTATAGTGACTGCTGGGTTCACGACAACGCGTGGCTCGCCCGCCTGTTTGGCGAAGCGGGGGTTACTCAATCTTTCCGGTGCAGCCCCATAGAGAATGTCCTCGACGACTTGCAGCTGGCAAGCTGGGTAGAATACAAGCAGCAATTTATCCACCGCTCGACGATCAAGCCGCACCGAGCGCTGAATGACGCAATCATTATTTCTGAAACTCTGGATCGATTAAGCATGGAGAATCGCAGTTCTTTGACTCGACATATCGATCCGGTGTATTCGGTCGCGAGTTAAGATTTCTGGAGTTTGTATTAAAGGAGAGGTTCTATGTCCAATCAGTTTCTCCCGTCGCAAGACTTGCCATTCCTGGCCAAACTGGGCACTTCGGGTGTGATGATCTCTGACGACCTGACCGGTCAGGATGAGATTTTTGATCACCTGGACCGCCTGTCGGTGGGGGCGGCCACTTCCAGCAGCTTGCGTTCGCTTCTGGGACAGCGTGAAGTGCCCGCAAAATCCAAGCGGGATACTTCTGCTGCAAAAAAAAACTCAGCTCACCCGCGGCGTCGGGCTACGGACAGACAAGATTGAGTGGTTCTCCACGGACGAACCTACTTTAAGGGCAAGGCAGCTTCTGGAGGAAGTTGAGCTCTGAGGGTGAATCTTTATAACGGCTTCATAAGCAATTTGTAAGGCATCCTCGCCGCGAGCGGAAGTCAGCAATTTTAAATTGCATCAGCTTCGTTCGGGCTCCCGCTGGAGTTCAAAAGGAAAAGACTTGCAGCGTTACCAACTTCCCGAGAGCACCTGTTATGATGACGACACCTGTTTAAAGACGGAACATCTCCAGGTTTCTCCTGGTAGTTTTTCTTGAAATTTTTTATGCATTTTCGGGAATTACACGTCGGGACGCCGGTCGATTTGCCCCGTCATCTTCACGAAGGTTCTATGACACAAAACTCCACTCCATCCGGAAGCCGTAAAATCGCGTGGCTCCTCGACAAAAGTATTCCTCTTCCCGGAGGGTACCGGATCGGTCTGGACGGGGTGCTGGGTCTGATTCCCGGGGTCGGTGATTTTGCAGGCGGCATTCTTTCCACCTGGGCGCTTTATCAGGCTGTCAAACTGGGCGCCCCCAAATCCGTCATTTTCAGGATTCTCCTGAACATTGCCATTGATTCGATCATCGGGACAATTCCCATCCTCGGCGATCTTTTCGATTTCGTCTGGAAGTCCAATTATCGAAATCTGAAGCTTCTGGAAGACTTTGAGGCAGCCCCCGGAAAGACTCGATCGAAGGCTCTTATCAGTAGCCTCGCCATAGTCGGTGGCGGCGTAGCACTGATTATTGCCGTGATCTATGGCCTGGTATCATTGATCAAGCTTGCCTGGCAATGAAATTCTCTGCCTGAATAAAGCGCCGCCGCTTCACGTCCCTGCCCGCTGGAAATTCTTCGCGCACGAGAAACACTATTCGACCGGATTAAAACTCGCCGCTCATTAAAAAAGGCAGCTCAAAGCTGCCTTTTTCCGGATCTGTCATGTTTTAGTTGGTAGCGTCTTCTATACCATCGGAAACATTATCGCCAGCATCTTCGACTGCGTCGCCGGTTTCTTCAACGGCGTTATCCAGGCGCTCACCAGCGGTATCCGGCTTGGAATCACAGCCTGCCAGAAAGATTGAGAAGCATGCCATCAATACGAAAGTTTTCAGATTGTTCATAAATTATTCCCCCAGTTGTTTTGATTGCGGTCGGATTCTACCGTATCCAAAGCAGCGCGGATAGCGAACACTCCTGCCGGCCTGATGTTTACCGGTCGCCAGGCGAATTCAGCTGAGTGCTTTTTTCAATGAATCCAAAGTGATGGGCTTCAATATGGTTTTTTTGATTCGAAGCGCGCGAGCCCGTTCGCGATCGACGTCTTCACCACTGGCAATGATGATTTCGAGATCATCATGCAAAGCCAGCAATTTTTCAGAAAGCTGATATCCGTTAATATCCGGCAGGTTAAGATCAACCAGTGCCCGCCCCGGCTTGCATTGCTGCACCAGACCCACTGCTTCAGTGGCGTCGCGCGCGGTAATGGGATGCCATCCCATTAACCGCAACAAGGCACAGGTAGCCTCCAACGCATCTTCCGAGTCCTCAACGACGAGCACAGATTTATCATCCTTCGACGCTGCCGCGGTACGGACATCTACTTTAGGAAGTTGCAGTGGCATGAACTGGGTCAGGCAAGCGTGCAAACGGTGTTGATCAATCGGCTTGCTGAGATAGGCGGTAAAACCTGATCGGAGGTAATTTTCCTCGTCGCCTTTCATGTGGGCTGCCGTCAGGGCTACGATGGGTTTATCAAACCCGCGGGCTCTGAGCCGATTGGCGGCTTCCATGCCACCCAGTTCGGGCATATGTATATCCATCAGAATAAGGTCGAACGTCGATCCGGTTGCCTCTTCAGTCTCTATGGTGGCCAATGCCTCACTGCCATTGCTGGCGAAGACAACATCAAGCCCGGCAGCTTCTACGAAATAACCGATCAGCAGGCGGATATCCTGCAGGTCATCCACGACGAGGACGCGCCCCTCAAGCTGAGGAATGTGCTGGCGCTGCTCGTCAGTCCAGTCAAATTGCAGCTGGAAAGTTTCACGGGGCGTGGACTGGATATCGCCCGGGTCGATGCTGAAGACAAAGCGGCTGCCCCGCCCCACCCTGCTTTCTACAAAAATATCACCGCCCAGACGCTGTACCAGCTGGCGGCTGATGGTTAATCCCAATCCCGTGCCGGCCCGGCTTTCCACATGAGGCTGACGAGACTGCACGAAAGGCTCGAATACGGTCTGACACATTTCTGGCGGAATACCTATTCCGGTATCCACAATCGCAAACTGTATCCGCTCCCCCTGTCCGGTATTCACCATGGATACCAGAAGTTTGACTTCACCTTCATCGGTAAATTTGATTGCGTTCCCAAGCAGGTTTATCAGGATCTGGCGCAATCGGGTCGGGTCAGTATTAATCGTTACCGGCAAGGGTTCGTTCATCTCAATTGCCAGGCTGAGATTACGATCAGTGGCAGGGCCATGGATCAGCGAATAGGTGTCACTCAATAATGACGCGAGGTAAACAGGCTGGATCTCCATATCCAGCTTGCCAGCTTCGATTTTGGAAAGATCGAGGATGTCATTAAGCAGACCGAGCAGGTGTTTGCCATTTCTGTGAACAATTTTTAAATGCGCTTTGGTATCTGTGGTTGGCGGGCTGTTGAGCATCAGTTCGGTAAAGCCAAGAATTGCGGACAGTGGCGTACGCAATTCATGACTGAGGTGTGCAAGAAAATCGCTCTTGGACCGATTTTCCGCTTCGGCCTTGAGCCGTTCCACGCGTTCATGCTCAACTTCCTTGCGGGTCAGCGCATAACGGATGGAGCGGATAAGTTGAGCCGCGGTCAGATCCGTCTTGACCAGATAATCCACGGCGCCCGCCTCCATGGCTTCCATATCGACGGTGCCGTGGTGTACGCCGCTCAGCAAAATAATCGGGCCGCTAAAGCCCAGGCCGGCCGCCTGCCTCACAAGCTCAATTCCATCGCCGGCACCGAGCTTGTAATCCATCAGACACAGATCGTGAAGATTCTGGCTCAGCAACTGTGCCCCATCGGCGTAACTCCCCGCCCAGTCGGAAACAAATGTGCCCACTGCGATGTCATCGAGAAGATCCCGCACAATCATGAAATCTTCCTCATCATCGTCAATGATGAGCAGTTTAATTTCCGGCATGGCGTAACTCACTCGTGCTTGTCACTGGGGCAATTCGACTATCTCGACCCAGTATTTGCCCAGAGTTTTCATGAGATCTACCAAAGCGTCAAATGTTACCGGCTTGGTGATATAAGAAGCGGCCCCCAGGTCGTAACCCTTGAGCATGTCCTCTTCTGCCTTGGAAGTTGTAAGAATTACAACCGGTATGCGCCGCAGTGCGGGGTGTTTTTTCAATTCTGCCAAAGCTTCACGCCCGTCCATTCTAGGCATGTTCAAATCGAGCAGGATTAATCCCGGCATGGGGAATTCATTTCGGTCAGTATATTTGCCGGTGCCATTGAGATAATCCATCAACTCCGCCCCGTTTTCGACAAATTCCAGCCGGTTAAGCACCCTGCCTTCCGCCATCGCTTCTCGGGTGAGCAGGCGGTCATCCTCATCATCATCCGCCATCAAAATCGTAATCAGTTTTTTTTCTTCTTCGGCCATATAAAGTCACTCTAAATTGGCGTCTTCCAGGGTAAGTTGGGTCGTGGGCAATATTATTGTAAATACGGCGCCCTCCCCTGGACGACTATCTGCGCTAATGCTTCCGGCATGACGCTCGATAATCTTTCGACATAAAGCCAAACCTATGCCAGTTCCCTTGTATTGATCCTGGGCATGCAACCGCTGGAATATATTGAATATGCGATCATTGTACTGCGGATCGAAGCCGATCCCGTTATCGCTCAGTACCAGCTTGATCCACTCGCGATTATCTTCCACCGAAATCTCATGGGTCTCTGGTACGGACAGTTGCAGCCGAATCACAGGCCGCTGATCGGGAACCCGGAATTTGATACTGTTGGCAATCAGGTTTGAAAACACCTGTTCCAGCTGAGAGGCGTCGCCGTCAATTTCGGGCAGGGGATCGTGAGTTACGTCAGCCCCGCTTTCGCGAATGGAGTAGTCCAGATTATTTAGAACATTGTCCATCAACCGGTTCAGGTCAACCTTCTCAAACGGTCTCTGGCGACTGGTCACTCGAGAAAAACTGAGGATGTCATTGATGAGGACTGACATGCGCTCGGAAGCTGAATGCATGCGGCTAATATAATCGGCGCCTTTTTCTCCGAGTTCCTGACTGTAAGTTTTAAGCAGTCGATCCCCGAATGCCCTTATTTTTCGAAGCGGTTCCTGCAGGTCATGAGACGCGACGAATGCAAAATCTTCCAGTTCCCGGTTACTGCGTTTTAATTCCTCCGCGTACTGCGCCAATACCTGGGTGCGCAGTTCCACCTTGGATTCAAGTTCGGTATTGGCCTGCTCGATTTTCTTATTTAGCTCGGTAACCCGCAAGGCGTGGCGATACGCAAAGAAAAAAGTGGCAAACGTCAGCACCAGCCCGATAATATTTCCGGCCACGATGATGAAAAGCAATTGCCCTCGGCGTTGGTGCGCATCGATCCTTTTCGCCGCCAGCAGAGCGTACTCTACATCTTCCATCTCGTGGAGATGCGTCATCACACTCGACATGAGGCGGATTCCCTTGTCCGTGTCAATCAATGCGAGCGCAGTACTGTCATATTGCCGGCGTATCAGGCTGACCGACTCACGCATTTCATCAAGACGTTCCAGGGCGACAGGATAGAGTTTCAGGAAGCGTGCGTGCTGTTCTTCGTCGTAGAGAGTGCCACTGCGCAGCTGGTCGAGGAGCTCCTCGACCTTGTTCAAGCCCTCTTCGTAGGGCTTTAAATAGACGGGATCCCGGGTAATCAGAAATCCACGCTGGCCGCTCTCTACGGCATAAAGCCGGGAGCGCAGCTGATGGATCAAAGAGATCACGTGAAGGGTTTCCCCTTCCCGCTCATTGTTGGTGGCCATGACTCCAACGGAACGGTAGGCCATGATGACGCTGGAAACGAAAAAAACTGCAACGACGGCCAGCGCCAAATACCAGGGCGCCCGGCTACTGCCTGAACCGGTCATGTAAGTTGATCTATTTGATGTCGCTTCCATCCCTGGGGCTTGTCAACGAAGTAGTTTCGTTCAGGCACTCACGTAACTCCGTAAGGTGATTGCTGCAATTACGGCAAGCGTTGAGAATCACATCAAATATCTCGATCGCACGCGTAACGTCTCCAGTTTTTTGCAGCGTCAACTTCCCCAGCTCGGCGTTAACCGCAATGGAATTCAACGGGTTTCTTACATCATGTATTAACTTATTTATATCTTCCATCGTACGCCTCACTGCAATATCAGGGTGAGTATGTGTTTAACCGGTTGTACAAAGTTTTAAGGCTGATTCCCAGCATGTCGGCCGCCTTCTTCTTGTCGCCACCCAGATGGTTCAAGGTGGTTTCAATCAGTTCGCGCTCGACGTCTTCGACAGTTTTACCCACCGTGATGCCTTTTCCTTTCTGGAGACTGCTGCGTGAGAAAGGTGATGAAAGCTCCCTTGGCAGCTGGATTACATTGGTGGACGATTCCGCCATAATGAAACCCCGATGCAGAGCATGCCGCAGCTCCCGAACGTTCCCGGGCCAATCATGGTGCATAAGGCGTTCCAGATCTTCATCTCTTATGCCGACATTGCTGCCGTAATCGCGGTTGAAGATCGATAAAAAATGTTCAACCAGCAAAGGAATGTCTTCCTTGCGTTCCCGCAGCGGCGCGATTCGAATCGGAAAGACTGCCAGCCGGAAATACAGATCCTCCCGCAGCAGGTTGTCTTCCACGATTTCCGATTCAGTGCGGTTGGTCGCTGAAACCACGCGGCACTGAACATCAATGGAGCTGGTGGCGCCCAGCCGGGTAACCTTGCGCGTCTCCAGTACCCGCAGGAGATTCGGCTGCAGATCGATGGGCATTTCCGTAATTTCATCAAGAAACAGTGTGCCTTCGTTGGCCAGCTCAAAAACCCCTGGCTTGCGATGGGTGGCACCGGTGAAAGCACCCTTTTCATGCCCGAACAGTTCGCTGCCGATCAGTTCATGAGAAAACGCACCGCAGTTGGCGGGAACGAAATCACCTTTCGGCTTGCTCGCTTCATGAATGGCCGCGGCGACCATCTCCTTGCCGACACCGCTTTCTCCCATCAGCAAGACATTGGCGCTGGATGAGGCCACCCGTTCGATCATCTTGTATAGCTGCTGCATGGGTTGGGATTCCCCCACCAGCCACTTGAAGTGCGAAGTGACGGAACTGCTGGTCTCTCCCGCTACGGGAGTCAGCACTGCCTGGATTTGTTCAAGATCAAGAGGTTTGATCAAGTAGGTGATTTTGGGACCATAGAGGTCTTTGACGATCGCCTTGACCGAAGGGTGACCGGTGACCAAAATGATCTTTGCGTCAACGTTACTACCTTTCAATCCGTCCAGAATGTGGAGTCCGCTTCCGTCGGGCAAGATCAGATCCAGAAAAACATGGGTGAACACCTGCTTTTCCACGAGGCGGAACGCCTCCGCGACACTCTGTGCCGCGGCCACCTGATGACCCAATAGACCCAATAATTCCCGTGTGGCGTTGAGAAATTCGGTGTCGTCATCAACCAATAGTATTTGAGCCATAAACGAAGAAACCCCAAACTCTGTTGCTACCTGCGGCTAATCCGGTTTATCAGGGGAAGACAGGACTGACGCGATCGGAGGAGTCGCGAAGCCCGGATTGCCGGGCTGGACGGGCAGAAGTCTAACCGAGTTCACTCATTCGAACAACAAAGGCCCCGGGCGCTGTCTGGCTTGGGACCTCGGCTCCGTCAAGGATTGTGCCGGACTTGGCGAACATTGAGTGACAAAGACAGCGCCGATAAAGCAAAACCGATATGAACACGTCTGGAAGAGGCGACAGAAGCGGGATCTGGCTGGACCGAAGATCCCGAACACGCGATCCCCAGTAAATACCGGGCAGGCCGCCCGGCATTGGCTGTCGTCTAACGCTGCCCTGCCGTGGACATGGCCTGCCTCAGCCAAAGCATCGGTAACGGCGCGAATAACCGAACGAGCTGGACAGATAGAACCGCCATTACGGGCCGGAATCCCCAGATCGCAAAAGTCGACGCAAGACCGGCACCCGCCACAAACGCCAGGTTTCGAGGGCGCCCGAGGCCTTTCTTATGCTGCGCCAGGATGTTCAGAAGACGGTCGCAGCTCCGTTGGGCGTTGCTCTCCAGCTGCGTGATGGTGCGATCGAGTTTCATTTTGAATTGCCTCGCTGATTGCCCGGATTTGACGACGTGTCCCATTAAAATGCATTTTGCTCTTCCAGGTCCGCAGACATGCGAACAGCGCGGCCATGGTGGCGAGTTGCAGCAAAGTGAAAATCAAGAAAGCTGCCAGCATGTTATCCCAATACACGTAGCCCAGATAAGCCAGGGTGGAACTCAGGCCCAGCCAGAAAAACATGGATATGGGGATGAGCAGCAGCGCTCCTGCGGCTACTCTCGGGATCATTGACAGAGCCAATATGAGTTCCGCAGCCGCCAGTTGCCCTACTGACGAAACTGCGCTCCACGAAGCACCAGCCAGTTCGCCAACATCCTGCAGCTGCCTGCCAAGGCTTTCCAGATTGAAGTTGTTAAGAAGGGAATTTTTTGAACTTTCTTCCACTGGAGCGGATTGCGCTCCAGTGGAAGAAGTATGGGTCGTGGTCGATTCAACCATCGGATCAGTCCCGAGGACTGATCAGTTTTGCGGCTATGATGCCCGCAGCGAAGGCCAAACCCACTGCCATCAAGGGGCGCTGCTTGAGATAAGCTTCTGTTTGCTCACTCAGCTGGTTGAATTGCTGCTTGCCTTCTTCCACTTTTTGACGAGCGATTCCGGAAGACGCTGATCCCAGACTACCTACGGCATCGCAGACGCTGGAAGTAGCCTGCTTCACCTGCTTGATCGCTTCATTGATCTTGCGGCTTTCGGCGCTAGAGGAGACGCTAGAGGTCGAATTTGTTCCCAGGATCTGGTCTGAGGATGTGGTTTGCATATTTTTTTTGCTCCGGTCGGTTGGATTTTTTTCAGCTATTTATAATTCTCAGATTTTCGGTTTACCGCGTCCGAAAAACAGGGAGATTACAAACAAAACCAAAAATACGAAGAACAGGATCTGAGCGATTCCGCTTGCAGCGCCAGCGATTCCACCAAAACCAAGAACAGCGGCGACTAAAGCGATTACAAGGAATAATACTGCATAACTTAACATGGTCTATTTCTCCTATTTTTCAAGTCTCAAGTTAAAAGTCTCGATTACGTCAGTATCCTTACAATTGCCATGCCAACTAAATTTCCTGGCTTATAAATTAAAGGGTGGCCCCTTTATGCCCAATTAAAGTAACGCCAGTTAGGTTTAATAGCATCCATTTATCAAGGAGCCAAACTGCTGCCTTAAAGGAGCGGTCCTTATACCAATTCCCAAGAAAATTCAGTTTAAGAGCAGCTCCAATTGAGGAATGTACCGGCCGATCCACCTTAATTGCATATTTTTATGCAGCTCTTACAAAAAAGGGGCGTGCATGCCCCGAGATATTTCGATTTCATCAAGTCATCAAAAAACAAGAATTGCTTTGCTAGCCGCCTACCTTTATCAGACGGCCGGTTTAGGCTCCTCTGGCACTTCCAGAATGTAGTTACCATTTAGTACGTTGCCCCACTCTCCCATGAAATTGAGATGTTTAGTGGCGATTTTGAAGCACATGAGCATGGGGATTGCGAGCAGCAGGCCAGCGGCCCCCCACAGCCAGCTCCACAAAAACATCCAGAGAACGACGACAAGAGGATTAATGTTAAAGCGGCGCCCCAGAAGGGCCGGAGTAATGAACTGCCCTTCGAGCACGTTCAACAGCAAAAACGCTCCCGGCGCCATCATGGCCTGCGTGAACGTTTCGTACTGGGTAAATCCCACCAACCCTAGCACGACGGTCAAAATGAAAGGACCCAGATAGGGCGCGTAGTTCAGCAAAGCGGCGAGAACACCCCAAAGAAGAGGGTCCTTTACACCCAGCAGGCTCATGGCGCCCGCGGTGGCCAGGCCAAGACACGCATTTATTGTGGAAATGACAAGAACATAATAGGAAATGTCGTCGCGGACGGTCTGGAACATTACCACCGTCAACTTTTTATGGGCAAAGGTGTTCTGGACCTTAACAATGTTTCGCAGGAGATCCTCACCGCAAACAAGAAAGAAAAATGTTACAACGACAATAGCCGCAATTTGCACAATCAGAACAAGAGCACCCTGGACCGCTGAACTCATGATCACCATTAACGAAGAATTCAACGCTTTTTTCGCGCCGCTTTGACCATCGGGTGTTTCCGGCAACACTTCGTTCTTAATATCTCCCAGCGGCTCGGTAACTTCTTCGATCTGGAAAGCAAGGCGCTCACTTAGAACAGGCACCGTCGATAGCCAGCGGCCAGCCGGCTCGACCAAGACTGTCGTCAGAGAAATTGTCCCGGCAACCAGGCACAGCATGACGAAAGTGGCGGCGGCTGTTTTGGGCACGTGAAATCTCATGAGCGAGCGGACAATCGGGCTCAGTAGCAGGGCCAGAAATGCCGCTACCACAAACGGCACTATGATCACCTTGCAAAGGTACACGGTGTACATTATTGCCAGCACGGTAAACACTACGAGACAGGCTTTGACGACCCCGTGAAACGTCTCGTGTTCTTCTTCAGCAGGGAGATCTTTACTCGCGTTCATCTGAAATCTCATGAATAGTTTTTATAAGTGAGCTAAGCCCGGAAATGTTCCACTTACCCCTTTCCCTGCTCGGGTTATGTCCCACATGGCAAGCGCACACCGCCGTTCCAGGCGGTTCCCCACTCTGACGGCTATATACAGATCGTTTCTGGGGCAAACACTGGCTGGGGCGGGAACTGGAGGACTCAAGCCGAATACAGGCGATAAATGTGCCAGTCCTGTTTTTACTCGCTTGCCTCCAGATTCATCCGGACGCACAGGCCGACCGTAGGCAGTTCCGTTGTGATGCACTGGTCTCAATATCGGCAGCAGCCACTGGCCCGAAGCACATCTTTCCGATAAATATGCGTTTTTTACCGATGGTGGTAAGCAAAGGAAAAATTCATGGCAAATCTCGCCTTAAGACTCTGTTCGGCTTCCCTGCTCTGCATTTCACTGCTAGCGCAGGGACAGGGCTGGGCAAGTGAAGAACTCACCGCTCCTTCGGCTGCGGCCAGCTCTACGCCGTCGAATTCGGCCCCGGATCAGGACGCATTCAATGCAGGCCGCATGCAGGGCAAGCTCGAAAGCGCCCTGGCGTTCAATCCGCAACTCGAAGGGTTCAGTATTGCAGTGGCTATCGATGCCAGGACCGCTGTGCTCACAGGCGCGGTCGCTACCCAGACTCAAAAGGATCTGGCCGGTGAGATCGCACGGAAAATGGAGGGCATAGAGTCCGTCGAGAACCGTTTGACCATTGCTCCGGAGCTCGCACACACCCTACCGGAACCCGCCGCTGCGGCTATCCCGAATAAACGCGATTTTTCCCAGTTCGCGAAAGATCTTTCGACCACAGCCGCCATCAAGGCCCGCTTGGTGGCCCATGAGCATGTCAATGGCATGTCGATAAAAGTTGAGACCTATCAGGGACGGGTCACCTTGAGCGGGGAGGCAGAATCCCAGGTACAAAAGGACCTCGCGGAGTTCGTTGCTAAAAAACATACAGACACTGCACATCTGGAAAACCGGATCGTGATCATCGGTCCGTAAACTGCCGGGCTAATTTTAAGGGAACCTCTGATCAAGTCCGAATAGCGTCTGGCTTACAGCGCTTTGCGAGATCAAGGCGGCGCTTCGAAGGCATGCTGACTGCCTGTCGAGAAGCGTCAACGCAGAGCTCGCGAAGCGATGCAAGCCCCGTAGGGAGCGGCCCAGAGTTAATCAGAGGTTCCCTAGGGCCCACTGTCTCCTTTCAAAATCCAGTCACCTCTTATAGCTTAGGTCTATTGCGAGCATCCATTCAATTTAATTGCTCTTTTAATGATAACGATTATCATTAGTAACAAGAGATAAATCCAGGGAGCCGTACCATGAAAAAGACACTGTCGTTCGCTGCTTTGCATTTCGCTGTTGCATTTTCCGTCACCTGGGCGCTGACGGGGGATATGCTGGTCGGAGGCGCAGTAGCCTTGATTGAGCCGGCGATCAACTCTGTCGTTTACCACTGGCACGAAAAATACTGGAACAGCAAACAATCGCTGCCTGGAACCGAGTCGTCTTCGCTGGCCGCCTGACGGCCGGGGAGCACGCAGCCCCGGCTTTCGATCTGTCCCGTCCCTCGGTCGCCTGACGACACTGCTTTTTAACTCATTGCCGCCCTCTTTTTCTAATAACTTTGGAAACAGGCAACTCGAATTATAGAAATATTGGTTAACGGCTGAACTAATCGTTATGATTCGACAGCCAACCCAAGGGTTGGCGGAGTGGATCATGCTGTATTAATGGGATTCCCGCTTTCGAGAAGTCAATTCAGCCAGCTCAGGTTCCACCCGCCTCGCACCAGCAACCGGGATCAACGCTCAGGGAAGCGCATAGCATTGACGGATGGCACCAACCAATTGGGGCATTCAGTCATGAAAATATCAGTCGAAACACGTCTCCGCCGTACCGGGACAGCAAACCGTGCCGGCATTGTCCTGAGCGCTGCATGCGCGCTCTGTCCGGCATTTACTTTCGCTCAAAATGAACCCGAAGCACCATTTGAAGAAGTTCTGGTGACCGGTTCCCGTATTGCGAGGCCCAGCAACCTCGACACCAGCGCTCCGATTCAGGTGTTAACTTCCAGTGACATGGTCGATCTCGGACGGCTTAACCTGGCAGATGCGCTGCGCAATACAACCGGTAATACCGCCGGATCGGTGGTGCCAAGTTCCGGCGGTTCCTGGCAATCACAGGCGACGGTAGATTTGCTCGGTGTGGGCAGTTCCCGCACGCTGGTATTGCTGGATGGTCGACGCTTACCCGGCTCTCCGACCATGGGCGGCAGCGCGATTAACATCAATCAGATTCCCACCGCCATGGTCGAAAGTGTGGAGGTTCTGAAGGGCGGCGCCTCGGCCATTTATGGATCTGATGCCGTTGCCGGCGTCGTCAATATTAAACTCAAAGAAGATTTTGAGGGTTTCGAAGTTTCTTTCAATGTCACTGAACCGGAAGATGTCGGCGGTGAAGCCTATAACTTCTCGATCGCCACCGGTATCTCGAGCGAAAAGGGAAATATCACCTTTGCCTATGAACATCTCCAGGAAAAGCCGGTGTTCGAACGGGATCGCCCCTATACCGCCGCTTCATTTAGCGACAGCGACGGAGACGGCGCTTACGACCAGCTGGTCGGCATCAGTAATTACGGAGCGGCCATCATCAACCCAGACACGAAACTCTGGGAGGCATCACCGCTTTGCGAGGAATTGACCGCAACGGTTCCCGGCTTCATCGGCGTCATTGAAACTTCACCGGCCACTGAGAATCGCTACTGCGGTTACTCCTTTGCGGACGTGGCGTCGAATCAGGCATCCACCAATCGCGATTCATTTTTTACCAATCTGCGCTATGACATTGCCGATGGGCACTCTTTATTTGTGCGGGCGCTGTTCAGTCACAACCATTCGTTCGGTCGCTTTGCGCCAGCCGCCGCCGCGTGGCCAGGAGAAGACGGAGTACCGGCGAATTCCCCGCACAATCCGTACGACGTTGCGGTGCCGGGACAGTTTCGCTGGTACCAGCTGGGTAACCGCGACAGCACCGTCGACGACTACAGTCAGGATTACATCGCTGGAATCACAGGCACTTTCGGAGGCAATTATGACTACGAAATTTATTACCACCACAACACGACAGATAACAGAAATGTCGGTGAATATTATCTAAGTGGTTCGGGGGTCGCCTATAACCTTCAGAATAATATCGACTTCGGCACCCAGGCCGGCGCTGATAATATGCGAGCCACCACGCTGGTCGAAGACTTCAACCGGTTCGACCAGATATTCGGTGGGGTCGGCTTTGACCTGGGACGTCTGCCCGCCGGCAATATTGGCCACTATATCGGGGCGGAAAGCTTCGACATTCGCTATTCGTCGACGGTGGATGCCCAGTCAGCCGCCGGCCTGATTGGTGGCTCTGCGGGCAGCAGCGCGGCACGGGACCGCAACGTCTGGGCGGCGTTCTATGAGGCCTTGCTACCGATTACCCACCAAATCGATGCGGAAATTGCCTTGCGCTACGATGATTACTCCGACTTCGGGAGCAAGTTTTCACCGCGCATTGCATTAACTTACCGTCCAGTGGAAGACCTGCTGGTTCGTGCGTCCTGGGGGAAAGGTTTCCGGGCGCCCTCGCTTGAAGAACTGTCCCAGGCCAGCGGCGAATCTTCGGACTTTGCAACTGATTATGTAGCCTGTGAGTCCATCGGCGTCTCGGCGGAAGATTGCGAGCAAGACCAGTACATCACACTGCGCCAGGCTAATCCGGACCTGGATGCGGAAACTTCAACCTTCACCAATATCGGCGTAGTCTATGAGACCGGCCGGTTCACAATCGCCGCTGATATTTTTGATCTTCAGATCGAGGATGCCATCCGGTTTGTTCCCATACAGGACATCGTGATGGCTGAACTGGTGGGAGCGACCAATCCCGATCCGGCACTTCTGGCCGTGGATCGCGTCACTCACGGATTTGAACAACCCAGATTCAGAACCTCGTCAATCAACGGCCCCGGGCTTGAAGTGCGGGGAGTCGCGCTGAACACCACCTGGCTGACGGAAACCGGCATCGGTGCAATCGACGTCGCGTTTGACACCACGTACTTTATCGACTGGAAATCTGACAATTACGCCGGAGGTCCAATGCAAGACCACAGCGGCTTTGAGCTGCAGCCAGAGTATCGTGCGCAGTTGACGACAGGCTGGTCGCTGGATGATCACAGGCTGACGTGGAACATTGACTACATACCCAGCACCAGCGCGTTCGAAACTCCTGACATAAACAATCTCGAGTCCGGAATGCTGGTCACCAACGGGCGTAACGATGCCTTCCTCACTCATAATCTTACGTACGCTTATGAAGCCGGCAGCTGGGGACAGTATCGTCTGAGCGTTCGCAATCTGACCGATGAGGATCCTGTGCTGAATGTCGATGGTGAATACGCATCGGATTACGATTATTTATATGCGGCGGGACATGTTGGGCGTGCCTTTGTAGTCGGCGCGACCTGGCAGTTTTAGGAAAACAGCACACCCGGAAAGCCCCACTAACGGTGGTGGTTTCCGGGTTATTTCGCCTGACGGTCTCTTACACCATCGGCGCGCCGCTTTGCGTGAGCGTGGATGAACTCCACAAACTCCTGCTTTGGCATTGGCTTCGCAAAATAGTAGCCCTGAAGAAAATCGCAACCGATTGCAGAAAGAAAATCCACCTGCTTTCGGGTCTCCACACCTTCTGCAATTACCTTGATGTTCAAGCTTCGGGCCATTTGCACAATGACTTTGACCAGCGTATCGGCCTGTCGGCTTACGCCCAGCTCGGCAATAAAACTCCTGTCGATTTTCAGGCTCTCCACCGGATACTGGCGCAGGTAGTTGATCGCCGAATAGCCGGTTCCAAAATCGTCGATGGAAAACTGGAAATTTTCGCTTTTAAGC